>CAYVSQ010000226.1:0-9951 GCA_964453815.1 uncultured Acidobacteriaceae bacterium | reverse complement strand
TGGCCTCGCGCGGCGATTTCGGGACCGCTATTGACGAGGAAGAGCTCGTCGACGCCTTCAAGGGCTTCCCTCAGGGCCGTCGGGTCGGCGAGATCTCCGACGAGCACATCGACCCGATCGCCGAAACGTGCCCGTGCCTTGTGTGCGTCGCGGACGAATACCCGCGGTCGATCGCCGCGTCGGAGCAGAAGTTCGACCACCCTGGAGCCCACATCGCCTGTCGCGCCTGTAATAAGACATGTCATCATGATTCTCCTAAAATGAGATATTTCGCATAATGTGTACGTTTGCTCATAAATTGATATAAACGTTACGAGGAGCATCCAATCATGTCTACTCGCTTTGAAGGGAAAATGTATCTCACGAGAGTTCATAACGATAAGGCAGTATATGGATATTTGCTCACATTTGTTCTGCGCGAGTCGTTATGGCATTGAAGGCCGCCAGACGCTCAGGCCGACGGCAGCCGAAGCAGCGCCGCGCTCGTCAGACAGTCGACGCGGTACTCGATGCTGTCGTAAGAGTGCTGAAGCGCGAAGGCTTCCATGCTGTCACAACCAATCGCGTTGCTGAAGTTGCAGGAGTAAGCATCGGCTCTGTCTACCAGTACTTTCCGAACAAACGCGCGATCTTTGTTGCCCTACATGAGCGCCACATAGAGGAAATTGATCGCATGGTCGAGACCAAACTCATCGAGCATGCTGCATCGTCTCTCGATGACCTCTTGAGCGCCATGATCGAAGCCATGATCCATGCTCACAGTGCCGACCCGGAACTTTATGAATTGCTGCTGTCAGAGGTTCCGCATAGAGCGGACGGGACGCGCGACTTCGCTGTGCGCCTGCATGGTGCCTTCCTGCTGGCGATCTCGTCGCGGGCGCACGAGTTGAAGAAGGGCCGCAATCTCGACAAACTCGTGTTCGTTGTCACACACATGGTGGAATCTCTCTCCCATGGAGCACTGTTCCGACGCCCCCCCAAGGTATCGCTCGCAGAAGCGAAAGCAGAAATCGTGCGAGCAGTCCTGGCCTATTTGCACTCATAGTCGACGCCCTTCCGGAAATTGACGACAAACCGGCGAACTATCAGCAGGACGAAATCATTACTTTTGTGCGATGGGCGCTGACGGCGGAGTGGTAACCGGCACATTGGCGACCGCCGGCAAATCGTAAATTTCAATCGCACCCTCGCGTAGGATGGCGAAGCGGCGGCCATTGGCAGAGAGCGCATAGTTCTGGCCGGCGCTCAGCACCGGCGATGCATCCTTCGCCAACTGCAGCTTGCCGGACTCGGTATCGTAGACTCCGATCATCTGCGTGATAACATCCGACTCGCCAAACCAATCCGTGGAACCAATGTCGCGATTGACCTCAAGCGCGCCATAGGCAAAACGGCTCCCATCTTCGGCGTAGTCGAAGGTTGGCCAGATATAGCGCTGCTTCCAGCGGTCTTCCCACAGCACCTGTCCGGTGAGGGAGATGGCGCTCACCGTATGATCGTTTCCTCCCTTGGGCGGACAGCCGACCGCGAGCGCGACCGAACCGCTGACGGTCAGCAGAGTGGGCGTGCATGAGGATTTGAACTCGGCGACGACTTGCGGATCCTGGTGAAACGCCTGTTTCTGAATCACCCACTTGCCCGGGTCCCTTCCTTCGAGCAGATTGAGAAAGCCGTTCTCGACCAGGGGCAGATCGACTGAATGCCGCACTTCGCTCGAGGCGAGAATAGTATTGTCGCCGGGATGCAGTATAAACACCTCGGTGCGCTTTTGCCTGGACGGCGTCGGACCGAAGAAGGAATCAATACCCGAGGCTGTCTCAGAATTGGAATCGGGAGCGACAAGCTTCTGCACCTCGATCATCATGAGCTTGCGATCGGGGGAAATCCCCACGGCTTGCAACGGATTGTCAAAGCGGAGGTAAGGCCGCAATTCCAGATTGCTGTCCGTCAGGTAGAGCGAATTTCTCTGCCGCACAATGAACCTGCCGTCGTGCAGCGCCCACAAATAGCGCTGGCGGTCGTGCATGCGCCATTGGCTCTGCTCGACAGGCTTGCCGCTGGAGATGTCGAGAACCACGGCGCGAATCATCTGATCCTCGTCGTCCGCCGGATCATCCGGGATGCGGTGCATGAGACCGGCATCGCGAAAGGTAAAGAGCAGGTGATCGCTGTCGATGAAGTGAAGCGTGGTCGTCGAGTATCTGTAACTGAAGTAGGCCTTGCTGGGCGCGGTATAGCCCAGCGGCCCGACCTCGATGCGTGCATTCGGTGGCGGCCCCGGATCCGTCTTGCGCTTCGAATCCCCCTCGGACGCAATCGCAGCGGACGCAAAGAGCGCGAGCATTATGAAGATGGGGCGCAAGGGTTGGCCGAACAGGATCATCAACAGCATTCTCTGCGCCAGAGGGTTCACTACGCAAATCGCCGGTTTCGGCCCCGTCACCGGATTTGAATGACGCAGTAAAAGCCTCTTTTCGTAAAGGATTCGGGAATGAGTCAGTTAAATTTATTCGCCGGGAACAGAACATGTTCGTGAAGCCCTGCCGGCTTATCGGACAAGCCCTCTCGATCCTGAGAAACTGAATACGAGGTATTAGGCCAACGATTTGGATAGCTTGACTTGGATCAACGGTCGTTGCTACCGTCCATCTTTATCCGAGCTTGATTCAAGAATTTCCCCCGAGGCCTTGATGATTCTTCGCAACGTTGGCAGTTATGGGCTCCATGCTTTCGCACTTACGGCAATGCTCACTCTCACAGGATGGTCGCATGCACAAAGCGCGACCCCAGGCACCGGCACGGCAGGCGCCAAAACCCTCAAAGCACTGGATCCCACTCTGATGGATTCCAGCGTCGATCCCTGCGTTAATTTCTACCAATTTGCGTGCGGCGGATGGCTGAAGCAAAATCCGATTCCATCCGATCAATCATCGTATGGCCGGGACACCGAGCTTGCCGACCAGAATCGGTTGGTGCTGAAGACGATTCTGGAGAAGGCGGCAGCCGGCGGAGCTAGCCGCACACCGAACGAGCAAAAGATTGGCGACTTCTACTCCACCTGCATCGATACGGGTGTCATCGACCGCGCGGGACTCGCTCCGATCCAGGTGTTACTTAATCGAATTTCCGCTGTCACACAAAAAGACCAGCTCCCCGAATTGGCTGCGTGGTTGCAGGTCAACGGAGTAGGAAGCCTCTTTGGCTTCTACTCCGATCAGGATTTCAAGGACGCGACGCAGCAGATTGCCGTGGTAGATCAACCCCGACTCGGTCTGCCGGAAAAGGGCTTCTACTCCCGCACCGATGCGAAGTCGGTCAAGCTGCGCCAGCAGTATCAGGACCACGTGGCGCGAACCTTCGAGTTGCTCGGCGAGTCGCACGAGCAGGCCGCAAAAGATGCCGCGACAGTTCTGCGGCTGGAGTCCGCGCTTGCGGCCGCATCGCTTAGCAATGTGGAGCGCCGTGACCCCGAGAAGCTGTATCACAAGACCCAGCTTGCCGAATTCGACAAGAGCACGCCCAACTTCGCGTTTGACCGCTATCTTGCCGCGGTCAACGCGCCTCCTGTGGGATCGCTCAACGTCTCGACTCCGGCATACTTCGTCACTCTCAACCAGGTGCTGGGCTCAACCGATCTCGCCGATCTCAAAACCTTCCTGCGCTGGAACGTGACTCGCCGCATCCCTTCGACTGCCATGCCCCATGACCTGGACGACGAGGCATTCAATTTCTACGGCAAGACTCTCTCCGGCCAGCCTGAGCAGCAGGCTCGCTGGAAGCGCTGCGTACGCGCAGTGGATGGAGCACTCGGCGAGGCGCTCGGCGAAGTCTATGTATCCCAGCGCTTCAGTCCGCAGGACAAGGCCCGCACCCTGGAGCTGACCAAGGACATCGAGGCGGCGATGGATCGCGATATCGATCAGTTGGCGTGGATGAGCCCGGCAAACAAGGCGCGTGCCAAAGAAAAACTGCGTGGCGTGGCGAACAAGATCGGGTATCCGGACAAGTGGCGCGACTATGCGACGCTTGACGTGATACCTGGCGACGCTCTCGGCAACGCGCAGCGCGCCGCTGTTTTTGAGCAAAAGCGCAACATCGCGAAAATCGGCCGGCCGGTCGACCACGCCGAGTGGGGCATGACGCCGCCGACCGTCAATGCGGAATACAATCCGCAACTGAACGACATTAACTTTCCCGCCGGTATTCTGCAGCCGCCGTATTTCGATCCTTTGCAGGACGATGCGGTGAACTATGGCGATGCGGGCGGCGTGATCGGCCACGAGTTGACGCATGGCTTTGACGACGAAGGACGCCAGTTCGACGCGCACGGCAATCTGGCCGACTGGTGGACCGGTGCGGACGGCAAGCAGTTCACAGAGCGCGCCGACTGTGTCGTCAAGGAGTACGACGGATTTGTTGCAGTCGACGACCTGCACGTAAACGGCAAGCTTACGCTGGGCGAGAATATTGCCGATCTCGGCGGCCTCAAACTCGCTTTTCTCGCCTATGTCGACCGCGCACAGAAGATGGGCACAGATTTGGGCACGCAGGGCGGAGCGGAATACGGCAATCTCGCGCCGGAACAGCAGTTCTTCGTCTCCTACGGACAGGGTTGGTGCACGAACAATCGTCCCGAGAATCTTCGCCTTCGCGTGCAGACCGATCCCCATTCACCTGAGGAGTTTCGTGTGAATGGAGTGGTTGTCAATCTGCCGGAATTCCAGAAGGCCTTCAGCTGCAAGACAGGCCAGCCCATGGCTTCGGCAAACCGCTGCGCGATCTGGTAGCGACGGGGCAAGAGTATGCGAGGCTATACAAATGGCCTCGCACTCGGCAGAAAGATCCGCTCGATCGCCCGCTCGATCAAGGTACGCGCTAGGCTACGGTGCCTGCGCCCTGGCGGGAACCCTGTGGGGGACTGGCTTCTACTTCGGTAAGATCGCGCTCACCGAACTCAGCGTCGGTCACATGGTCTTCTACCGCTTCCTCTTTGCCTGTCTGGGATTTCTGCCCATGCTGCGCAGGCCGGGCTTAAGTCGCAGGGAATGGCTGCTGTTACTGACCGCGTCGTTTCTGGGCATCCCGCTGCAATTCCTCATTCAGTTCTACGGCCTGTCACTTACCACTGTGAGCGATGCCTCACTCATGGTCGGGACGATGCCCGTGATTCTGGCCATCGGGGCGACCATCTTCACGCATGAGCGCCTGGACTGGAAAGGTTGGTTCGCGCTCGCGGGATCCACCTGCGGAGTTGCTCTCATCACGTTGAGCGGCATGCACTCCCACACTGCGGGTGGCCCCACGCTGGCAGGCGACATGCTAGTGATCCTGTCACTGGTGATCGCCCTCGGCTGGCTTCTGCTCAATCGCCACCTGGTGCAGGACCACTCAGCGGTGGTGGTCACCGGCTACGGACTGTTGAGCGGACTGGCCATGCTCGCCGTTTGGGTGGCTCTGGTGGATGGGCCGCCTCCCATTCATGGAGTGAGTTCCCAAGTATGGTTTGCCCTTGCGGCCAGCGGATTGCTCTGCACCGCTGCCACGACCTTCCTATGGAATTGGGGGGTTCATCACGTCCCGGCGTCGCGCGCGGGTGTGTTTCTGAATATTGAGCCGGCCATGGGATCGATTCTTGGCGTAACACTCCTCGGCGACCAGCTTGGCGCGGGCGCGTGGGTGGGCGGAGGGCTGATCATTGCCGCAGCCGTCGTGCTGACCATGACCGGAAGGACCGAAGCCGAGGTTGTGTTGGAGTAGCGACTGATCGTTCAGTTAATTAAATGCGCTATGCGCCCCGAGTTGAAATCATGAGCGCGTCGAGCTCGAAGGAGAGATCCTTCTGGAGCATGTAATAGGCGCGGACTTCTGCGGGAGCAGCCGACCAGAGCGATTCTAGCGCGGCAACGCGATTGGCCGGTGTTCCGATGCGCGCAATCCATGAAGAAAATTCGAGAGGCAGGCGCCAGCGAAAGTTGATCTCTGGCTGAGAAAAATATTCTCCGAAGAGGTTCAGCCACTCGTCGGACGTGTAGTTGCGCACGTGAGAGGGATCTCTCAACAGCTCGACTGCTTGAAGATGCGTATCGAGGATGGGTTCCGGGCCGCCGGCGACATCGATAATGCAAATCTTGCCTCCGGGTCTGATCACGCGTCTGATTTCGCGCAGTGCGCGCCGTATATCCCGCCAGTGATGCGCACTATAGCGGCTGATCACCCAATCAAATTCGCCCGCCCGATAAGGAAGCGATTCGACGGAGCCTAATTGTGTACGGATGTTGGAGAGGCCGCGCTCCTTGGCCGCAGCGGAGACGATGCTCAGCATGGAGTCGGTGAGGTCATACGCGACGACCTCGAAAGCGAACGACGCCACGGCGAAGCTGGCATGTCCGGCGCCGCAGCCGAGGTCCAGGACGCGCGGTCGGCCTGTGGCACAGATCATCTCGGCAAGAAGATTCAGATCGGCGCCGTTGGAGTGCACTGTACTGGTGAGATATGCATCGGCCCTGGGGCCAAAGCTCTGCGTGATCGCCTGATCATGTTGCATGCGTTTTAGAACTTTCTCTCCTCGGAACAGAAAGCGAATGCCGGCAAAGAGTTTAGAGCAAACCTGCACATACGATGGAAGTTCCCGCGCAAACCGCAACCGTGCTGACTTGCGCGGGGCGAGAAGAGAAAGCTCAACCGAATCTCGCGCGCCTGACGTTCTGGCGGAAGTCTTTCCCGCGCATCTCAATCACGACACACATCTCCGCCAGCCGTGAGCGCATACGCTCGCCGATACGGTCGCCAAGGCTCTCCTCGCGCATGGCGCGCTGCGGGCCGCTGACACTCGCGGCACTTGGAGACTGGTCAGGGTAGTTGGTGGTGATGATAGTGGTGCGCTTGTCGTTGTAGCGCGTATTGAGGATGAGGGCGACGGTGTCCCACACCCACTCGGTCGGCTTGGATGCACCGAGCTCGTCGAGGACGAGAACATCGGCATCAAAGACAGGTCGCAGAATCTCAAGCTCGTTGGTGACGACCTGCGGGTTATAGGAGTGCTGGATCTCCTTGAGCAGCTCGCGATAATCGCAGAAGAGCCCACGAACCCCTTTCTCGATGAGCGCCTTGAGAATGCCGACAACGAGATGGGTTTTGCCCACTCCAACCGACCCCGTAAGAAGCAGGCCGCGGCCCTCGGTAGTCGCGGGATAACCCTCGACAAAGCGGCGCGCCATGAGGTGCGCGGCGGCAAGAGAAGGGTCTGATCCGGGAAAAATGGCGTCAAAGCTGTCGAAAGAGCAATGCTCGTAGCGGCGAGGTATGCGCGCCCTCTCAATTAACGCAGCGACTCGCAGCTCGTGACGGCAGTCGCAGGGCTCAGCGGCGAAGCGGCCGTCAGTCTGGCGAATGATACGCATTCCCATTCCGTCGCACTTGGGGCAGGGTTGAAGCATGAATTTAGAGTATGGCAGGCGCGAGGCTGTGTATATCGCCGGGTATATTGCGTAAAACCAGTGGCTATTTCCCCAAACGCGAATCGAAAAAGCCTGCCATGATCTGATACGCTTCGCGGGACTCGGGCAGGCTGACATCGTTCCAGAAGGCATGCGGCAATGCTTCGAAGACGACGAGGTCGGCGTCAACGCCCGATTCGAGGAATTTCCGATGCAGTATGGTCGTCCCGCTCAGTAGGCTGTCGCGGCCACTGGTGATGAAGAGAGTGGGCGGGAATCCCTTTACGTCCGCAAACAACGGCGAAAGGACGGGATCTTTCCTATCAGTCGAACCTACATATTCGGAGTCGTGCGCTTCCGAATTAGGCGGGTCAAGGTGGCCGGAAAGACCGTTGAGCGCATACATCGCCCACGAGTCGCCGTACCGGCTGAAGTCGCCCAGGCCGGAAAAGATGCCAAGGGCTCCGGGCAGCGGAAGGCCAAGCTGCTTCAATCGGACGGCTGTCTCAGCAGTGAGGATAGCTCCGGCGGAGGTTCCGTAGAGTGCGATGTTCTTTGGCTTGTAGCTCTTGAGCAGTTCCTTGTAGACCGCGACCGTGTCGTCGACTGCGGCCGGGAAGGGATGCTCGGGCGCAAGGCGGTAGAGGATCGAAACCACCTTGGACTCCGTGAGGTTGGCGATCGGAATCGTCTCGGTGAGCGAGCCCGAATCGGAGTTGAATCCGCCGCCGTGAACGCAAATGAGCACCCGGTTGCTGTTAGCCGGCGGAATCGTCAGCGGAGTGACGATCCGCACGGGCACTCCGGCGAAGGCGCTATCGCCGATGTTCACCGGGTAGACGGCTTTGCTGGCTTCTCCGGCGCGCGCCTGCCAGGCGTCGGTGCCGCTTCGCCGCTCCGCAAGGGACTGCGGGTGAGCAGCGTCAGAGACTGGCCGCGTGAGTCTGACCTGAGCCTCGGGACTGATCGTTTTCGGCACAGGAATAACGCGTGTGATGTGCGCGGTTCCACTCGGATCAACGTAGCTTGAATCAGTCTGCGGCACGGTTTGGGCCGTGGATTGGGTAAGAGCGAGCGAGGCGGAAAGGCAGAGGGCGGCGAAGATTCCAAACCGAAGCATTTTGTGTCCTGCAGGGCGAATCGCGCTGCGATTTCCACTAGAACACGGGCAGGGGAGGATGTCGAGCGTGGGCAGCGAATCGATGGCCGTATTTGTCTCTCGTTCAATGTGCGCGAGAAGCTTCGAGCGTGGCTCGTATGCCATCTGCGTAGGAGGTCTTGTGAACCTCGCCAAGGAGTTGATGCAGCGCGGCGTCATCCATCAATACTGGAGTCGTCAGCAGATAGTGCATCTCCACCAGCTCGCGCATGAATGGCTTGAAGAGGCCGATCAGGCGCAACATGGTTTTGCCCGCTACACGGAGTTTCGGCTTACGGCCAGCCAGCGCAAAGGCTTGGTTCACGATTTCGCGCTGCGTGATGGCGCCGACACCGGCGAAGTTCCACCAGCGACCATACGCCTCAGGTTTTCCAGCTAGTGCGAGTACGACAGGTCCTACGTCCGGCACATAGACAAACTCATGCGGGAGATCGATCGGTCCGACCATGTCGGCCGTTCCTCCCCCTGCCGCAGCCTTGAACACTAAATGCAGAAAGCTGGCATCGACATCCGGCCCGTAAAAATCGGGCAGCCTGAGGATCGTTCCCTGAATCTTTCCTTAGTTGTGGACTTTGAGCAGGGTGTCCTCCTGCGCCTTTCGCATCTGGCCTTTGAAGGTATGGGGGTTGCGGGGATGAGCTTCGGTGACAAGCGGAGTTGTCGGGCGGCCATACGGGTACACGGTGCCGATCAACACTAGGCGCTTGACCCCCTCGGCGACCGCGGCATCGAGCGTCTTCCGGATCAGAATAGGATGAAGCTGGAACTGGTCATACGGAACTCCAACCAGGTAGATGAGCGTCTCGACACCACGAGCTGCCGAGCGAACAGATGCTGGATCTTCGGGATTCCATGTGACAATTTCCGCCAGGGGATCGCTTCCAAAAGATTTCTCAAGTTGTTGCCGGTTGCGGCCAACGACTCGATAGGGGTTTCCCTGCAAACGAAGTGCGCTGCCGATACTTTTCCCAATGGCCCCGGCAGCTCCGAACAATGCCGTCTTTCCCATGTCGATACCCATCATCCTAATCTGCTACCGAGCATTTTAATGATCGCAGCTGCCCGCGAAAGCGCCCCGTCGCGTAGGAGTCGGATGATTGCCAAGCCCCTAAAAACCGCATAAAATAAAAGGACTGCAGGAAAGGTTTCAGACAAGCTATGCCGAAGACAGGGATTCATCCAAACTACAATGAAATCAGGGTTATGTGCGCCTGTGGCTCGAGTTTTGCCACCCGCGCAACCCACAAGGGCGACATCCACGTGGAAATCTGTTCAAGCTGCCACCCGTTCTTCACGGGCAAGCAGAAGCTGGTGGATACCGCGGGCCGTGTCGAGCGCTTCCGCCGCAAGTACGCG
>CAYVSQ010000225.1:0-4432 GCA_964453815.1 uncultured Acidobacteriaceae bacterium | reverse complement strand
CTTCGATGAGCAGCTTGTCGTAGTCGCGCTCGACGAACCAGCGCGAACGCCATGGCTTATTCACACCGAGCCGAAATCCGTAAGGATGGACTTTCTGTCCCATAATTTCCTCTAAACCTTCCTTGCGCCCTTAACCTACTTTGCAGCCTTCTTCTTGACTGCCGATTTCTTGACTGCCGTCTTCTTCACGGCTGCCTTCTTTGCCGGAGCCTTCCTGGCGGCGGTCTTCTTCGCCTTCGACGGTGCCGATGCTTCGTGCTCCTCGCCAACCGTATGCACCAGGCCCTCGTGATTGCGCTCAGCCACCGCGATCACGATGTGCGCCATGCGCCGCTGATAGCGGAACGCGCGGCCCATCGGAGCCGGACGGATGCGCTTCATGCGTGGGCCTTCGTTCGCAATTGCCGTCTTCACGTAGAGATTGTCCACGTCAACATCGAGGCCCTGCTCCTGGCTCAGATAGTTGGCGTTCTGCAACGCCGACCGCAGAACCTTCTCGACCATAGGAGCGACGGACTTCTTGGTGAAGGTCACTGTGTTCAGTGCCTCTTCCACACTGCGGCCCTTGATCTGCTCGAGCACCAGCCGCGCCTTCTGCGGAGATACCCGCTGGAAGCGCGCCTGAGCCGTGAATTCTCGTGTTTCTACTTGCATTGGCTTAATCCTCTATACGAAGGCTTCGCAATGATGCCGCTCTCGCCCTCTTGCTTTGCTCGCGCTCAAGGGCGCAGGCAACGCAATTCACTCTCATACTCGTGTCTTCCGGTTATTTCGGCTTCGCCGAAGTCTCCGCACCCTTGGCCGAGTGTCCTTTAAACGTACGCGTCGCCGCAAACTCACCCAGCTTGTGGCCTACCATGTTCTCCGTCACGTACACAGGCACAAACTTCCTGCCGTTGTGTACCGCAATCGTATGACCCACCATGTCCGGGTGAATGGTGGACCGACGCGACCAGGTACGGACGACTTTCTTGTCGTTCGCCCGGTTCAACGCTTCAATCTTGACCATCAGGTGCCCGTCGATGAAGGGACCCTTTTTTGTCGACCGTGCCATATATCTCCTAAACAACTGGACCAGGGTTTCTAAGCCCTAACCCCTGTTTCCTAATCTCTGCTCTTACTTCTTCCAGCGGCTCACGATGAATGCATCGGTCCGCTTGTTGTTGCGCGTCTTGTATCCGCGGGTCGGCTGACCCCAGGGGGTCACAGGATGACGTCCGCCTGAAGTCTTGCCCTCGCCGCCGCCATGCGGGTGATCCACCGGGTTCATCGAAACGCCGCGGTTGGTCGGCCGAATACCCTTCCAGCGGTTGCGTCCTGCTTTGCCGATCGAGACATTTTCGTGATCAGTGTTACCCACCTGTCCGATGGTCGCCATGCACTCAACCAGCACTTTGCGCGTCTCGCCGGAAGGCAGCTTCAGCAGCGCATAGTCGCCTTCCTTCGCCACCAGCTGCGCCGAGGAACCTGCCGAGCGCACCATCTGAGCGCCCTTGCCGGGACGAAGCTCCACGTTATGCACCGTGGTGCCGGCAGGAATGTTCTTGAGCGGCAGCGCGTTGCCGATGAGAATATCGGCTTCCGGTCCGCTCATGATCTGCTGGCCAACCTTCAGGCCGACCGGCTGCAGGATGTAGCGCTTCTCGCCGTCGGCATAGCTGATCAAAGCGATGCGCGAAGAGCGGTTGGGATCGTATTCGATCGTCGCCACGCGTCCGGGAACGCCGTACTTGTCGCGCTTAAAATCGATCAGGCGCAGCTTCTGCTTGTGACCGCCGCCGTGATGGCGAATGGTCAGATCACCGGAGTTCCGGCGGCCGCCGGTACGCTGCTTGATGACCAGCAGCGGCTTGTATGGCTTGTCCGTAGTAATCTCGTCGTTGACCAGCGTGGTCTTGAAGCGCAACGACGGCGTCATCGGTCGATATGTTTTAATCGGCATCGTATCTTCTCTCTACCCGCAGGCCGCTTTCACCCGCGTAAGCCCGGAATCTTTCCCAGACCCTCGAATCTCTGTCGCTAAACCCTACGCCCTAAACCCTGTACCCCGGGCCTAGAGGTTGTTCACGTAGTCCGGCATCTTTTCACCTGACTTCAGGCGCACATACGCCTTCTTCCAGTCGGCCCGATAGCCGGAAAACTTACCTCTGCGGCGCTCCTTACCGGCGAGGTTCGAGGTGCGAACTCCGGCAACCTTTACCTTGAAGAGCAGCTCAACAGCCTGCTTCACTTCTGTCTTGGTAGCCTTGGGATCCACTTCGAATACCAGCGTTCCTTCGGCCTCCTTGGCGGTCAGACCCTTTTCCGTAATCAGCGGGCGACGGATTACTGTATATGTCGTCGGCATTTAGGCCACCTCCGCTTTCTCGCTCGCCATTTTCCGCTTCGATACTGTCTTCTTGAGTGATTCCTGCAGACTCTCGATCGCCGGCCGAGAGAAGATTGCGCGCTCGTAGCGAAGCAAGTCGTAAGGATGCACTTCATTGTTGAGCATCAGCTCCACGCCGGCGAGGTTGCGCGAGCCGAGTATCAACGCCTGGCTCACCTCTTTGCCGTTCTCGATCAAAAGAACGGTCCGCTTGGCTTCGAGCTTGTTCAGCGCCTGGCGATACAGCCTGGCCTTGGGCTCCTTCAAATCGAAGCTCTCGACCACGATCAGCTTGCCGTCGGCCAGCTTCGCCGCCAGCGCTGAGCGCAGCGCGCCGAGCAGCTTCTTGCGCGGAAACGCGTATTCATAGGAGCGGGGCTGCGGTCCGTGAACTGTGCCGCCGTGCCGCCACAGAGGCGAGCGCACCGAACCCACACGTGCGCGTCCGGTGCCCTTTTGCTTCCAGAGCTTCTTACCGGAGCCGGAGACGAGCTTGCGGTTCTTCGTCGCTGCCGTTCCCTGGCGCAACGCGGCACGATAGTGCTTCACCGCTTCCCATAGAAGCGCTTCATTCTGCTGGCCAAAGACCTCATCGGCCAGCTCGAGCGACCCAACCTTATCTCCGCTCAGATTTAATACGTCAATGTTTGCCATCGTTTTCTCTTTCAAGCCTGCTACTTCTTCTTGCCCGAAGCCTTCTTCGAAGCCTTCAGCGGATCGACCGTGCCGCCACCGGCAAAACCACGGCGCTCGCGCGGCGGGGCCTTGGCCTTCGAAATCAGCACATATCCGTCGCGAGGACCCGGAACCGCTCCCTCAACCATCAAGAGGTTCTCGTCCAGATCAATCCCGCGAATGCGGAGATTGCGAACCGTGACGCGATCCACTCCCATGTGTCCCGGCATACGCATACCCGGAAGAACGCGCGAAGGAAACGACGAGGCGCCGATCGAACCCTGCACCTGGAACATATGACCGTGCGATTTGGGTCCACCACCGAAATTGTGACGGCGAATGACACCCGCAAAGCCGCGTCCCTTGCTCGTACCGATCACGTCGACATACTTCTCGTCGGAGAAGATGTCGACCAGAATTTTGTCGCCGGCCTTGATGTTGCCATTCGACTCGCCTTCAGCGGCCGGCTTGGTCTCGGTTTCAACCGCAACTTCGCGGATCATCCGCACGGGCGGAACATCGTGCTTGGCAAAGTGGCCCGCCTGCGGCTTGGTGACCTTCGAAGCCTTCACGAACTCAACCAGACCGATCTGCGCAGCGTCATAGCCATCCTTCGCAGCCGTTTTCAACTGCGTAATTACGCAGGGACCGGCCTGCAGGACGGTGATAGGGTGAACTTCACCCTTTTCATCGAATACCTGCGTCATGCCGATCTTCTTACCCAGAATTCCTGTAACTGCCATGTCTTCCTCTCCTCATCATGCGCCGCTCAAGCGAGCGCACTGCCGGGTTGCTATTGCCTTTACACACGAAGGGCGTCGTCGCCCGACGCGGCCAGCGTCACTTTTCGAAAGCCTTGATCTCTACATCCACACCGGCGGGCAGATCGAGTTTCATCAGCGCGTCTACTGTCTGCTGGGTGGGTTCGAGGATATCGATCAGCCGCTTGTGCGTGCGGATCTCAAAGGCGTCGCGCGATTTCTTGTCAACGTGCGGCGAACGCAGCACGCAATACTTGTTCTTCACCGTAGGCAAGGGAATCGGACCCGCAACCTGCGCGCCCGGGCGCTTTGCCGTGTCCACGATCTCACCCGTCGAGGTGTCGAGCACCCGATAGTCATAGGCTTTCAACCGGATGCGTATTCTTTGTCCAACCATCGTCTTGTATCTTTCCGCTATCAGCAGACCAGCTATCCTTGCTGGTCTAGCTGACTCGCTAACTTGCTATTGCGCGCGAAGCGCGCGTGGGCCGACCGTCTTACCAGCGTCACTGAATGATGTCGGTGATGGTGCCTGCGCCTACGGTGCGTCCGCCTTCGCGGATGGCAAACCGCAGACCCTTCTCCATGGCTACCGGCGTATGCAGTTCGATCTCCAGCGAAATATTGT
>CAYVSQ010000224.1:0-12805 GCA_964453815.1 uncultured Acidobacteriaceae bacterium | reverse complement strand
TTCCCCACTCAAGGGTAGGTTAGTCACGTGTTACTCACCCGTGCGCCACTTTACTCATGGATTGCTCCACTTTCTCGTTCGACTTGCATGTGTTAGGCACGCCGCCAGCGTTGATTCTGAGCCAGGATCAAACTCTCGTTTATATCCTGAGATTGCTACCAGACGACGGAGGTCGCTGGAGCAATCGCCTTCACAGTGCTCGAAAGACTGTGAAGGACTAACATGTGAGAATGATCGAACCAAGATCTTCTTCCATTCTCACGACTGGCATGTTCAACCTGATTGTCAAAGATCCGCGCCGGTTACCGCCTAAGCGGGCCGCTTGGATCGGGGAATCACAGCATCGCTGTGGCCCTCGAACTTGTTGCGCTGCATTTTTGCGCGAACTTTTCAAGACTATCGAAATTCGCGGGGCAGGTCAAGAAAAAATCTAAATATTTTCTTGCACTTCCTTGCAGCACCAAACTTTGAAAGATCGCTCTTCGCGCAGCCATTTGCCGCCAAAGGCAGGCTTTATGCCTGCATACAAACATGAGGAGTCCAGCTCCTCCACTTGCAATGGATTGTTCGCTCAAATGAGACGCCCAGCGCCTGTCGAACACCCGGCTCGCTTAAACTACGGCAGACTCAAGAGCCCGCACAGCGAAACCAACTTGCAACTGCTTCTCTTTCGTAACTCTTCTAATGTAACACGCCGGCATCGCTCTTGCAACCGGTCTGAAATACTTTCTACCGCTCCGCATCCGATCGAAACCATTTTCGCGGCAACAGTTTGAATACTATCATTTCCATTCCGCCTGGCAAGTGTTGAAAACAGGCTGAATCTGTTGAAAAGGCTATACGACCACACCCATCCGCTCTCCCACACAACAATTCTTGAGAACCCCCACTTTCTCACCTATCATTCCTGCACCGTCGCTTCGCCAGCTCAGGAGCCTCCCGTGAAGAAACACCTTGTCCCAATCTTCCTCGCCCTCGTCAACCTTTCCGCCTCTGCCCAGACAAGCGCTCCGCAAAAGGCAGTTATCAAGCCGGGTGACAATCTCGTGCTTGAGACTATCCCGCCTATCCCCACCTCGATCGCCGAACAGACCGCGCGCTATGGTGATTCGCGCTCTGCCGCGCTCCTCAGCTGGAACCCGATCAAGCGCGAGATGCTTATTGCCACAAGATTCGCCGACACCCGCCAGGTTCATGTTGTCAAGATGCCGGGCGGCGCACGCCAGCAGCTAACCTTCTTCCCCGATCGCGTTCTCGGAGCCACCTTCGAGCCCGTCACCGGTAACTCCTTTGTTTTTGCCAAGGACATCGGCGGCGGCGAGTGGTACCAGCTTTACCGTTACGACATGGCCAGGGGCGACATCACCCTCATGACCGACGGCAAATCGCGCAACAGCGATTCACTGTTTGAACACAAAGGCAGCCGCATTGCCTACACTTCCACCCGCCGCAACGGGCAGGACACAGATCTCTATACGATGGACATCCACCAGCCGAAGACCGACCACATGCTCGTCCAGCTCAAGGGCGGTGGGTGGGGCCCAACTGACTGGTCTCCTGATGGCAGCCACCTGCTGCTTCTCGAAGAGCTTTCCATTAACCAGAGCAATCTTTATCTCGTCGATAGCGCGACCGGAGACAAAAAACAGATCACGCCTACGCAGCAGACTGGCTCCCAGATCTTCTATGGTCCCGCAGTCTTCAGCAAAGACGGAAAAGGCATCTACCTCACCACCGACCGCGATTCCGACTTCCAGCGCCTCGCCTACTTTGACCTCGCCACCATGACGCCGCGCTATCTCACGACCAGCATCCCGTGGGACGTCGAAGAATTCGCCCTTAGCGAAGACGGCAAGAACATCGCCTTCATTACAAATGAAAATGGCCTGAGCAAGTTCTACATTCTTCAAACCGGCAACAACTACGAATACCATCCCGTCGGGAACCTGCCCGCCGGCGTCATCGGCGGTCTGAACTTCCATCCCAACAGCGAGGACGTGGGCTTTTCGCTCACCTCAGCCAAATCCCCGCTTGACGTCTACTCAGTGAACGTCAAGACCGGCATAGTCGACCGCTGGACCGAGAGCGAAACCGGCGGCCTCAACACAGCCAACTTCCGCGATCCCGAGCTCATCAGCTGGAAGAGCTTCGACGGTCGAACCATTACTGGCTTTCTTTACAAGCCCGACCCTGTCAAGTTTCCAGGCAAACGTCCAGTCATCGTCGACATCCATGGCGGCCCGGAAGGTCAGTCTCGTCCAGACTTCATGGGACGCGATAACTACATCCTTAACGAACTGGGCGTCGCCATCATTGAGCCCAATGTGCGCGGGTCTACTGGCTATGGCAAAGAATTCACCAAGCTCGACAACGGCTTCCACCGCGACGACACCTATAAGGACATTGGCACTCTCCTCGACTGGATAGCCACACAAAACGATCTCGATAATGGCCGCATCATGATCATGGGCGGCAGCTACGGCGGACACATGACCTGGGCCATTGCCGCCTTCTACAACGATAAGATCTGCTGCGCCCTGCCCATCGTAGGCATGTCGAACCTCGTCACCTTCCTCGAGCATACCGAGGCCTACCGCCGCGATCTGCGCCGGGTCGAATATGGAGACGAGCGCGACCCCGCTATGCGCGCCTATCTCGAAAAGATCGCGCCCATCAATCACCTCGACTCCATGCACAAACCCATCTTCGCAGTGGTCGGCAAAAACGACCCGCGCGTCCCCTGGACAGAATCACGCCAGATCCTCGTCAAGCTCAATGCGCAGGGCACGCCCACCTGGTTCCTCATGGCTAACGATGAAGGCCACGGCTACGCCAAGAAAAGGAACCAGGACTTCCTCTTCGACGCAGAGGTCATGTTCATCCAGAAATACCTGCTAGGCCAGAACTAGGGCCGAAGAGATTTCCGCTGTGCATGCCCACGTTCAGCGCCTTTCGCATAAACAGCATGCCGTTCAGAATGCCGTTCAGAACCTTGCAATCGTGAGAGTTCGACACCGGTGTAGAATGGGACAATTTTCCCCATGGAGTTTCGAATGAGAAAGCTTTCATTCGCCTTGACCTTTGGGCTTCTATTTTCTCTACCCTGCCTGGCTCTACAGACAACCGCCCCCTCACAACCCATACAAGAAAACACAAGCACACCCGCCAACTCACCGATTCACCCCAGCGGGCCAGTGATGGAAACGAAGAAAATTCCGCCCGGATCGAGGTTCTATATAGCGCCGATTGAGGGTGGCTACGATATCTATCTTGCTGCGGCGATCCAGGAGAAGAAAGTACCAATCGTGATCGTGACCGACCCGTCTAAGGCAGACTACGAAATCGCCGGCGTGTCGGAATCGGAGAAGGCTGGATGGGCGAAGATGCTGATTCTTGGCTCACAGCAATCGGCCGAACAAGCAAGTATCAAGGTGGAGAATCTGAAGACAGGAAATATTGTCTACGCCTACAACGTAAACAAAGGAAATTCGGCGCGCGGCAAGCAGAGCACCTCGGAGGCCTGCGCGAAACACCTCAAGGAACAGATTGGTCCGAACGAATAGGTGGTGACTATGCACAGAAAGCTGTTGGCACTGGCGCTCATTCTGATTGCGGGAGAATCGCTGCATGCTCAGCAGACTGCAGCATTCAAACCAGGCGCCAAAGTCTTTGTTGATTCGATGCCGGACAAGTTTGATGCCGCCTTGAAGGAGGCGATCACGAATAAACAGGTTCCGGTCACAATCGTGGACACGAAGGAGCAGGCGGACCTTGAGATCCGAGGCACCTCGGAGTCGCAGAAGGCCGGCACAGCAAAAAAACTTCTCATGGGCTCGTGGCATTCGGATGAACAGGCCAGCATTCAGGTGATCGACCTGAAGACCTCGCAGGTCGCTTATGCCTA
This sequence comes from uncultured Acidobacteriaceae bacterium, assembly GCA_964453815.1. Lineage (GTDB taxonomy): Bacteria > Acidobacteriota > Terriglobia > Terriglobales > Acidobacteriaceae > Silvibacterium. The sequence continues at coordinate 8,901 of CAYVSQ010000224.1, read as the reverse complement.
CAACGCAAACAAAGAGAACTCCGCCCACGGGCAAAAGAGCACGGCGGAGGCCTGTGCGAAGCATTTGAAACAGGCGCTCGAATCGGGAACCAAATAATCCACTGTCGAGAGCATGACAGGACTGGACGATGAGCCTTTCTATCGCCTGAGATTCTAATTGCTCTTCATTACCTCGATTGGACTATCCGTTAACCCTAAACGTATTTAGCAATCACGCCCAGGTCCGTCAGCCCATTCACAAAGAACTGTACCGCCAGCGCCACCAGAAGCAGGCCCATAATGCGCACCAGGATGCGAATGCCCGTCTCGCCCAGCAATCGACGCAGGCGGTCCGCACCATTGAGGACGCCATAACTGGCCAGAGCCGTAATGCTGATCGCCAGCAGAATTGCGACCATCTGCCATTTATTCGGCGACGCCCCCACCAGCACCATCACGCTTGAAATCGCGCCCGGCCCAGCCAGCATGGGAATCCCCAACGGCACGATACCCGCATCTTCCTTCGCGGCTGCCTCCTCGGCATCATTCGACGACTCCTGCGTAGGCGAGCGCCTCGCCTCGATCATATCGATGCCGATCAGCAGCAGAATGATCCCACCTGCAATCTCAAAGGCCGGCAATGTGATGCCGAACATCCTGAAGATTAGCCGCCCTGCAATCGCAAACGCCGTCAGCACGATAAAGCACGTCAGCGACGCCTTGACAGCCATACGCCTGCGCCGCGCAGCATCCGCCCCAGCGGTGATCGCAATAAACGAAGGAATCGCGGCAAAGGGATCGACCAGGAAAAAGATCGAACTTAGAGCCAGCACCGAAAACCGTACGTAGGTCGAGTGCAGTTCATGCGCAACCGCACTTGCGGGTCCAAAGATCGCCGCCCAGATCGCGCTGTCAATAACCCCATGCATAACCCTGACCTTACCTCATCCTGTATTCCGGCCGTCAATCCATCGCGGCAATTCATGCAAAGACTGTCGTCTTTCTGAAAGCCTGCATGCCTCTCTAGATCATGGACATAATCAGCCGGAAAAGCTCCTCCGTGGGGAAGTGCGGGTCTTTTTTCCCGGATTTCGAGTCAAAAATTCACGCTGCATCGGTAGGTAGACGACTACCCTGCGAAGGGCAAGTTTCTAGCACTTACGCTTAAGGGCTCAAGGATGAATGATTTACTGCATCTCCCGACTTTGGTCATTCGCATGCACTCATGAAGCTGCGTCGAGAGCTTCTGCCCGCGTTTCGACCTCTTGGCGTGCGTTCACATTGAGAGAGCAAGCATCCCATGGACATTCAGCAAGTTGACTCTTACAATTTTTCGGCTTCAATTCCTCCCATCCTCCTGGCAAGCGATAGCCCACGCGGCGGAGAGTTACTGCATCGCAACCTTCAGCAAGAAGGCTTCCGTGTGCATCTTGCCCCGGGATATCAAGACCTCGAGCCCATCTGGCAGCAATGCCGTCCCCCCTTGCGGCAGCACCTGGATGGTGTCGTGCTGCTTGAGGTTTCAAAGCTGCAATCAGTCGAAGCCGCCGTCGACTTGGCCATGCGTCTCAAGCGCCGCGATGCCCGCCAGTTCGTCGGCTACCTCGCTGATCCTATCCTTCGCACCAGCGGTCTCGCCGGAGACGCCATCTTCCCGCGCAGCACGCATCATCTTCCCCAGGCTCTGCACGACTACTTCCGCATCGAAGATAGCCTCTAATCAACGCGCGATCCCGGCCCCATAACGGGTGATACCGGACAAAATCTGAGGGAAAGTTACAGAAGTTCTCCAAATTCCACTTTCCCAATTCCTCGCTCCCAATCCGGCCGCGCAGTCGTTCTATAATCAGTTGTTCAGAAGAAAAAGGAGCAGGCAAAAGTATGCCTATTCAGCCCACCGCCAAAATCTGGCACAACGGCAACTTGATTCCTTGGGACAAGGCTCAGATCCACGTTATGAGCCACGTCGTTCACTACGGCTCATCTGTCTTCGAAGGCCTCCGTTGCTACGGGCAGCCCTCCGGTGCCGCCGTCTTCCGGCTGCCAGAGCATATGCAGCGCCTGCTCGATTCGGCCAAAATTTATCGGATGCCAATGGCCTATTCACTCGACCAGCTTTCTACTGCGGTCGTCGAAGTCATCGAGGCAAACGGGATCGCCCCCTGCTACATCCGCCCCATCGCCTTTCGCGGATACGGTGAGATCGGCGTCAATCCCAAGCACTCGCCGGTCGACGTCTACATTGCAAACTTTCCGTGGGGTAAGTATGTCCCGGGCGACGCGGCCGACGTCTGCATCTCCTCTTGGAACCGTTCCGCCCCGAACACTACGCCTTCACTTGCCAAGGCGGGCGGAAACTATCTCAACTCGCAGCTCATTCGAATGGAAGCTGACGTCAATGGATACGTCGAAGGCATCGCCCTCGACGTCAACGGATACCTCTCGGAAGGCTCTGGGGAGAACCTCTTTATCGTGCGCAACGGCGTCATCTACACCACGCCGCTGGCCAACTCCGTTCTCTCGGGAATCACCCGCGATTCGATCCTCACGCTGGCCCGGCACTTCGGCATGCCAGTCGTTGAACAGGCCATGCCCCGCGAGTTGCTCTACATCGCCGACGAAGTCTTCTTCACCGGAACAGCTGCGGAGGTCACGCCCATCCGCTCCGTCGACCGCATCACCATCGCCGACGGTAACCCGGGACCCATCACCCGCCAGCTAGCCGACGAATTCATCGGCATCGCCAACGGACTCCGCCCCGACCGTTACGGCTGGCTCACGCCTGTCAACGTCAACGTGGAGCAGCCGGTTTCGGTGTAGGTAAGTACAACAGTTTCAGCGAAATAAAGGGCAGCCTGCGGCTGCCCTTACTGTTGTGATTGTCCCCTGCAATAATCACTTGCCCATTGCCTCTGAAGGCACGGAAAATCAAACTGAACCATATCTTGGCGATCCTGCAGCGGACTGCCCGCTATACTAAGAACAGCCGGTTCTTCTGCTGAATCAATCTCAAAGGTTGTGCCTAAACTATGCTGTTTCGGAAGTCCATTCTCGCCGCCGCAGTTCTCGCGCTCCTCGCCACTACCGGCCTCAGCGCGACCGCCGCGGACACCCCGTCTACCGCGCCCGCCTACCGTCTGCATCTCTACCACCTTCACACCGGCGAACACCTCGACATCGTCTACCGCATCGGCGACCACTACCTGCCTGAGGCCGTCGCTGAGCTCGACCACTTCCTGCGCGATCACCGCACCGGCGACGTAAAGGACTATGACGTGAAAGAGTTCGACCTCCTTCATGACCTGATGACCAAGCTTGGCCACCCCAATGGCGTGATCGATATCGTTTGCGGATACCGCACCCCGTGGAGCAACAACTACCTCCGCCAACACGGCCACGGAGTCGCCGAACACAGCCAACACATGGAAGCCAAAGCCATCGACATCCGCATCCCCGGCGTTCCCACCGCCCAGGTGCGCGATACCGCGCTCGCCATGCAGCGCGGCGGCGTCGGCTACTACGCACAATCAGACTTCGTCCACGTCGACGTCGGCCGCGTACGCCACTGGTAGCTAGCTAGCCGATCGAACCCCAAATCGACTCCCAACGGGAGTGCCCGAAAGGTTGATACCAGGATGGCGCCGAAGGCGGGCCCGCCCGTAACAGCCAGTTACCCTGGGTACGGAGGCCCCTTGGCCAGCACCGCGTTCAGGCTCTTGTCGTGCCCGTAGATGTCGTCGAAGAAATGCACTGACCCGTCCTCCTCGACTACAGCTGTGAGGTAGAAGATCACTACCGGAACCGGCGTCTTCAAATTCACCTGCTGGTTATCCGGCCCCGCCTGCATCGCCTGCTGAACCTTTTCCAGCGTCCACGGCGGCTGATCGCGTAGGAGATATGCGGCCAGCTCTGCCGGCTTCTCCACTCTTACGCACCCGTGGCTGAAATCCCGCCGCGATCGCGAAAATAATTCCTGCGCTGGAGTGCTGTGCAGGTACACATTGTTCTCATTTGGAAAGATAAACTTCACCAGCCCGAGTGAATTATCCTTCCCCGGCTTCTGCCGCACCATCAGTTTCCCCGCGCGCAGTTGCGCCAGCACCGCATCGCTCACTGCGCCATCGGTGATCACCTTCCCGCCTGAATCCGTAATCTCCATGTTCTTGCGCGCGAGATAACTTCTGTCTTTGGTAAGATGCGGAACGATCTCACCCCGAGTGATGCTCGGCGTAATGTTCCAGTACGGCCGGAAGACAATATACTTCATGTCCTTGGCAAACACGGGTGTCTGCGTGCGCATCGCCTTGCCTACAACCACATTCGAGCTGAACGCGACCTTATGGTCAGCGTCAAAGCCGCGCACCACGAACTCCGGTATATTCGCCACCACAGGAGGCTGAGGAAACTGCGGAGGCAGCCAGCGCCAGCGCTCCAGCGCATTGTTCAGCTGCACCACGCGCGTCGCCAGCGGCACATTGAGCTGCTGCACCGTATCCTTGCCCAGCTTGCCGTCCGGAGTCAGCCCATGCCGCTCCTGAAAGGTCTTCACCCCTCCTGACAGGCTCGCATCGTAGATAGGCGCGTCGGTGTTGACCGTCGCATTCGCTGGAAGATCACCCAGCAGTTGCAGCCGCGCAGCCAGCTGCGCCGTTCCCGGATACGCATCCCCTACCGCCAGCGACTTTGCCACATCCGGCACCGGAGGCCCATCTCCCTTCGCAGCAAGCTCGAGATAATGCTGCAATGCGACTCCTGTTCGCTTGTAGCCGTCGTAGGTCGGCTCCACCTGGTCCAGAACCGCCTGCACGTCCACGGCATGCTGCACGTCCTGCGTTACGAACTGCGGCATGTCGTACTTCTTCGTTTCGATATCGATCCCGAAATTAAAATGCGTCGGATTCACCCGCCCGATATGCAGATCGGAGATGTACCGCATCAGCCCGACCGTCATCGCCGCATCGAACTCAGCCAATGCCGGGTCGTTCGCCGTTTTCAACCCGTCGACGCGCGCCTGCCAGCGCCCCGCGTCATAGTCATCCGGGTTCAGCCCCTTATGCAGGCTGTTTTGCAGCAACACAATGATTGCCGTCGCCTGTGGAGTCGGTTGGTTGCCGTTCAGCCAAAGCGGCGCGAAGTTCGACGTCTCATACGCATGCTGAAAATGCATCCGGTAGTCAGAGAAATCCGGACGATCCATCGAGGCCAGCTTGCCCGCCGCCGCGATCTCGTGCAACCGCGCCGATACTACCGACGAAACCGGAGCCGGCGTAGGCGGAGCCGCCTGCGCGTTAATTTCCGCTGCGGTCTTGGGTTGGTTCTGTCCCGAACCCTGTGAGGTCGTCTGCGATTTGCAGCCCGATTCCAGAGGTCCAAGAAGTAAGAGTGAGAAGAGCGCATACGCGCAAATGCCGAGTCGACGTGCCGGAGCGTGCATAGCTCATTAAACTATGCGGTTCACAAAAACAGTGCAAGAAAAAGCAGGTTCATATTTCCCGTTGAAAATATTATTGATTTTGCTTTCTCTGTAGTACGTTACGTACTAATATTTTGCGTATGGAACGAAGCGACGTCTCGGTGCTCGGATACGCTCTTCTGGGACTCCTGCAGCAGGAGGACCGCTCAGGTTATGACCTGCGCAAGATTTTTCTGGCCACCCCGATGACCTCCTTCAGCGACAGTCCGGGATCAATCTACCCTGCGCTCCGCCGGTTGGAACAGCAGGGACTCGTCCGAAGCCGGATCCAGGAGCGCTCCGGCCTTCGCCGCCGTCGCCTCTTCCATCTCACCCCAGCCGGATCCACTGAACTGAAGCGCTGGCAGAAACAGCCAATCGTCCGCGATGACGTCGTCCGTGGCACAGGCGAGTTGATGTTGCGATTCAGCTTTATGGATGAATCACTCGGCGGCCCCGAGTCCCTGCGCTTTCTCACGGCACTGAAAGCTGAACTCGCAGCCTACATACCCAGTCTCCGCGGGTATCTCCAGGAGCACGGAGAAGCTATGCCTCTCTCCGGCCGACTTGCCCTCGAAAGCGGAATCAATGCGTACGAGTGCCAACTGAACTGGGCACGCAACGCGATCAAGAGCTACGACAAAAACTACGAAAGGACCTGATTATGATCCTCCGGGTTATTCTCTACTGTCTATTGGGTGGGGTCGCATTCATGTCTCCCGCAATGGGGGCTGGCCACGCGTTTTGGTGGTGGACGTCGGGCGTTGTGATGGCGGCAGCATTCGTGCCCGTCGCACTTTTCGGTCCGAAGACCGCGCTCGGACAATTCGGCGTCATCTTGCCTGTGCTGTTGCTAGTCTCTGTGGTCACCATGTGGTCGGAAGCCCTGCTCTTCATTAAGTCACCCGCCATCCAGGAGCATTGGGCTCGTAACGTGATCTCCGACGCGGTGAGCCATCTGATTGCAGCAATCGCGTTGGTTATTCTCTGGCGGGTATTGAAATTGACGAACCCGTCAACGGAGCCAGTATTACGGTCGCCAGTGGCGAAGGCGGCCGCGATGGTCGCGCTCTGTGGGATCGCTTATCTCGGCTACTATCTCGTCTTCGGTGGGCTTACCTACCAGTTGTTCACGAAGAGGTATTACCCGGATGCAGTAGCGGCCGTCGCAGGACTGGGTAACTGGTTCTGGGGAATTCAATTCGCACGCGGATTGCTAATGACGCTGGCCATCGTTCCCGCCATTTACACGTTGCGGTTAGGACGGTGGCAGACGGCGATTTGTGCGGGACTGTTGCTGTGGGTCGCAGGCGGTCTTTCACTGCTGCTGGTGCCCAATGAGCTCATGACTGGTGCACAGCGTTTCATCCATATCATTGAGATCTTTACACAGGCCTTCACGCTGGGTGTCACAGCAGGATTGCTACTCAGGCCCAAGCGGCTCGTTGCAACCTAGCTCGCATTCGAGCCCTTATTCGCTGCCTCACCATCCCGAATGCTTCGGCGCCAGCCAGAGTGCAATTCCCGCTACCTCGGTTGCCACCAGGAGCATAAAAACCAAGCCGATCCAGTTGTCCGCCGGTTTGGCACCCGCGAAGCAGACCACCAACAATACCGCAACCGCCGCCATTGCCGTAATCAGTCCGGCGTGACGCGGCGATCGCGACCGAGCCGCAGTCTTCGCGGGCAAACTCGCCACAACCCGCGCCGCGAAGTCCCGCGGAATCTCAACTTCAGGCTTTATGTCGAGCATCACCGTCAATGACACATCCAGGCAGACATCGCATTCCTCAAGGTGCGCAAATTCCTCCGCTGTCAGCTCCCGCTCCCCGCGCAGCGTCCGTTGCAAAGCCTCGCAATTCACACCGTTGTCGCGCATACTACCCGTCCTTCCCGAAGCCGTTCCTTCAATTTCTTCCGCCCTCTGTGCAGATGCGTCCGCACCGTATTCAGCGGCAGACTCAGCACCGCCGCAATCTGCTCGTACGTCGATTCTTCCTGATGGAACATCACAATCACCTGGCGCTCCACCTCGCTCAACTCGCCCAGTGCGCGTTCGAGACCAGCCATCATCTGCTTGCGATTCAGAATCTGTTCTGCATCGCCGTCCCCACCCGGCAGCCGAGCTTCCCAGCCCGCATCCGGATCGTCGAACGACGTATGGCCCTGCTCCTTCTTCCGCCGTTTCCACTCGTCCTGCGCCACGTTCAAAGTGATGCGGTAGAGATAGGTGGTCATCTTCGCATCGCCGCGAAAACTTTCCATGCCTCGATACAGGCGCACAAACACCTCCTGCGCCAGGTCCTCCACATGTTCGCGGCTGCCCGTCAGTCGCACGAGAGTGCGAAAGACGAACCCCTGGTGCTCGCGAATCACATCTTCGAATTGAAGTTCCCCGTGCAAGATGACTCAGACCGTAGTTTCCTCCTAAAGTTTCACTCTGTCTCCTGAAACTTTTCTCGACGCCCTCGGTCTAAGGCTCCCGTAAAATCAGGAGGATCACATGGAACACTGGGCATCTAGTCCCTTCATCATTCCCGTCGCCGCATTCGCGATGGTTCTGGGCATCATCATCGTCAACACTATTTCCGGTTATCACACTCGCAGGCTGCAAAGCGAGGAGCGCATGGCCGCCATCGCCAAAGGCCTTCCCATCCCCGAGCCGTCTCCGGAACCGATCCCGGTCGTCGATCAGCACAGGCGAGCCCGCGGACTGCGTACCGGCGGCATCGTCTGTACCTCCGTCGGGGTCGGCCTGGCACTCTTCGGTTTCGCGCTGACCTGGATCGTCGGAGACCACGACGTTCTCGCTGTCTCCGCCTCGGGCATCATTCCGCTGGCTATCGGCATCGGTCTGCTCGTCGACTATGTCTTCCAGATACGAGATCTGGCACAGCAACAGGCGAGATAAACCGCGTAGAGCCACAACACGGGTACCCGCCTTGGCACAGCTAAGGCGGGGTCGTCATTCGGAGAAGACGTCTTAGCTTGTGTTCTGTTAGTCCGGCTTTGAAACGAGGTTAATGTCTGTTAACTGAATCGATTCCCACTGCAGCGAGAGGAATAATCCTCCTTCGATCGCCCTACACTCGGCTCAGCCGGGTAGCGATTGGGTATGAAGCCGTGGGGATCGTGATGAAGCCTTCGATGTTCAAGGTAACAATCTTTGCTATCTGTGTTGTGTTTGCGTTTGGCAGTCTGAGCGCGCAGAAGCCTGTGTGGCAGCCATCGCCAGGACATACGCAAGTGCCGATATGGCCGGGGGCTGTACCCGATCCACAGTCTGTCGCGGGACCGGAGTTGGTGGAGACTGATCCGAAGTTTCTGATTGCCGAGAAGCCGGTGGTCGGGATAAGCAACGTCACGCAGCCTACGATGACCGTCTATTCGCCAATGGGAAACAATACAGGCACAGCGGTTATCGTCTTCCCTGGTGGAGGTTATCAGGGGCTGGCCATCGATCTTGAAGG
>CAYVSQ010000223.1:0-5665 GCA_964453815.1 uncultured Acidobacteriaceae bacterium | reverse complement strand
TTCGATCTGACGCTTGAGCCGGATCAGTTTCCAGGCGCGGGACACTACTATCGCTCAGACCACTTCAGCTTTGCTCGAGTCGGCGTTCCAGCGTTTTCGATCGGTCAGGGAACGCTGTTTGAGGGTCATGATGCAGCTTGGGGAAAGGCGCAGGCAGAGGATTTTGTCGCGCACCATTATCACCAGCCATCGGACGAGTACCATCCTGGCATGGATTTCCGAGGAGACGCAAAGATGGCGCGCTTTGGGTTGATTCTGGGCTGGGAGGCGTCGTCGCTGCCGGAAACGGTAGGCTGGCAAAAGGGCGACGAGTTTGAGACGGCTCGCACGAAGAGCCAGGGCTCGAAAGAATAGATCGTCTGAGGGGAGTTGCTCGTGCGGGTTGTGCTTGCGGCATTGCTTTTGTCCGTGGTTCCGACGGTCCTTGCGCAGGCAACACCTGATCCGTCGCTGCATCATCGCAGCGACGCCTCCCAAAACCCGACGGCAGCAACCGGCGGTAAGCAGCGTGGGACATCTACCCTGCCTGCGGACGCATCGGGCGAGTATATGATCGACGAGTCGGGGTCGGTTGTACAGATCACGATCGAGAATGGCCGGTTGGACGGGTACATCTCGAAGCTGGTGGATGGGCAGACTTCCTCTCTAACTTTTTTCTTCGATCGGACCACCCTCGGCGGTGACCGGCTGACCTTCGCGACAAAACAGGTCCACGGGATTTGGTATTCGTTTGACGGTACGATCGTTCGCGGCAATGCGCAGAGCAAACAGCAAGACGGGTATTATCGGCTCAAAGGCGCGTGGGTGACGCATGATGAGGTTCAGAAGAGCCAATCGAACTCGATGGTAAGTTTGAAGTCGACGCCCCGCCGCGATTGAGAGAACACCCGGGTCAGCTTTTGCTGCCTAACAGGCATGCGCGATGCTGATTGGAAGCGTTGTGCCGCGCCCTCTTACTTAAGAGGCTTCCCGGCGCAGGTGTAATCCTTGGGTATGCTCGCGAAGGGTCTGGTCTGGTTCGACAGCCGACGATTCGGTCGGGGAAGCCGAGCGAAATAAACGTTCGAAATCCGCCTTGGAATAGATGGCGAAGGCCATACCGACGAGAGTGCCGGTAACCAGTCCCTTCCAGAAATCAGCGTGTTCAGCCATGCGATTCTCCCTTAAGCAACGATCTACTAAGTTAAGAACGCGATTGAGCGATGGCGGTTGCTCCAAGGCATTCTGCGAAAACTAAAGGCAAAACTTGTTGCATCAAAACTGATCTTAGATATATCGTATAATGTATCTTACGATATATCGTAAGAATAACAGGAGAATCCATATGTTTGAAGGACATCAAAGAAGGCAAGTTGAAGAGGGAGCAGGCCATTGTGGGCCCTGGAAGCATTTTCGCGGCAAGGGCGGCTTCTGGGGAGAAATGGGCGAGGGCTGGGGACGGCATGGCCGGTACCAGTTCGGAGGAGATTTGGGAGGGCGGCTGTTCGACAATGGCGAACTGCGCTTAGTAATTCTGAGCTACATTGCCGAGAAACCGAGTCACGGGTACGAAATCATGAAGGGCATCGGCGAGCAGATGGGAGGCGTATACACGCCAAGCGCCGGCGTGATTTATCCCACGCTGAATCAGCTTGAAGATGAGGGCTTCGCGACGGTCAGCTCCGAGGGCGGCAAGAAGCAATACACGATTACCGAGGCAGGCAAGGCGGAACTGGCGTCTCAAAAAGCACGTATCGACGAGTTGCTGGGTCGAATCCGGCAGACGGGTGAGACCTACGGCCGCGGGCGAGCTCCGCAGATTATGCGAGCAATGCACAACTGCAAGCTGGCACTGAAGCTGAAGTTCGGGCAGGGCAACCTGACGGGCGACAAGATCAGGAAGATCGCGGAGATCATCGACGCCGCGGCAAAGGAAATCGAACGAGTGTGATGGAAGGGCAGGATATGGAGCTTATGGCGCATGGTGCAGAAGACATGGTGCCGGCACCGGAGGTTGAGCTTCCGGAGCCGGTGCTCTTTCGCTTGGGTGCACGCGTAGAAGAGCTGGAGGTGGAGAATGCCCGTCTGAAAAGACTGGTGGGTGAGTTGCTGGTTGCGAACCAGTTGCTCAGGGAAAAGACGGGCGTCCAAGGACAGAGTTTAGGAGATAGCCGCGCGGCCGCGTAAGTATCTCTGCCTTTTCTCCAGAGGAAAGCGTTCGATGGCGTAGCGGAGAGCTGTTCGCGGCATGGATGCATGATGCCGACGCAGGAAGCACTCAAGGGCGCGAAGATCTTTCTTGCCGCCTTCTCGCAACATCCAGCCCAGTGGCTTTTGAATGAGGTCTTCGGGATCATATAGTTGGATTTCGGCGAGGGCGAATGTGTCTTCCACATGGCCCTTACGGATAAACCACCAGGTCGAGACAATTGCGATGCGACGATCCCCAGAGACACAAGGATTGGGCAAGCTCATATAAAAGAGCTTTGTCGCGTTCGAGGAGCCACGGGCCGACGATGTAGGGCGCGCTGCCGTCGACTGCGTCCCAGTCGCGAATGTACCTGCGGTTGCGCATGTAGAAATCGAAGATCTTCTTTTGGTCGGCTTCCGGAGCTTTTCGAAATTGGCGGCAGAGGACCTCGTTGGCCAGCGACCGCTCTTCGTGAACAGTGGATTGCATGAGCCTGCGGATGTCTGCCAGCGGTAGATGCGCGAATTCTCTGGCGATCTTGCGCAGCGCCGGAATAGGCACTCCGAGGAAGACGTCCTCGCTGGAGTTTTTGAAAAATCCGCGCAGGACTTGTGCGCGGATAGGGTCGGAGAGCTTGTGGAGCGCCTGACGCGCAGCTCGAGGTTGGTCAGGGGACGAAGCTCAGTAGTAATCCGCGCAGCTCAGGTAGTAGCCGCAGTGCTGGCAGATGAGCTTGCAGTGGTGTCCGTGCAGGCGGTGTGAGCAGTTGGGACAGTAGACGGAGTGATGCTCGGGCGTGGCTTCTCTTTGCTGGGCTGGAGCTGACTCGGGATGAACGCTGGATGAATTCGCCGCATGCACCGGAACAGATTACTCCATAAAATGCATGCCGGAGCCAGGAGTCTGGGGCCATGTTCCCTCTTTGCAAAGTCGTCCGTCTTCTTTGGCAATTCGACGACGACGACAGCTTTATTTATGCTCAATTACGGCACCTGCTTTTTTGCCGCGGGGCCGCATCCAAATTCTTGAGCGATCGGCTCAGTTAATTTTCCCCCAAAAGAGAAAAAAGGAGCTTTTATGGAACGCAAGGCGAGCGCCGTGTGGCTTGGCGGTTTGAAAGGTGGCAAGGGTTCGATTTCGACACAGAGTGGGGTTCTCAAGGAAACGCAATACTCCTTCAGTACGCGATTTGCGGACGGTATCGGCACCAACCCTGAGGAACTGATTGCAGCGGCGCACGCGGGCTGCTTCACGATGGCGTTGAGCGCGCAACTGGGTGAGGCGAATCTGACTCCCGAGTCGCTGGAGACGACTGCGGCGGTGAAGTTTGAGAAAACAGATGCTGGCTTTACGATCACCGCGATCCATTTGACTACGCGGGCCAGGGTTCCGGGCGCGAGCGAGTCCGCATTTGAGACAGCGGCCGGAAATGCAAAGGCCGGCTGCCCGATTTCACGGCTGTTTAATGGGAATACAGAGATTACACTGGACGCGAAGCTGGTCTAAACCTGGCCCCTCTTGCCCAAACGCCGCGGATCAAAGCCGCGGCGTTTTCATTTTGGCGGTACTTTCAGCTATTCGCGCGGACGAAGTCGCGGAGTTCGCGATTGATCTCGGTTGCCTTCTGGACTCCGCCATCGAGCATGGAACGCCACTTGCGGCCATTCTCGTCCAACTCGAGCATACCCAGGAGGTAGCTTGTCTGGAGAATGATTTCAAGCGCATTACTGAGGTCGTGAGAGAAGCGCCGTATTTCCTGGGCGTGCTCAAGCGGGATTGGCGGTGTGCTGGCAGGGTCAATCATTCAGGGGCGGGGTCCTTTGCGATGTGGACAAACTTCGACTTCGATGTGATGCGGAAAGTGGGGGTTGTGAATGCAATTGTAGCGCTGAGCGAAGATTCACGCGGTTGGGTTTGACACGGATGGGACCCTTTGTAACACTAGAAATTGCTGCCAGTCCAGCCGTTCGCGCTGGACACAACGTGCGTGCCGAAGTGGCGGAATTGGCAGACGCGCATGGTTCAGGTCCATGTACTCGCAAGGGTGTGGGGGTTCGAGTCCCTTCTTCGGCACCAATCGCTTTCTTCTCAATCAGATCCCGCCATGGTGTCCACTAAATCACAGTTTTGGTGTCCATCGCGGTGTCCACCGTGCGCGCTTTTTTTCGCGAGTTCTGAGAAGGACGGACAATCCTGCTCATCCCGCGACCGGTGGACAACGCTCGCCCGGGAGCATCCGTCAAGGTGCTCAAGAAGGTCAGAACCAATGGGGCTGGAAGCTCTGCCCGGTAGTGCGCGAGGCCAATGGCCGGCTCCGCGACCGGGTGCGCGTCGACGGACGCACTGAGGTCCACGGCGAAGGCGGTCTATTATCTCGAATGGCGCGAGGACGGCCGCCGTCGCTGCGAGGCCCGCGAGAACAAACTGCGCAAGTACACCTCGCTCAGGGCGTCGGATGTGATGTCGGCCCCTGAGTTGTGGGAGATGTTCGCCTCTCGGCAAATCTCAATCAGATATCCGTGAAGGGTATGGAGCCACGAACGGATTCTGGTTTGATGGACATTTGGAGCTTCCAGGGCCTTGATATTATGGTCGCCGAGTCCAGTTAGCCCAAAAGGAGCAAAGGGCATGCAAATTACGACGGAGCAAGCAGAGCGCGTCTTGAGGGCTTCCATACTGAAGGCGCGCGAACTCGGAATTTCAGTTTGCATCGCGATCCTTGATTCGGGAGGCCATCTGAAGGCATTTCATCGCATGGATGGAGCATGGCTTGGGGTGATCGATGTGGCCATTAAGAAAGCGAAAACATCCGCCCTGTTCGAAATGGAAACGCAGACCCTGGACAACTACAGCAAAGCAGGGGCAGATGCGCATGGAATTGAGCTCACCAATGGCCACCTCGTAACGTTTGCCGGTGGAATCCCCCTTAGGGACGTCGATGGACAAATCATCGGCAGCATCGGCGTGTCCGGGGGGCAGGTGGCTCAAGATTATGCAGTTGCTCAAAGCGGTGAATCAGCATTGAAAGCCTAGCTAAAAGAGAGGAGAGATCACTCACATGCAGGAAATATTGATTACGGGAGCAGGCTCCGGATTTGGTGAAGGAACCGCTCTCGGATTGGCGCAAAAAGGGCACAACGTAATAGCAGCTGTTCAGACTTGGCCGCAAGTGACAGCTCTGCGGGAAAAAAGCAGCTCGCTCGGCCTCAAAACATTGCGAGTCGAGAAGTTGGACCTACTCGACAAGTATGATGTGGCACACGCGCTCCAATTCAAGTTCGACATTCTGGTGAATAACGCCGGTATCGGCGAGGGAGGGCCCATTTCTGAAATCCCAGTTGAGCTGGTGCGGGAGAATTTCGAAACGAATGTCTTCGCGGCTTTGGATTTTACCCAGCGCGTGGTGAGGAACTGGGTGGCCACGGGCGTTAAGGGAAAGGTGGTCTTCACATCCTCAGTTGTTGGACTTCTCACGGTCCCGCCAATTCCCGCGTA
>CAYVSQ010000222.1:0-5110 GCA_964453815.1 uncultured Acidobacteriaceae bacterium | reverse complement strand
ATTCTTCACTCTCATCTACGCGGTGTGGGCCTACATCCGAGTTTCACTCGCCGTCCCCGCAGCTGTAGTCGAATCCCTGCAGGTCCGGGCTTCGATCAGGCGCAGCAAACAGCTTCTCGCCGACCGCAAGGTCCGCATCCTGCTGCTCTTCGTCTTTCTCTTTGCGATCTATCTCGTTATCGGGGCGATCCAGGCTCCCCTGGCATTTTTCGCCATTCGCGCGCGAGGCGCGGAGGCTTTTCTTACGCACGCCATCAGCCTGGGGATCGGCTTTCTCGCCAGTACGCTGGTTGCACCCATCGGCGCCATTGCCGTCTGCCTCTTCTACTTCGACGAGCGCGTGCGCCGCGAGGGCTTCGACATCGAGTGGATGATGACCAGACTGGCGCTCTCGCCGACGCTCACTTCCGATGCAGCTCCAGATTTGCCTCCACCCTCCGAAGAAGGTTCCGCGCTCTCTTAAAGGGCCGCGGACAATTGACCAAGTTAAACTGAATAGCATCCGTGAGCCGAATTCAGCTCCATCTACTGGCGTTTCTCGTCGTCCTCCTGCCGGCCGTCCCTGCGCTTGCCCTCAGACAATCCACTGTCGCGGAATACACTGCGCATCTCGAAGACCTGCGTCTGCTTGTCCAGAGATGCCAGGCAAACGCCTCAGCGTGTGATCCCGCTCAGGTAGGAAGCGACGAGCAGGTCTCGCTCCAATCCCTGGGCTCGAGCGCCAATGTGAACCAGTTTGAAGCCCGCTACGACTGGCTGCGTAACACGCTGAAGCAGGCGCGCGATCCCAGCGCCAAAAATCGCGATCGTGATCTTGCAGCGGCTGCGAACCGTCTCGAAGATGCCCTGCAGGATGTCACCGGCCAGCGACCAGCATCGAGCTTTGCCGAGGCGCGCCGCCACGCCGACGTCATACTTGGCCATCCCGAATTTGTAACCGTCGATGAACAATCTGTCTGGGAGCGGCTCATCGCTCGTTTCTTCCTCTGGCTCGATAGCCTCTTCACCGACGTCGCCAGTTTTGGCCAGCGCTCGCCGTGGATAGGGCCACTCCTCGAATGGGGTCTGAGCTTGCTCGCCCTCGCCGGCCTCGCCCTCTGGGCCATGCGCACATTTCAGCGCCAGCGTCTTGCCGTGCAGTTCCAAGCCCGCCGCCAGTTTGAAGCCTGGGAAGAGGCCTCTCACAACTGGCGCAGGCTGGCCGAAGAGCAGGCCGCGCAGCACAATTGGCGCGAGGCCGTCCACTGCCTCTACTGGGCCAGCATCGTTATGCTCGAAGGCCGCCGCTATTGGACCCCGAACCGCTCGCGCACTCCACGCGAGTATCTTCGCCTTCTCGAGGCGGGCTCACCCCGCTGGGTTCTCCTTGGTCAGCAGACCAGCGGCTTCGAGCGTATCTGGTATGGCCTGAACCCCGCCGCCCATCGCGACTATCAGAATGCTCTCGAACTCTATGAGCAGTTAAGAATCGCATGAAAAGGAGACTCACTGGCGACACCCGCATTATCATCGGCGTCACCCTGGCCGTCTTAGTCGTCATCATCGTCGGGGCCTTCTTTGCTCCGGCGCACGAAGACAACGACCCCACGCCGAGCACCTACAACAGCGGCTCGCGGGGAGCAAAGGCCGCATGGCTTCTTCTCAACCAACTTGGATACCACACCGCCCGCTGGGAAAAACCAGCGCAGGACCTAAGCGAAGTCGATGCCCCAAATACCACCCTCATTCTGGCCGACGCTTCAGCATTCGACCTGCTGAAAGAAAAGCCTGCACTTGCCGACTTTCTCAAACGTGGAGGGCATATCCTGGCCACCGGCGCGACAAGCGCCGCGATGCTGCCCGAAGCTCATGTTGCGCCGCCGAATCACATCTACACCGATCTCTGTTACACGGTCCCTCAGGGACTCAGCCCCCTGGCGCGCGCCGGGCTCATTCGCATGCCTGTGCCCGTCCGCTGGAACTCCGATGACCCCCGCTCCCGTGTCGACCAAACCTGCGGAGATGACGCAGTAGTTGTCCACTACGCTGTCAGTCAAGGAGGAGTCGTCTGGTGGAGCTCTTCCTCGCCGCTCAGCAACCGCGGCCTCAAAGACGATGCCAGTCTCAAGCTTTTCCTCGCAAGCATTGAAAGTGCCCGCGATGCCAGCAAACCCCGCTTGATTCTTTTCAATGAATATATCCATGGAGCCCGCGAAAGCCTGTGGGCCACCGTCGCCGGGACCCCGGTCGCCGCCCTTGGCTGGCAGCTGGCCGTGATCGTGATGTTTCTCGTCCTCAGCTTCGGACGGCGCAGCGGACCCTTGCGTGCCCGCGTCACGGCTCCGCGCACCTCGCCACTTGAATTCGCCGAGTCCATGGGTGATCTCTACAGGAAAGCAGGAGCCGCCGAGGTAGCTACCGGCTGCGCCGAGCGGCGTCTCCTTCACTTCCTCGAACAGGAAGGCGGAATTCCCCGCGAAACCCTGCGCTCCTCGCCAGAAATCATCGCCGAGGCCGTGGCGCAACGATTCGGCTACACTGTGGCTGGCTTTACAGCCGACCTCACAGCCACGCGGCAGGCAGAATTCACGAAGTACAGCGCGCGCAGCGCACTCGATCTCGTCAAGCGCATCGATCACCACATCGCAAACCTCACCGCGCTTATGAGACATTCCAAATCAGTACCCACCCATGGAGAACCGCGTGACTGAAGAAACTTCACAGCAGGGCCCGCAACAACCCGAAGCCCGCGCCGCCACCGCGCTTTTCGCAAGAGGCCGCGCCGAACTGGGCAAAGTCATTTCCGGTCAGGTAGAAATGATCGATCAGGCGCTGCTCACGCTGCTATGCGGTGGCCACGCCCTGGTCGAGGGTGTTCCCGGCGTGGCCAAAACTCTGACGGTGAAAACCTTGGCGCGCTTTCTGTCGCTCGATTTCCGCCGCGTGCAAGGCACCCCGGATATGATGCCCGCCGACATCCTTGGCACCAGCGTTTTTTCGCTCAAGACCAACGACTTCAGCTTCCACAAGGGACCCGTCTTCACACAATTTCTGCTAGCCGACGAAATTAACCGCATGCCTCCGCGCACACAGGCCGCACTTCTGGAGAGCATGGAAGAGCGCCAGATGACCATGGACGGCGAGACCCACTTGCTCGACGAATTCTTCACCGTCTTCGCCACACAGAATCCGCTTGAGTTCGAAGGGACATATCCACTGCCAGAAGCCCAGCTTGACCGCTTTCTGCTCAAGATCCAGGTCGGTTATCCATCCGCGGCAGAGGAGCGCGCCGTGCTCGAACGCCACCACGCCTCGCTCGAAGCTGCGCACCTCGAACGGTCTCCCCTGGAAAGCGTCACTCCTACGGAACTCGCCGCCGCCCGGCACGAAGTTCGCCGTGTGCGCGTGGAACCTGCCATGTTTGATTACCTTCTCGCGGTTGCGCGCCGCACCCGTGAGTGGCCTGCGATCTCGCTCGGCGCAAGCCCTCGCGCCGCAGCCGGCCTGCTCATCGTCGCCAAGGGCTACGCTGCCAGAGACGGACGCAACTATCTCATCCCCGACGACGTGAAGGACGCCACGCTTCCCTGCCTCCGGCACCGCCTCATTCTTAAACCGGAGGTCGAGCTCGAAGGCTTCGATCCGGATCGCGTCCTCAAAGATATTCTGGCCGCCGTGCCCCTTCCCAAATAGACGCGATGATTCAAACCCTCGTCCCCGCACCTGTCCAGGCTACCGCTCACGCGCGGCGTTTCGGTTACGCGCTTACCCCGCGTGCGCTGCTGCTGCTGGTCGCCGGGTGCCTGCTCGCCCTTCCCGGTTTTTTTCACCCGAGCTGGATTTGGGCCATGCTCGCCTGGGATGCGCTGGTCCTACTCCTCGCCATCCTCGATGCCGCTCTCCTGCCCGCACCCGACAGGATCAGCGTCGAACGCCGCTTCGATAACTCGCCGGTCCTGGGCGAAGAGACCGGGATCACGGTTGAAATCACGCAATCCTCGCATCAAATTCTTGAGGTCCGGGTGATAGACGCCCTGCACCCCGCGCTCGAACCGATGCCGTCTACTATGCGAATTCTGGCCTACCCTCGCGACCCCGCACGCATCACCCTCGCCTGTACTCCCAACACGCGTGGAGATGTGACTCTGGGCAAGGTTTACCTTCGCTATCATGCAGCGCTGAGGCTTGCCGAACGATGGGCAGCCGCTGATCTTGAACAAAATATTCGTATCTATCCGCCGATGGAGCGCTCGCCCGAAGATACGGCACTGTATCTATTACGAATTCGCCAGATTGCCCTGCAGAAGCGCCGCCTGCGGCTGCGCGGGCTGGGTCGTGAGTTCGAAAGTCTGCGCGAATACCAGAGCGGCGACGAGCTGCGCAACATTGCGTGGCCGGCCACTGCCCGCCGCGGCAAACTCATCACCCGCGAATTCACCACGGAGCGCAGCCAGCAGGTCTGGATCGTCGTCGACGCCGGGCGGCTGTCGCGCACGGCCTTCGAGCTTGGCCGCAAGATAATCGCGAACACGGCACAGAGACAGGAATCGTTTCGCGACAAGCTCTCGGACGAGAATGTTCTGCTCACCCTTACCCAGCTCGATCAGGCCTCCGGCGCTGCCGTCGCGCTCGCTCAGGCGGTCATGCAGGCAGGAGACAAGGCTGCGCTCCTCGTCTATGGGCGCAGAATCCAGCAGCAGCTTCTGCCTGCCTCGGGCTCGGGCCATCTGCGTCAGATCGTCGATTCGCTCTCGCAGATCAGGGCGGAAGGATCGGAAGCCAATCATCTCGCCGCTGCCGCACGACTGAAGCATTTGCAGCGGCGTCGCGGCCTTATTCTGTGGATCACCGAACTCGCCGACACCCCACGCCGCCCCGAAGTTGTCGATGCCGCAGCTGACCTCGCCCGCCGCCACCTGGTGCTGTTAATCGTGCTGGGGCATACCGAATTGCAGCAGCTTTCCAACCGCCCGCCGGAAACCGTGGAGCAGATGTTCGTCTCCACCGCCGCCACGGAGGTTCTCGAGCGACGCCGCGAAGTGCTCGCGCGACTACGCACGCAGGGGGTCCTGGTCGTCGAGACCACGCCGGGCACGGTGAAGGCCGACGCCATCAACCAATATCTCGAAGT
>CAYVSQ010000221.1:0-2952 GCA_964453815.1 uncultured Acidobacteriaceae bacterium | reverse complement strand
TGACTAAGAAGCGTTCCCAATCTGTCCGTCGGAAGCCGCGCGTCGATGCGCAGCGGAATCGCGAGCGCCTTCTGGAAATAGCGAAAGAGGCGTTCACACGGTCAGGCGCAAACGTCAGCCTGGACGAAGTTGCCAAGCAGGCGGGTGTTGGGGCGGGGAACACTGTACCGGCACTTCCCGACGCGCGATGCGCTTCTCGAGGCTGTCTAGCGCACCGAGGTAGAGAGACTGGCGGCGGCAGAACGGAAGTTTGCCGACACCTTGTCTCCGATTAAAGCGCTGCGGGCGTGGATGCTGCTCTTCGTTGACTACATCGCGGCCAAGCAGATCATCGCGCCGGCTCTGAATACGCTTGTCGGTGGACCATCGAAATTATTTGAGGCGACCGGCAACCAGGTAAAGGGGCGATCCGCGCACTGGTGAAGCGGGCGATCGAGAGGGGCGATATCCGTCCGGATCTTGATCCGCTGGATCTGCTACGAGCGTTGATCGCCGTGTTCAACCTGGCCTCAGGGCCGGGCTGGCAGCAGAGTGCGAGGAGGCTTGTAGACATTCTAATTACGGGGTCGAGGCCGGTGGAGTGAGCGGCAAGGGGCTTGGGTGCCCCCACTCAAGCCAACGCCGGCTTGAGCGGGGGCACCCGGTGGTGTGCGCGTTTTACCGCAGACCGCCAGAGGCCAGCAACGTCTCGCCCGTCAGCCAGCCTGAATCGGCTGACGCCAGAAATACCGCGATGGGCGCGATGTCCTGGGGTTGCGCGATCCGCCCGAGTGGCGTCTGCGCCTCGAAGTTCTTCTGGAACTCGCTTCCGATGATCCCGATAGCATGCACGCCCTCGGTCTCCACGATTCCTGGATTGATGGAGTTCACGCGGATCTTCTTTGGCCCAAGTTCCTTGGCAAGCACGTGGGTCACGGCGTCCACAGCACCCTTGGTGGCCGTATAGACCGCGGTAGTTGGGGGATTGAGTGAGCTGGCGGTGGAACCGATGTTGATTACGCTTCCACCTTCGGCGCTAAAGTGTTTCGCTGCTTCCTGAGTGGCCAGCAGGAGTCCGAGGACGTTCGTGTTGAACTGGCGGTGGAAGTGCTCCTCTGTGATGTTCTCGAGCGGCGCGAATTCGTACACGCCAGCGTTGTTCACCAGAACGTCGAGGCGCCCAAACGTCTCTTTCGTCTCTGCAAAGATGCGCTGTACATCGCCGGCCTTCGATACGTCACCCTGGACGGCGACGGCCTTTCCACCTTTGTTTTTGATCTCCGCGACGACGCGATCCGCGCCCTCCTTGCTCGAGGCGTAATTCACGACAACCGTTGCACCCTCGGCTGCCAGACCCTTTGCAATACCGGCGCCAATGCCCTTCGATGCTCCCGTTACTACCGCTACCTTGCCCTTTAATTTGCTCATAGTCCCGCTCCTCGTGGATTCCAAATATCGCTTACATTTCGATAGTTGTATAACTATCGAATGGATGAGACGATACTGAAATCGATTCAAACGGAGGAAGAAAATTCTGTGAAAAGGATTGGCCGGGCTCAGACCAGGTCGGTTCGAAGGCGTCCCAGGAATGCTTCCAGCACGTCGCGCTCTAGGAGATAGCTGACAAACCTCCCCTTGCGGACTTCTTTTACCAGCCCTGCCGTCTTGAGTTCCTTCATGTGGTGGGAAAGAGTGGCAGGGCTGATCTCCATGCATTCACGCACTGATCCGCACTCCAGCGCTTTGTTGTTGTCGCCCAACCGCCTGAGGATCTCGTAGCGGCGGGGATCGGCGAGCGCCTTCGCAATCAACTGGACCTGATCGTCGGAGAGCGCTTTGCGTTTGGACACCGCCATCGTGTGAGACCTCAATCCCTGGTTCCTGATGGTGTTATTACAGCATGCCCGGAAAGAGGGACATCTTGCTGGACATGGATAGAATGGTCGCAGATTCAGCAGTGTCAGCGAACACCAATGAAGGAGTGGCGATGGAAAAGAGTGCTTTTAAGGCGCGCGTCGACCGATTCTGGGGCCGCGTGACCGAGGGCATGGAGCTCAGCCAACTCTGGTCGCAGTTTCGCACGGACGCCCACTCTGGCTATCGCTTGTATTCCCGGGAGGTGGACTCCACCCGGGTTGCGGGAGTGCCCACAGGCAAGCACTTCTTCGACGTGGCGAGCCAGTTTTTCTGGGCGATCCTGGAAAAACTAACGCCGGCGCGCCGGGTCCTGTTGCTCGTCGCCGTGGCGCTCATTGTCATTCCTGGCGGCGAGTGGACCTGGCGCGCCGGATCAGGCGAAGTAAAAGTCTTCGGTCTCGATTTTCACTTTTATGGCGGGTTGCTGATGTTCGCACTGCTGATCCTGGAGGTTGGCGATCGTGTGGTGATGAAGCGCGATCTTCAGATCGCAAAAGAAATCCAGGAATGGCTGCTCCCGGCAAAGCCGCCGCTGGTTCCCGGCCTGGAAATCGCGTTCACCACCCGCCCCGCCAATACGGTCGCCGGAGATTACTATGATGTTTTCGCTCGCCTATCTCCGAATTCCGCAATGTCCACATTTCTTATTGCCATCGCTGATGTTGCCGGCAAGAGTGTGCCGGCAGCCATGTTGATGGCGACATTTCAGGCGAGCCTCAAGACTCTCTCGAGTACGCCCGGCCCGCTGACTGAACTGGTCAGCCGGATGAACCGGTATGCGTGCAGCAACAGCCAGAACGGCCGCCGTTTTACCACGGCCTTTATTGCCGAGTTCGATCCGGGGTCGCGCCGATTGATCTATGTCAACGCGGGGCACAACAATCCAATGCTGCGCCGCCGATCGGGCCTCATCGAGCGGCTGGAAATCGGAGGAATGCCACTCGGCATTATGGAAGAGGCCCACTATCAATCAGGCGAGGTAACGCTCGAAACCGGCGATTGGCTGGCGACCTTCACCGATGGTGTCGCGGAAGCAGAAAACAGTCTTCAGCAGGA
>CAYVSQ010000220.1:0-3497 GCA_964453815.1 uncultured Acidobacteriaceae bacterium | reverse complement strand
TCGCAGGTTCATGGCACCGGCGGAGAGATCGCCGCCGATCAGGTTTGGATTCCAACGCTCGAGCACCGCCGGAGGTGAGATGCTTCGGGCGACAACGCAGTCACGGAAGCCGGGAGCAAAACGCTCGATCTGACGCTCAATTGGTTCGAGGTAATCGGCCGCACTGCCGTTAGGAACGTGGCAGTAGGCCCACGCAGTGTGATGGCCGTCGGGAGCGCGAGTGGGATCAAAGAGTGAGGGCTGGACGAGAAGCACGAAGGGAGCGTCGGAGGTGAAGTGGCGCTCGGAAGCGACGATCTCTTCGAGCGTACCGCCCAGGTGGACAGTCGCGGCGCGTGAGCACTCTCTCGCGGTCCATGGGATGGGAGAGTTGAGAGCGTAATCGATCTTAAATGCACCAGCGCCGTATTGGAATCGGCTGAGCTGTCGACGATAGGCTGGTGGCAATGCTGATCCGGCGATTTGGAGAAGCTGGCGTGGAGTTATGTCAGCGAGGATCAGATTCGATTCGGGCAAGTGCGTCACCTCGCAGCAGGTTTCAATGCAGCCGCCAAGTGATTCGAGATGACCGGCCAGGGCGTCGGAGAGCGTCTGAGCACCGCCACCGACGATAGGCCAGCCACATGCATGTCCGGCAGCCATCAGTACGAGGCCAACTGCGGCGGAGGCCGGGGCTTCCAGCGACAGGACCGAGTGAGCAGCCATCCCTGCGAAGAGTGCGCGCGCCCGCACGCCTGAAAAACGAGAGCGGGCAAGCGACGCTGCCGGAAGAAGGGCCGAAAGTCCGAAGCGGGCAAGCACAAGCGGGTGCTGCGGGATGTGTTGAACGGGCCTGAGAATGTCCGTCGCGAGCTCGGCGAAATGGTCGGCCAATGGTTCGAACAGCGAGCGATACTTGTGGCCGTCAGTGGTATCGAGATTGGACGCGGTATCTTCGACGGAATGTTCGAGCAGGATGGCGGTGCCGTCATCGAGCGGATGGGCGCAGGGAGCGTGCGGTTCGATCCAGGGGATTTCAATGGGGAGAGAGAGGAAGAAGGGGCTCGCGACACCCATGGGGAAGACTGAAGAGCCAAGGTCATGTCGGTGGCCTTGCAGCGTGGTTTCGGCGGTTGAGCAGGCTCCTCCGACCTGCTTATTGCGTTCGAGAACTGTCGTGGCGAGCCCGGCAGAGGCAAGCACGATCGCAGCCGAAAGGCCATTGGGTCCGGAGCCGATGATAGTAGCCGTTGCCATAAAGAGTGAGAAGACTGATGCTTTGATATCAGCGATTCATTTTCCCTCGTTGAAATCTTACCGACGAGGACTGTGACGAGCGCCACTGCATCCAAAGGTCTCAGGCGGCTTACCATGAGCAAGATCGAAAGCATGTACCGCTATCTTTTCGATTCATTCCATGGTTCAACGAACCACTTTATCGCGCGCTGGCTCTTTCTGCGGGCGCTCGGCCTTATTTACTTTTCGGCCTTTTTCTCACTTCTTTTTCAAGTACGCGGCCTTATCGGATCGCAAGGCATTCTTCCGGCTGCCGACTTTCTGCATGCCGTACGTGGCTTAGGGATACTCCGCTTCTGGTACTCCCCTTCCCTTCTTTGGCTCTCGAGTAGTGACCGCATGCTAATGGCTATCTGCTGGACCGGTCTCCTCGCTTCGGTGATTCTCGTTGTTAACGTCTGGCCCCGCGTGATGCTCCTGCTCTGCTTCCTCTGCTTCCTCTCGTTCGTCAGTACGGCACAAGACTTCTCCGGCTACCAATCGGACGGCATGTTGCTGGAGGCGGGTTTTCTTTCGCTGTTTCTCGCGCCATCAGGCATCTTCCCCGGCCTGGGAAGAAGACAGCCCGTTATGCGAGCCGCTATGTTTTTGTTGCTATGGCTGTGGTTTCGAATTTACTTTGAATCAGGCCTGGTCAAGCTTATGAGTGGAGACCCTACATGGCGGAACCTGACTGCGATGTACGAGTACTATCAGAACGGTCCGCTGCCCACGTGGATCGGCTGGTACCTGCAGCATCTGCCGCATTGGTTTCACATCGCTACCGCCGCGGCCACGCTTGTCATGGAACTCGTCCTCGTTTGGATGGCGTTTCTACCGGGTCGATGGAGAATCGCATGTTTCTTCATCGTTACGGCGTGGCAGGTTGGCGTCATCGCCACAGCAAACTATACGTTTCTTAACTACCTTGTCCTGGTGCTCGCAGTCTTCCTGCTGGATGATGCGTTTCTGCAACGGTTATTCCAGCGGCTCTGGCGAACGGGTCGCAATCGCGAGGCGCGTGATGCAGGGCCTGAAGAGGCGGCCTTCGTGAATGCGGAAGAGAACGCCCCGGTTCGGACGCATCGTTGGACGTCTGCTCGTTCTGCCATGGCCGCCTTTGTGCTCACATGGAGCTTTTATGCGACGCTCGTTCCCCTCGTGCAGATGTTCTGGCGCGAAGCTCCATTTCCCACAAAACCCATGGTCGCGCTCGAGCCCTTCCGCATCGCGAACCAGTATGGGCTGTTTGCCGTCATGACACCGCATCGTTACGAGATCGAGTTTCAGGGGTCGAACGACGGAGAGCATTGGGTTGCGTATCCCTTCCGGTACAAGCCGCAGGAATTGAATGATCGTCCGCGAATCTATGCGCCGTATCAGCCTCGCTTCGACTGGAACCTTTGGTTCGCGTCGCTTGGCCTGTGGCAGCAGAATCAGATGGTTCCTCGAACTGAAGAGCTTCTCCTCGAAAACGATCGCGACGTGTTGGGACTCTTTGCCGGCAATCCTTTCCCTGATGCGCCGCCACGTCTGGTTCGCGCCGTGCTTTGGCAATATTGGTTCAGTACGCCGGAACAAAAACGTTCCGAAGGAGTTTGGTGGCGGCGCCAACTTATCGGGGCCTATGCACCGACACTCATTCGGCTGCCTAGTGGCGGTTTCGGAATCGTGGGTGAGCCTACTCTTAATAATCCGTTACAGCCTTGAGGGCTGTCGGCGTGATTCTATGGCTTTGGGCTCGGCGGCGGGCTCTGCGTCGTGGGCGCGGAGTTGGCTGCCATCCATTGCGCATCGGTCAGGTTCCATCCTCCGCCCAACGCTCTGTAGAGCTGAACGATGATGAGACGACGGTTGATCTCGGTCTGGCTGATGGCGAGCTGAGAGGAATAGAGCCGCTGCTTGGACTCGAGAACTTCGAGGCCGCCCACCCTTCCGTTCGTGAAACGCATTGACATGAGACGAACCGCATCTTCGTTCGATTGCACGGCTTTGGCCTGCTCGGCTCGGGTGGCATCAAGTTTCTCGCGGGTGATGAGGGCGTCGGAGACATCGCGAAAAGCGCTCAACGCGGTCTGGTTGTATTGGGCCTTCGTTTGTTCCCAGGAAGCGATTGCCTGTTGTTTCTGAGCCGTAATTGCGCCAGCGGTAAAGACGGGGCCTGACACGCTCGCGGCGAGGCTCCAGGCATTCGTCTGGCTGGAGGAGAGCCGCTCGAGCGGCGTGCTTAATTTACCGAAGAA
>CAYVSQ010000219.1:0-6446 GCA_964453815.1 uncultured Acidobacteriaceae bacterium | reverse complement strand
CATAGGGGTTTCCCATGCCGGTGAGGGATGAGCGAAACGCTTCGCTTCGCGCCTCGCCGATTTTCTGTAGAATTGTATCCGCGTCCGGCGTGGCATCTAAAACATTGCGGGCGCGTTCCCTTCCCTTCTGCCGAAGGCCGATGTCGATCGTAGGCAGAGCGAAGGAGGCGGTCTCCATGATGCCGCTGCTGGAATTTCCCGCGAGCATGTCAACGTTCTGGAGGAGACTCCAAAACGCAATTGCACCGAGATTCACGAAGACGTGTGCGTTCTGGCGCCGCGTCGCGAAGGCTCGGGCACGTTCGATCAAACGATGGCTGCCCGCGTCCACGTTAGGGTAGCTGAAAAGAATTTGCCCTGAGGCACGATCGAGGGCCGCGAAGAGCGCGTCCGCTTCCCCGGTGGTTTCACGGAGGATCGTCACCGGATGATAGGCAACGAGTATGGTTGGCTGATCGAGACTGACACTGAGCCGCGCCTCGAGTTGGCCGCGGGTGAGCAGTCGGCTGCGCCGCAGATGATCGAGCGAGGGCGCTCCGGAGTGATGCACTCGCCATTCTTCTTCACCCATTGCAATCACACGTTCCCGGGCGTTATGTGTTGAGGTGAAGTGAATGTGGCTCATCTTGGTGAGCGCATTTCTCACCGCATCGTCGATGGCCCCTTCGCTGATTTCGCCCCCTTCGATATGTGCGATGGGAATGCGCAGGGCCAAGCCCACGGACGCCGGCGCGAGCATCTCATAGCGATCGGCAATGAGCAGGAGCAGATCGGGGCGCATTTGGCCGAGCAGGTCGGCCAGTCCTAACACAGCAACGCCAATCGTCTTTGCCATGCCGGTGTCGGTATCGGAACTTAGCAGGCAATCGACGCGTCCGGCGATAGGTATGCCGTCATTTTCGATCTCCCGCACGGTTGAGCCGAAGGCGGGTGCGAGGTGCGATCCCATCACGATCAACTGAAGATCGACTTCGGGGTGCGCTGCTAAATCATGAAGCGGCCAATAAAGATGGCTGTAATCGGCGCGGGAACTGGTAACAACCGCAATCTTGCGTTTCATCTTCCTCAGATTCTAAAGTCTGATTCCCAGCTGACTACCTCTTCTATAATTGATGGCGATAATGACAGTCACAATTGATCGATGCAATGCGCATTCGCCAACTGCTTCGGCGTGCGTTCCGCAACAAATGGACCCTCGAATTCGCAGATTCAGCAATTGCGGAATCCTGCTGCTCGCCTTGTTAATCACTGCAGTCCATGCTTTCGCACTGAGCTCCGCCGACCGGCAACCCAACCGTGTTGAAGCAGCCCGCCTGAATGACATTGGCGTAGCGCTGATGAACCAGCAGCTGACCGAGAAGGCCATCACCAAATTCGAGGAGGCACATGCAGCCGATCCATCGAGCGCGATTCCGCTCCAGAACAAGGGCATTGCGCTGGTTTACCTGCGCAAGCTGCCCGAGGCCGAAGAGGCGTTGAAACAGGCAGCAGCCATTGATCCCAACAGCGCCCGCACGTGGTACAGCCTGGGAATTCTGCACCTCGACGCCAGCAATCCCAAACTTGCGATCGATAACTTGCAGCATGTAGTGAAGATCGATCCGAGCGATGCGGATACTCACTACTTTCTGGGCACATTTTATCTCAGCCTGAATGATTACGAGCGCGCCAAAGCAGAATTCGAGGCCGCGCTTAAGTTGAATCCGGTGCACGCCTCCGCGAATTTTGGAATGGCGAGAACGCTGCAACGAATGGGACGCACGGATGAGGCGCGCGAATATCTGAAGCGTTTTCAGCAGCTGACGCAAAACAAGATTTCTTCTCCTCTGAGCGCTGCCTACGGCGAACAGGGCCGTTACGCGACGGTGCAGGATATGCTCGCGCCCGAGTCTCCGGTAGAAGCGATGATCCCGGTCAGTTTTGTAACGCAAACAATTACCAGCTCTGCTTCCAGTCCTGCGGGAACCGCCTCTGAAAATCAGCCCGGCGGGGGAGCCTGCATCCTCGGCATTGAGAGCGCAGGGCACAAAGATCTGGTCGTCATGGGCGATGGAGATCAGGCGATTCGCGCCTACAGAAATCTCGGGAACGGCTCGTTCGAGGAGATTCCCGCCGCGCAGACAGGGTTGAGCACCAGCGGTCACGGCATCGCCTGCGCTGTCGGCGACTACGATAGCGATGGGCTGCCCGATCTGGCCGTGGCAATGAGCGACCGCGTGATCCTCTTCCACAACCTCGGCAACGGGAAGTTCGCAGACACTACGAAGACCGTCGGTATTCAGCAGTTGAATCATCCCGCGGGGTTGACGTTCATCGATTTCGATCACGATGGGGATCTCGACGTGTTTGTAACCGGAACTGCGATAACTTCTTCCTCCGGGCCCAGCGTCCTGTGGCGCAATAACGGGAATTCCACCTTTACAGAATGGACTGGACCAACCGGCCTGAAGGGCGAAGCCAGCACATCGGGCGCAACGCTCTCCGATATCAACAATGACCGCGCCGTCGATCTGGTAGTAACCGGCTCGGGAAACACGCCGACAATCTTTGAAAATGCGCGCGAAGGACCCTTCAAGGTAGTTCCGCTTTATACCGCTGCGGACCTCGCTTCTACGCTCGGCGTTTCGGTCTTCGACTTCAACAAAGATGGGTGGATGGATGTTGCTGTCACCCATGCAGGTGCTCCCGGAATCAGCCTGTGGCGCAATGTCGATGGCAAGAGCTTTGAGCGTGTGCCCTTGCCGATCAAAGATGCGAAAGCCGCGTGGGGATTAACCCCCATCGATATCGACAACGATGGCTGGATTGACCTGGCGGTTATCGTCGAGACTGCAAATGGAGCCGAGCTGCGCGTCCTTCGCAACCGTGGCTCCGAGGGGTTTGAGGACGTCAGCAAAGCCGTGGGAGCGGACAAGCTGAGGCTCCAGAATCCGCGCTCAGTGATTGCCGCCGATGTGGATGGCGACGGCGCGGCGGATTTAATCATTACGCAGCTGAACCAGCCGCCGCTTGTGCTCCGCAATGTTGGTGGAAGTCGCAATCACTCGATGCGCCTCGCATTTACAGGTCTGGCCGACAACAAAACCTCTCTCGGCACCAAGGTCGAAGTATTTGCGAACGGCAAATGGCAGAAGTTTGAGATTGCGGGCAGCTCCGGTTATATGAGCCAGAACTCAACGGAAATCCTGGCCGGTCTCGGACAGGCGGAGCACGCCGATGTGGTGCGCATGCTCTGGCCAACCGGCGTGCCTCAGGACGAGATCGATCTGGCAGCCACAAAGCCTGCTGCGATTACGGAGCTCGATCGGCGAGGAAGCTCCTGTCCGGTGCTCTTTGCCTGGGATGGAACGCAGTATCAGTTCGTCTCCGACGTGATTGGCGCAGCGGTAGTTGGACATTGGGTTTCACCAACGGCGACCAACCAGGCCGACCCGGACGAATGGATCAAGGTGGACGGCTCGCAGCTGAAGCCGCGCAACGGATACCTAAGCCTGAGATTTGGCGAGCCGATGGAGGAGATCAACTTCGTCGATCAGGTTCGCCTGATCGCCGTCGATCATCCTGAGGACACCGAAGTTTATCCCGATGAACGCTTCCTGAGCGAGCCTCCATTTGCATCCGGCCGCACCGTAGTCGCTTCGGCGGCGACGCATCCGCCAGCGGGAGCATGGGACGATAAGGGCCGCGATGTGCTTGATCTGCTGGCCCGGCGCGATCACAAATACGTGCGCGACTTCACCAACCTGAGCTATGCGGGCTACGCAAACATGCACGCGCTCACGTTCGATCTCGGCGACTGGTCGCCGCAGAATCCCGTTCGCCTGTTCATGCACGGCTTCATCGAATACTTCAGCGCAAGTTCGATGTATGCGGCCTGGCAGGCAGGCCTGGAGCCCATTCCGCCGTATGTGGAAGCGCAGATGCCGGACGGGAGCTGGAAGCGGATTCTCGACGATATGGGCTTTCCGGCCGGATTGCCTCGCACCATTGTCGTCGATCTGACGGGCAAATTGCCGGAGGGCGCGCGGCGCATTCGCATTACGACGAATCTTCAGATCTATTGGGATCAGGTGCTGGTCGACAACAGCCCGGACGATTCAGCGAAAGTTCGACAGACCGAACTGCCATTGGGCATGGCGCATCTGGCGTTCCGAGGCTATCCGCAGCAGGTGGACGGCGAGACACCGGGCGACCTGACCTATCACTACGACAAGATCAGCGCGACGGGGCCGTTCCAGTGGCAGCGCGGCAGCTACACTCACTACGGCAACGTAACTCCGCTGCTCGATAGGCCCGACAACCACTATGTAATCTTCGGCAGCGGCGAAGAAATTGACACCGAGTTCAGCGCGGCGACACTGCCGCCGTTGCCCGCGCACTGGAGGCGCGACTACTTCTTCTATGTGAACGGCTTTGTGAAAGATATGGACTTCTACGAAGTGCTTCCCTTCACCGTTGCACAGATGCCGTTCCACGAAATGAGCACGTATCCGTATCCGGCGGGTGAGCATTATCCCGATGGCGCGGCGGCGCTGAAATACCGGCTCGACTGGGATGATCGCTTCGAGTCTGGCAACCGCACACAGCGATTTCAGTTCAGGTATGAGCCTGCGGCTTCACAACCGATCACCAGCAAGCCATGAGCGTGACGCTGCTCTCCGCCGTCGAACAACTTGCGCTTCTTAAAGAAGGCAAGATTTCCTCGATCGAGCTGGCCGAAGAACATATTCGGCGAATCGAGCGGCTGAATCCGCAGCTGAATGCGATCATCGATTTCGACCCTGAGCGTGTTCGCGCGCAAGCGCGACAAGTAGCCGGTGGCGCGCTCGCAGGACTGCCCATGACGGTGAAGTCGTCGATCGCGACCATGGGACATAAGTGCGAGATCGGTAGTGTGCTGCATCACGGTTTTATTCCGGTTGAAGACGCGGAAGCCGTTGCTCGCTTGCGTCATGCCGGGGTCACACTGCTGGGAACGACGAATTGTCCAGAATTTCTGATGGCGTACGAGACCGACAACCTTCTTTATGGGAAGACGCGCAATCCATGGAGCCTGGAACACTCAGCCGGCGGATCGAGCGGCGGCGAGGCGGCGGCAATTGCGGCAGGATTGTCGGCCGGCGGACTGGGTAGCGACAGTGGCGGCTCCGTGCGCGAGCCGGCACACTTCTGCGGAATCTGCGCACTGAAACCGACGCCGGGACGAGTGCCGGCGCGCGGGCACCTTCCTCCGTGCGTGGGACCGTTCTCGATCTTGGGAGCGATTGGACCAATGGGGCGCACAGTCGCCGATATTGCCCTGTTCTTTCAGGTGTTGTGCGCGCAGGACCCGTTGGACCCGGTGAGTCCGCCGGTGAGCCTAAGAGATATCGCCATTGATGACGCAAAGCAGATTCCCATTGGCTGGTTTGAAGATGACGGCCTTACGCCGGTAACGCCGGAAACACGGCAGGCCGTGCGGGATGCAGCACTCGTGCTGGAGCGGCAGGGCTTCAAGGTTGAGCGGTTCCGTCCCAAAACTCTGGAGGCTGCGCGCAAACTCTGGTGGAAATTCTTTATGCAGTGCGGAGCCATGTTTTATGCGCCGACCATCAAGGGTCGAGAGGATCAGCTGAGTCCGGGCTTTCGCAACTACCTTGAGATGGTCTGCGAAGAAGCACCGCTGACGGTGGAGTCGCTGCTGTTTGCGTGGGCAGAGTGCGATCTGGTACGCCACAAGCTGCTGGCGGAGATACAGGCGTTTCCAATCCTTCTTTCTCCCGTGTGCGCGATACCCGCGTTTCGGCATGGAGAGCGCGAGTGGAGCGTCGAAGGGCAAACGGTTCGCTATCTGGACGCCATGCGCTACACGCAATGGTTTAATCTGCTCGCTTGGCCCGCAGCGGTAGTTCCTGTTGGACGATCAACGGAAGGCCTGCCCATTGGGGTACAACTTGCAGGCCGGCCTTTTGAGGATGAAGCAGTGCTGGCGATCGCGGCATGCGTGGAGCGGGAGTTTGGATACCAGGCTCCGACGATTTGCCTGTAGCTATCCGCCGGCGAGTGTGTCGAGTGCTCGTTCGAGTTTTACGCCGCGTGAAGCTTTGAGCAGAACAACATCGCCAGGACGCATCACGTCGCGCAGCCATTGCCCCGCGAGTTCCGGCGAATCGAAATAAATAGCTTCCACAGAACCTTCGCGAGCCGCTTCAACAATGTGGATCGCTTGGCCGCGAACTCCAGCAACAATGTCGATATCCGCATCGGCGGCGGCTTTTCCGCAGGCTGCGTGCAGTGCGGCAGACTCAGGCCCGAGTTCGAGCATCTCTCCCGCAATCAGAATCCGTCGTCCACCGCCTGAAACCGGCATCGAGGTCAGGGTGCCGATCATGGCCGTCAGGGCTTCCGGATTCGAATTATAACTGTCATTGATGATTGTCGCGCCGCGCAACGTAGTGATCTGTCCG
>CAYVSQ010000218.1:0-16752 GCA_964453815.1 uncultured Acidobacteriaceae bacterium | reverse complement strand
CCGGCCCCGTCCACCGGCTTGAGGACGAGCTGGTCCAGGTGCCCCAGCACCCAGTGCAGCACTTCGGGGTCGTCAAGGATGTTGGCCCGATAGAAATCGAAGGCCGCAGCCGACAACACATCGAAGGCCGCTTCCCACTCGGGCAGCAGCACGCCGGATTGGTGTCCATGGGGATCGCGCGCATTGGGGCGGGCAAGAGCGTCGAGAGACGCGGCAATCATGAGTTCCAGATTGCGCTCGGCCAGCACGACATCGGAATACTTCCAGTTCAGTACTTCGCCCTGCTCGGTAATGCGAATCTGGCCATCGAAGCCGCCCACCGGCTGTGCGTAGATCGACCGGTGCGTAGGGCCGCCGCCGCGCCCCACGGTGCCTCCGCGGCCATGGAAGAGCCGCAGTTTGACGCCGCACTCGTGCGCAACCTCATGCAAGGCGCGATGCGCTCGGAAGATTTCCCATGTGCTGGTAAGCATGCCTCCGTCCTTGTTCGAATCGGAGTAGCCCAGCATCACTTCCTGCGTGTTGTCCCAGCTCGTGAGCAGCTTGCGATAATCGGGCGAGTTCCAAAGCTGGCGGCAAACGGCGGGAGCATTCTGGAGGTCTCCGATGGATTCGAAAAGCGGCACCGGCATCAGGCCTGGATCGCTTCCGTTCCCAGCAACCTGCACGCCGCCCAGCCGCGCCAGCCATACCACGGCCAGCACATCTTCAGCCGTCGAGGCTCCGCTGATCACATATTGGCGGATGGTCTCGGGACTGCATCCGGTTTTCACCTCAGCGACGGTGCGAAAGGTTTCGATTACATCGCGGCTCTCGGGGCTCAATGTTCCGGGAACACTGCTTGCGTTTTGCGAACACCAGGCCGACGTCTCTTCGAGCGCCTGCCGGTGCAGACGCGCATGCTGGCGAATGTCCAGAGTGTGCAGGTGCAATCCAAATGTGCGCACCAGAAGGATGAGCGGATCGACGAGGGTCTGGGCCAGCCGCAGTCCGTTGTTATCAGTGAGACTACGCCGCAGGATTTCAAGGTCGTTCTGGAACTCATCAGCCGAGCAGTAAGAGGGCAGCGCTGTCAGCGAAGCCTCCAGGCTTGCGCTATCGGTAGCGTGCTGACCGGCTGTGCGAAGCATGCGCGCATGCACGCAGACAAGATAGCGCCGGTAAAACTCGAACTGAAAGTGGCCACCAAAAATAAGCGTGCCGCCAATTTGTAATTGATTTAGATACGAATCGAGCCGCGTGCGCAACTCTTCGCTCACCGGCAACTGCTGCGCCGAGGTGGTGAGTAGATCTATAAGGAGTTGCAGGCGGTGGTCGTAGTAGGAGAGCAGGCGCGCTTTCGCATCGCGAATCGCCTCTCTCGTAACTTCTGGTGTTACAAATGGATTGCCGTCGCGATCCCCGCCGATCCAGGAGCCGAAGGCCAGCAGCACCGGCAGCTCGGAAGTATCGACATCGAGGCCGTACTCGCTCTTTAATGCGGCAGCGACCTCCTGGTAGAGCCTGGGCAGCGTTTCGAAGATCGAGACCTCGTAGTAATCGAGGCCCATCTTGATTTCGTCGGCAACCTTGGGACGACTGCTGCGCACTTCGTCGGTCTGCCACAGCGCGGTGATCTCGGCTCTCACCGCTTCTTCGAGGGCAGCCAGTTCTTCGTCGGAAACGGGGATGCGATCGAGGCGCTCGAGAAATTCTCCGATGCGACGACGTTTGGTCAGCACCGATCGGCGCGCAATCTCAGTGGGGTGTGCCGTGAAGACGGGAACGATGAATATCTGCCGCAGCCAATGCAGTGCCTCGTCCGCCGGGATACCTACGCGGCGCATGGCTCTGAGGGTTCCCTTTAAGGAACCGCGCTGGGCCACCGTATCTCCGCTGAGCTGCAGCGATAGGCGGCGGCGCTTGCGATGATTCGTCTCGGCCAGGTTGATGAGCTCGAAATAGAAGGCGAAGGCGCGGCTCAACTCGTAGGCCTGATCGACGGGCATGGTGTTTGCACCAAGCACGGCCTGCTGCAGCAGGGCTTCGGCCTCTTTCAGCGAACCTTCGGCCAGAGCCTCGCGGCGGCGGATCGCCGATAGCCGCAGCTCTTCCACTTTTTCAAAGAGAGCGTCGCCAGCCTGCTCACGCAGGACCTCGCCCAGCAACATGCCGAGCGAACGAACGTCGCGGCGCAGTGGCGCTTCTTTCAAGTCTCCCGTGCGCGCCTCAAGCTCGGCGAGGCGCTCGGCCCAGCTGTCCGGTTTCCAGAGTGGTGGCATCACCATAGATTATGCAGGACTTGCCGTCCATGCACACGCGCCCTTGGTGCAAAAGCGGCTCCCGGACTAGATCGCTGGCTGTTCCTGGAGTTGCTCCATCAGTGTCTCCCACTCAGTAGTGAGAGTCGAGTGCTGCTCGCGCAGTTCGTCGAGTTCGAGGGAAACACGCGCGGTTTCTTCCGCGCTGACGAAGACGCCCAGAGACTGCTCGGCATTTCCGATCGAAGCTTCGACACGAGGAATCTCTTCTTCGACAAATTTGAGGCGGTCCTGCATCTGTTTCAGCTTGATGGGATTCACGCGGCGTGCGGGCTCTTTGGCGGCGGGCTCGGGAATGTGACCATTCGGAGTCGAGAGGACGGGAGTAGCGGGAGTTCCTGCGGCTGAGGTCGCGGCGGCCAGTGCTTCGGCGCCGCCCTCCTTGCGCCAGAGGTAATCCTCGTAATTGCCGGGATAGACGTTGACCTTGGCGGCTCCGACTTCGAAGACCCGGGTGGCTAGGCGGTCGATGAAGTAGCGGTCATGCGAGACGAAGATCACGGTACCGGTGAAGGCGTTGATCGCTTCGAGCAGGACATCCTTGGCGCGCAGGTCGAGGTGATTCGTAGGCTCGTCGAGGAGCAGAAAGTTGGCGGGGCTGACGAGGATTTTCGCCAGGGCGTAGCGATTGCGCTCTCCGCCCGACAGCACGCCGAGCGTCTTGAAGACGTCGTCGCCGGAGAAGAGGAAGCATCCGAGGAGGCTGCGCAACTCGGTTTCGGAGACGCGCGGCGCGGTGCTGCCGATATCGGACAGCATGCGGGCACCGGGATCGAGTACCTTGTACTGGTCCTGCGCGAAGTATTCGGCGATAACGTTGTGGCCCAGCTTCAGCAGTCCGCTGGTGGGAGTGTCCTGTCCGGAGAGCAGGCGGATGAGGGTGGATTTGCCGGCTCCGTTGACGCCCACCAGAGCGATACGGTCGCAGCGATCGATGGTGAAACTGACGTCATTCAATACCTGTTTGGGTCCGTAGCTCTTGAAGAGGCCGGAGACTTCAACGACCGTGCGCCCCGAGGGAGGCGGCTGCGGGAAGGTGAAGTGAATGGCCTGCTCTTCCTGAGGAATTTCGATGCGCTCGATCTTGTCGAGTTCCTTGATGCGGCTCTGTACCTGCTTTGCTTTTGTTGCCTGATAGCGGAAGCGGTTGATGAAGGTTTCGAGTTGCTCAATGCGCTCGCGCTGGTTGCGATAGGCGGCTTCGATTTGCGCCCGGCGCTCGGCTTTCTGCTGGAGATATTTTTCGTAGTTGCCGTGATAGACGTGCAGGCTCTTGTTCCAGATCTCGATGATCTTGTCGACGGTGACGTCGAGGAAATAGCGGTCGTGCGAGATGAGGATGTATCCGTTGGGATAGGTGCGCAGGTAATCTTCAAGCCAGTTGCGGGTTTCGAGATCGAGGTGGTTGGTGGGCTCGTCGAGCAACAGCAGGCTGGGCTTTTGCAGCAGCAGTTTGGCGAGGGCGATGCGCATCTGCCAGCCGCCGGAGAACTCCTCGGTGCGCCGCTTCCAATCGTCCTTCGAAAAGCCGAGGCCGGTGAGCACGGTCCCCACCTGCGCGTCCAATGCGTAACCGTCATGGGCACGAAATCTGGAATCTATGTGAGAGAAGCGGTCAGCGGCTGCTGTATAGGCGGCGCTTTCGGGGTCGAGTTCAGCAAGGGATACGGAAAGCGTCTCCAGTTCTTTCTCCAGGCTGAGCAGTTCATCGAAGACGGAGAGGCATTCCTCGAAAACGGTGCGCCCGGAAAGTGCCAGGCCGTCCTGAGGCAGATATCCAATGCTCATGCCTCGGGTGCGCTGCACGTTGCCGTAGTCCAGGCCGTCGAGCCCGGCCAGAATCTTCATGAGCGTGGATTTACCCGTACCGTTTGCTCCCACCAATGCCGTGCGCTCGTCGGGAGTGACCAGCCAATTGGCATTCTGGAAGAGGAGTTTCGGGCCAAATCGTTTGCCCACGTCGGCGAGTTGCAACATGAGTCTATTTTAGCGGGACGTGTGGATTGAGAGGTTGTGCTATCCCACCCTTTCGCAAACTACGCCCTTCGGCTCCCCTCAGGGCAGGCGCCGGATGGGGCACCCTACGATTCCTGCCGCGAGATCTATTGCACGCTAGACCGAGCCCTGACGGTCAGGTTCTCTTTCGCGACGGTCTTTGTGGACTTGATTGGGGCGGACTTGACCACGCGCCTGGCGGCTGGCTTCGCTTCGGAACGTTTCTGCGCCGGCCGCTTGCGGGCGATCTTCAGCTCTTCCCAGTCTTGCTCCGTCTGGTTGGCGTAGCCCTCGGCGAAGCGGACGATGGCATCGCAGAAATTTTCGCCATTGCCGATATAACCGGACAGGACGCAGGCATCGCCGGAGCGGGCGTGGCCACGCGCCAGCAATTCGCCGCACATCTCGGCATATTCGACCAAGCCATCCCCGGCCAGGTCTTCGATTTCAATGCTGCCCTTGTGATCGTTCAACTGGCGGACCTCATACTGGCGGTTAGCAATCGTCGTCCAGCCCAGGAACGGGTCCGACTGGAACTGCATGGCGCGCTGCCCGTTCACGACACGCTGTCCCTGGTGAACCGTCAATGGGTCCGCACCGACGTAAGGCGCGTAGGCCGATCCCGGCTGCTCCTTGATTTGCAGGAAGAGCGGATCGGTGGGCCCATTGCCCTCAAAGTAAACTACATAATCGCGCAGCCCCACGGAGCCCGTGCCCACCACCTTAAAAGCCACATCGAGGGGGTAATACTGCGCGAGGAAGTGCCGCCGTTCGGGCTGGAGGGTCTGGTTGTATTCGACGAGCGAGGTGAGAACGGCGCGGCGCTGGCCAGCGCTCAGCCGATACAGAAGCGGCTTCTGGTCTCTGAAGACGCGCTTTTCAACGGGCGCCTTTGCTGGTCCTGTCAATTGATCAAGGCTGAGCAACGGCGTGCTGCGTTCGGCCTTCAGGAGCGCCTTCGACACCGGGCTGATGCGTTGCAATCGATGGACCTGATAACGAGCGATCTCGGTAATCGGCATGCGCGCAAAGGTGTCGATAAATTTCTTGTAGCGATCGACAAATGCGAGAACTGCCCGCCTGCAGGCGGTTCTCTTTGCGCCTGTGGCGCGACCGGCCAGCACCAGACTGGTCGAAAGCCGCTTCAGGTCCCACTCGAAGGGCGCGCGCACTGTTTCGTCGAAGTCGTTAATGTCGAAAACGAGCCGGCCGTCGGGGGCCGCGAATGCACCCAGGTTGCGCACGTGCGCGTCTCCGCAGATCTGGCTCACAATGCCGGTGTTGGGCAGGCTCCCGAGGTCCGCAGCCATGACCGGTACGGCTCCCCGGAAGTATCCAAACGGGGATTCAAGCATCCGCTCATACTTCAGCGTGACCAGCTGCGGCACACGGCCGCGCATCGACTCCTGGAGGAGGGCCACCGGCCTGCGACGGCGGCTTTCGGGCTTCCATTGTGAATGTTCCTGACGGGCAAGCTGTTTGCGGCGTGCACGTCCCAGTGCCCTGCGTTCTTGGGGAGTTGGAAAGTGTGTCATTTGATTGCCGCGACGATACATCTTTCAGAGGGTGATTACAACTCGCTACCCACCGCCTGGATCTGCTGCGTGATCGCAGTCAGAGTCGCGGCGTCGAGATCGGGCATCGCACCCGGTCGCGACGCTACCCAGCCGCCCCAGCGATTCCCGGCCTCATTCATCTCTGCGAGCGAGGCGCGGTTGAGATAAGAGTGAATCAGTGCCGCGGTGAAAGCGTCTCCTGCGCCGACAGTGTCGGCCAGCTTGGCGGCAATCCCGTGATGCCGGTGGAAGGTATCCCGAGTCACCAGCAGGCTTCCATCAGCGCCCATGGTGATGGCAACCAATCGCAAAGGATACTTCTGAAGCAGCCAACGCGCGGCTTCGAGGAGACCGGCTTCGCCGGCAGCCGTAGGTGGCGGGATACCGAGCACCCTCAAGACCTCCGGCACCTCGACTTCGTTCAGTTTGAAGATAGTCGCAGAGACCAGCGACTGGACAATGATCTCCGCGCTGAAAAACGGCGGGCGCAGATTAACATCGAAGACACGCAGGCACTCCGGGCGGGTTGCTGCCAAGAATTCACGAATTGTCGCCCGCGATGCGACATTCCGCTGCGCCAGCGTGCCAAAGCAAACGGCGTCCGCAGCCGGAGCCAGCGTACGCCATTCCGGCGTCCATTCCAGAAAATCCCAAGCCGCCGGCTCATGGATCACGTAATGCGGCTCGCCGCCGCGAATCTCCACGCCTACTGTGCCCGTGGGGTTCTCCGCATCCGTCTGCAGCATCGAACTATCGGCCGGAAACGCGCGCAGAAGGGCTCGCGCTTTTGCCCCCAGCGCATCGTCTCCGAGCCGGCTCGCGATCATGCCGCGATTTCCCAGTCGCGCAGCCATTACGGTGAAATTTGCAGGCGCTCCGCCCAGCCTTTCTCCAGTCGGGAGCAGGTCCCACAGCAATTCGCCAAGGCCGACGACAACTTTCTGCATCTCGGCAACCATCCAATCTGCGTCGTCAGCATAGTAAACCAACGCATCAGGCTTGAAGTGCCTCTAATGTCTTTATGTTTAATGTCTGTTTTAATAGTGGGCTGTAGCCAGGGGGGAGGAGTACACGCATGGCGGATACATCTGAGCCCATACTCCAGCCGCGCAGGAGGCGTTGGCGCCGGGTCCTGATGTGGGTTACTTCTATCCTGTTTCTACTCTTTGCCACGGCATTTACCATCATCTCGATCTATTTCCATCGTGCGGAACCTATCCTCCGAGCCCGGGTCGTCGAGACGCTTTCCACGCGTTTCGACTCGCGCGTCGAGCTTGCCAGCTTCAAGGTCTCGGTGTTCCGAGGATTCGAAGTCAATGGCGGCGGCCTCAAGCTTTACCCCAACCACCTCAGCACGAAAGAGCCGTGTTTTTCTGTGGATAAATTCTCGTTTCGGACCGGTTGGCGCGATCTTTTTCGCACCCCCATGCATGTCGGCCGGGTCCATATTTCGGGCCTGGTCATTAATCTGCCCCCCAAAGAGGAACGCGGCAATTTACCGAAACTCATCAATAGAGTTTCATTTCAGACCGGCTCGCGTGATCTCATGCCCACGCCGATGCACATGGGCGGGCTCCAGTTGTTGTGTGCCGGGCTCAACCTGCCCACAGTCAACAAGCCGGGCCACGGCTCGGCCAGAATTGAGATTTTGGTCGACGAGCTGCTTATTGACCAAGCGACGCTCATCATCGGGACCGCCAGGCCGGGCAGACTTCCGCTGGTTTTTGACATCACCCAATTGCGTATGAACTCAGTGGGCGTAAACCAGGCCATGCAGTTCCATGCGATCCTCATCAATCCTAAGCCGGTGGGAAAGATCGACTCTTCGGGCTACTTCGGCCCCTACAACACGGCAAGCCCGGGTGACACCCCGGTCCGGGGGACCTACAGCTTCACGGACGCCGACCTGGGCACACTGAAAGGCATCGCAGGCATTCTTTCGTCGAAGGGCTCATATGAGGGAGTACTCAATAACATTGTGGTCGACGGTGAAACCGATACGCCCGATTTTCGCCTCGACATGACCGGACGCCCGGTGCCGCTTCATACCAAATTTCACGCGATCGTCGATGGCACCAACGGGGACACGCGTTTGCAACCGGTAGATGCGCGACTGGGGCACTCGCACATCCTCGCCGTTGGAGAGGTCGTCCGCGCGACCGACGTCCCAGGTCACAACATCACCCTCGACGTTAAGGTCGACTCCGGACGCATCGAAGACATGCTGAAACTCGCCGTCAAGACCGAACCCCCACTCATGACGGGCGCTCTGACGATGCATACCAAGCTCCATCTACCCGCCGGCAAGGAGTCGGTCATCGAGAAGCTTGGCCTTGACGGTCATTTCCAGATCACAGGCGCGCATTTTGCCAGTGACAAGGTGGCGGCAAAGATCGATGAGCTCAGTCTCGAAGGGCAGGGCCGGCCAAAGGAGGTCAAGGAGGGAGTGCGCCCGAATGTCACCTCGGAGATGCAGGGGGACTTTATCCTCGCCGGGTCCAGGATCACCATCAGCGGTCTCAAATTCACTGTGCCCGGTGTACAGGTCGCCATGGATGGCGTCTACACGCTTGACGGCGAGCAATTTGACTTTCGCGGCGTCGCGCGCCTCGACGCAAGGGTTTCGCAGATGGTCACAGGCTGGAAGTCTCTGGCGCTCAGCGTAGCCGACCCCCTTTTCTCGAAACATGGGGTCGGCACGGAACTACCCATCACTGTGACAGGCACGCGCTCCGACCCACAGATCGGCGTTGAGCTTCCGGGCGGTTTCAAGTTTAAGCACGCGATCGAGGAGGGGCACAGTTCGTCTCATAAACCGCCGGCGGCCAACCCGCAGTAGGTTTTTGCCCGGCGGACAGGGCACCGTCTCGCTGCGTTATACTTGATAAAAGAATGCCGAAACAAAGAACTTCCTCAGCCGCCGGATCTGGCGGCAATTTCGTCTCCGGTCAAGCTGATCAAGCCCGTTCCCCGCGCATCCGCTCGACTACCGTCCTCTGCGTGCGCCGCAACGGCTGCGTGGTTATGGCCGCCGACGGCCAGGTAACGCTGGGCGAATCTGTCATTAAGCATTCGGCGCGGAAAATTCGTCGCCTGTATCAGGACAAGATCCTCGCTGGCTTTGCCGGTTCCACCGCTGACGCGTTTTCGCTTTTCAGTCGCTTTGAGGGCAAGCTGGAGCAGTACGCGGGAAACTTGGGCCGGTCGGCGGTCGAGCTGGCCAAGGACTGGCGCACGGACAAGATGCTGCGCAATCTTGAGGCGCTGCTGATCGTCTCGGACCCGACGCAGACCTTCCTCATCAGCGGCTCGGGCGATGTGATTGAGCCCGACGAGGGCATCGCCGCTATCGGCAGCGGCGGCTCTTACGCGTTGGCCTCGGCACGCGCCTTGATGGAAAATACCGACCTGCCGGCACGCGATATTGCTGAAAAGTCACTGCGCATCGCCGGTCAAATCTGTATTTACACGAACGACCAGATCACGATTGAAGAGCTGCACGCCTAATAAGCGACAGCTCACACGCCCGCCCGGAAGGAGCAGGCAGCATGGCTATTTATTTACCCGGAACCGCAGAAGATCAGGAACTCGCACTCGAGGAGTTGACTCCGCGCGAAATTGTTGCCGAGCTCGATAAGTATGTCGTTGGCCAGAATGCCGCCAAGCGCGCGGTGGCCATTGCGTTGCGCAATCGCATGCGCAGGCAGAAGCTTTCACCCGATCTGGCCGATGAGATCATGCCCAAGAACATCATCATGATCGGACCCACCGGCGTGGGCAAGACGGAGATCGCGCGGCGCCTGGCGAAGCTCACCAATTCGCCGTTTTTGAAGGTCGAGGCGTCGAAGTTTACTGAGGTCGGCTACGTCGGACGGGATGTCGAGTCGATGGTGCGCGATCTGGTCGATATCGCGATCGACATGGTGCGCGAAGAGAAGCTCGAAGAGGTGGAAGACAAGGCCGAACTCAACGCCGAGGAACGGCTACTTGATTTGTTGCTGCCTCCTCCTACGCCCGCACCTGCTCCCGCCGCGCCGGCCAGCTCTGGACCGCATGTGGTCGAGGGCCACACGCTCAGTTTTCCCACGGCGAGCAACGAATCGCATCAGCGCACGCGAGAAAAGCTGCGTCAGCAGTTCCGCGAAGGCAAGCTCGACGATCGGACGGTGGAGATTGATGTGCGCGAGCGCAACACGCCGTCGTTCGAGATCATCTCCAACCAGGGTGTCGAGGAGATGGATATCAATCTGAAAGATATCCTGCCCAACATCTTCGGCCAGCGCACCAAGAAGCGCAAGATGAAGGTCGCCGAAGCCTTCGAGTACCTGGTGCAGGAAGAAGAGGGCCGTCTCGTCGATATGGATCAGGTGACGCGCATCGCTGTCGATCGCGTCGAAAACTCGGGCATCGTGTTCCTGGATGAGATCGACAAGATCGCCGGCCGCGAAGGCGGTCACGGACCCGATGTCTCGCGCGAAGGGGTGCAGCGCGACATTCTGCCTATCGTCGAGGGCACCACGGTCAATACACGTTACGGCATGGTGAGCACCGATTTTATTCTCTTCATCGCTGCCGGAGCCTTCCATGTTTCGAAGCCCAGCGATCTGATCCCCGAACTGCAAGGGCGCTTCCCGATCCGGGTCGAGTTGCACTCGCTCACTGTAGAAGACTTCATCCGCATTCTCACCGAACCCAAGTCCTCGTTGACCAAGCAATCGATTGCGCTGCTTGAAACTGAAGGCCTAAAGCTCGAGTTCACGCGCGAGGCTCTGGAAGAGATAGCGCAGTTTGCCTTTCGGGTGAACGAGACGACGGAGAACATCGGCGCGCGGCGTCTGCATACCATCATGGAGCGCGTGCTCGACGAGATCAGTTTCCTCGCGCCCGATCTAACCAAGGCGCAACCGCAGAGCGAAGGGAATGTGCTCCAGCTGGCCGCGGCTACCGACTTCGGAGCCACAGTACCGCTACCGATCAGCGAGCGCACGACAGCGAACGGCACGGAAAAAGTCGTGGTGATCGATCCTGAGTACGTACGCCAGATGGTGGCGAATATTGTGAAGGATCAGGATCTGTCGAAGTACATTCTGTAGCGACAAAAGGCTCGGAATGGAGTGCGGCCATGAAGAGACACGTGGCTTCGGCGATACTTCTGGGAACCGGCTTTGTGATTGTGACGCTGGTGCTGGCGCTTCCCTCCATGACAGCCAGCAGAAATATCCCGCCTC
The DNA here is from genome assembly GCA_964453815.1 of uncultured Acidobacteriaceae bacterium. Lineage (GTDB taxonomy): Bacteria > Acidobacteriota > Terriglobia > Terriglobales > Acidobacteriaceae > Silvibacterium. The sequence continues at coordinate 5,673 of CAYVSQ010000218.1, read as the reverse complement.
CGAACGCCCCACCCGTCCTGATTCATACCTGTCTGATTACGACGGACGTCAACAGGCTTTCGTCTTTCTATACGCAAATCCTCGGAATTGAACCGTACAAAAGCGGCGACGATTACGTCGAATTTCGGACGAGCAGAGGAGTGCTGGCCCTGTTTGCGGCCAATGCGCAGGAGAAGTACATTCCCGGCTCGGCACGACCGGGAGAAAATCATAGCCTGATTCTTGAGTTTGAAGCAGACGACGTCGACCGCGCATATGCGCGGCTGCACGATGTTGTGAAGACATGGGTTAAAGAGCCGAGCACTCAGCCGTGGGGCACACGCTCGATTTATTTTCGCGATCCCGACGGCAATCTCGTTGATTTGTTCACGATCGTGAAGAAGTCACAAGCGGCGCGCTAACTAAAGGATTTCAGCACGGCCTACATCACGTGCAGCGGCGCGCCCATTCGGTCCAGTTCTCCCCTTACTTTGGTCAAGCCGTACATGTAGCTCTCGAACTCCTCCGCGAGGCGTGCGAAGAAGGGCGCTTCGTTCTGGTATTCGAAGAGATTGAATTGCGAGACGATGTAATAGCTCTCTTTGCCCGTGCGCACCATCTCAAGAAAACTCGTATCGCTGGCGAAGCGCGACCGTTGCACCGCTTCCGGATACATGCCTGTCGAAAACAAGGCGTAATCGCCGATATGCTTGCGAAGCTTGCGCTCCGCATCGAATGAGGGTGCGGTTCCATTCACAGGGTCGGCAGCAGCCAACATCTGGCCCACTTCCCTGACTGGCTTGCCGTCCGCGTCGCGAATGCTATAGAGATTTTCGAAGACGCAGAACTCCGTGAGCAGGTCGGCCACGTACGAGGTGACTTCCGCATCCTGAATCCCGAGATGCTCGGCATAGCAGCGGGAAACCGTCTGATGAAAGAGCTGGCGAAGCGCATGTTCTTCGGGAATCATTTCATCTCCTCGTGGGTTCAGGTTTCGTTGTCGTCGTACGCTCACCTGACTGAGTAAATCGTCGGCGGATGAGCACCTGTCTTTAAACTCTTTGTGACAAATCTACGGTTTTTGTTACAGCTGACAAGTCACCATCGGTGTTACACGCCAAATTTGTTAGCACTCCCAGCCCGACAGTGCGAAAGCCGCACCACGAAATTGACGATGAACAGGAATTAATTTCTCCGCTTCTATTGCATTCCTATAGGGCATTGTGCGATAGTCCTATGGCAAAGCAATAGGAGTGTGTTATGGGCAACAAGGCAGACGTCTGGCAGGGCACGCTGGCCCTGATGGTTCTGAAAACGCTGGAAGCGATGGGGCCGCTCCACGGCTATGGCATTGCCCGCCGCATTGAGCAGACCAGCGGCGATCTGCTCTCTCTCAATTACGGAACGCTCTATCCGGCGCTCCTTAAGCTCGAACAGGAGGGGTACGTCCGGTCAAGCTGGGGTGCGTCCGAGAACAATCGCCGCGCGAAGTACTACGAACTGACCTCAGCCGGCCGGAAGCAGGTCAAGAAGGAAACGGCTGACTGGGAACAGACGACGGCCATTCTAGACCGGTTTCTCTCGCCAGCCGAGGAGGCCTGATGAGAAAGCTGCGGGCGCTGTGGCTCCGGCTGCGCGGTGTGTTTGGCTCCGAGCGCGCGAATAGGGATTTTGGGGCGGAGTTGGAAAGTCACGTCGCGATGGACATCGAAGACGGCATGCGAGCGGGGCTGAGCCGCGAAGAGGCACGGCGGCGGGCGCTCATCAAACTGGGAGGCCTGGAGCAGGCGAAGATCGTCCATCGCGAAAGACGGGGACTACCGGTGCTTGAGGCAGTGGGGCGGGATGTTGCGTACGGCGCGCGGGTTCTCAGAAAGAATCCCGGATTCGCGATTGTCCCGATCCTCATCATCGCGATCGGAATTGGAGCGAACGCCGCGCTGTTTACTGTCGTGCGCTCTGTGCTGCTGCGGCCGCTGCCCTTCGCCGATCCGGACCGGTTGGTCGCGCTCTACGGACAGGACGACCTGAAAGACCCGAATTCGACGAACGTCGTGGCGGCGGGGGACTTCTACGAATGGCAGAAGGCGTCGCAAGGCTTCGAGCACATGGCCATGTGGCGCTGGTCGGGCTATAACCTCTCCGGCGACAAAGACGATTTGCCAGAATTTCTGAGCGCGGCGTACGGCTCGTGGAACATCTTTTCGACGCTCGGCGTGCAGCCGGCGCTGGGCCGCTCATTTACAGCGGAAGACGACAGGGCGGGCGCGAACCGCACCGTTATGCTGAGCTGGAGTCTCTTCCGGCGACGATTCAATGGCGATCCGTCGATTGTAGGCAAGACCATCCGCCTGAATTCACAGCTGTACACAGTGATCGGCGTGTTGCCGAGGTGGTTCACTTATCCCCATCGCGTGGTTCAGCTTTGGGTTCCCTATCGGCTTGAAGAAAGCACGCAGAACGTTGATAGCCATTTCAATCACCTGGGCCATGTCATCGCACGGCTCAAGCCGGGCGTGAGTATCGAGCAGGCGACGCAGCAGGTGAACGGTATCCAACACACGCTCTTTCTTCGCTATAACAATTCGGGACCGGTTGTCCCGGGAGTGGCTTTGCAGCCACTGGTGAATGATGTAGTACACGATGTCAAGACCCCGCTTTACGTGCTCATGGCAGCAGTGGGATGTCTGCTGCTGATCGCCTGCCTGAATTTGTCGAACCTGTTGGTGGCGCGCGCAGCGGCGCGTAGAAAAGAGATTGCCATCCGCACGGCGCTGGGCAGCAGCCGCATGCGGCTGTGCCGCGAGCAACTCACCGAAAGTCTGCTGATCTGCATAACGGGCGGAGCGCTCGGTCTGTTATTGGCGATGTGGGCCACTCGGTGGCTGACGACGCGATGGGTGAATATGCCACGCGCCGATACTGTGCATCCTGACGGCGTGGTGGTAGGCTTTGCCATCGGCATCACGTTTCTCACCGGCATCCTGTCCGGACTGCTGCCTGCGATGTCGGCTACCGGGCGGGGCGTACTGTCCGCGCTGCAGGACGCTTCGCGCACCATCGGGGGAAGCGCCTCACGCGCCTCGCTGCGCAAGACGCTACTGACGGCGGAGATTGCCTTGACGGTGATTCTGCTGGTTTGCGCCGGCCTGCTCTTCAAGAGCTTTCTGCGGCTTCGCTCCGCCGACCTGGGCTGCCGGACCGACAACGTTCTGACGATGAAGTATTTTCTGCGCCGGCCAAAGTACGAAAAGCCGGAGCAAATTGTGGCCTTTTATGCTGGGCTGCTCGAGAAGGTGCGTGCGCTTCCGGGGGTTGAGGCGGCGGGATTGACGAATGTCGTGCCGGGCGATGGCCAGTATGGAGACACCGGAATATCGTTTCCGGAGCATCCTCCACTGGCGCCGGGCGTGCACAAATTCGCCCTGTTCCGGACAGCAGACCCCGGTTACTTTGCGGCGATGGGGATTGCATTGATCAGAGGGCGCGTCTTCACCGAGGACGAGCGGGGGATGACGAATGACAAGTATATCGTCATCAACCAGCAATTTGTACGCGAGTATTTTTCGAATGAGGACCCGATCGGGAAGCATGTGGCGGCCCATTGGGACAGTGTCGAAGGCGATCGATATGAAGTGATCGGCGTGGTCGGCGACACGCTTTACGCGCTGGACCGGCCAGTGAAATCGACGATGTGGTTTCCGATTCTGTCCGGAAATCCCGTGCAGGCCGTTGACACGGCCCTCGTCGTCCATTCGCGCAACGATGTGACCGCGCTGGCGATTCCGATCCAAAAGCTGATCGCGCAGATGGATCCTGATCTGCCGGTGTCGAGGATTCTCACCATGGATCAGATCGTGGGTGAGTCGACGGCGAATTCGAGCTTCAGCGCGACGCTGGTGCTGGCTTTTGCAGGGCTCTCATTGCTGCTCGCTGCCGTCGGCCTCTACGGAGTGCTCTCTTATCTCGTGACACAAAGGACAACCGAAATCGGCATCCGCATCGCATTGGGCTCTGGCCGAAGCCAGTTGGTGCGACTGGTGATGCTCGACGGGCTGAGGCCTGCTTTTGTGGGGCTTGTGATGGGAATCGTGGGCAGCATCGGCGCAACGCAGCTGATTCGATCCGTGCTCTATGCCACGCGTCCGCTGGACGGGGTTGTATATGTGTCCGTGACTGTGACATTACTGCTGGCGGCTGCGGCTGCGTGCCTTGTGCCTGCGTGGCGCGCGACGCGCGTGGACCCGATCCAGGCGTTGCGGGCGGAGTGAGTTTTTGACCACGAAGGAATGGGATGCACAAACTGAGAGCATTGTGGCTTCGGCTATTCGAGATCGCCCACCCGGAACAGGCTGAAGGAGAGCTCGCCGCCGAGCTCGAGAGCCATCTCGCCATGCATATCGAGGACGGCGTGCGCTCCGGCCTGAGCGAAGTGGAAGCGCGCCGACAGGCGATGATCCAACTGGGCGGCCTCGAACAAACCAAGGCGGCGTATCGCGAACGGCGGGGATTGCCGGTACTTGAGACATTCGCTCAGGATGTCCGGTACGGGCTGCGGGTGTTGGCCAAGTCACCCGGATTTGTCTGTGTAAGTGTGGCGACCCTCACGCTCGGCATCGGCGCAAACACGGCAATCTTCTCAATGGTCAAGGCGGTACTACTTGCTCCGCTGCCGTACAAGGACACGAGCCGGATTGTGGCGGTGTGGACGGCGAGTCCCGCACGTGGTGGTGAGCCGCTGGCCAGCACGGCAGGCGATTTCGCCATCTGGAAACAGAAGAGCGGCGTCTTCGAAGACCTGGCTCCGTCGTATGACGACGAAGTAACGCTGACCGGCCAGGGTGCGCCGCAATTTCTGATCGGCTATGCGGTATCGGCGAATTATCTCGGGATACTCGGTGTAACGCCGCAGATGGGCCGCCTATTTACAGAACAGGAAGATAAACCCGGAGGTCCGAAGGTAGCACTCATCAGTGATCATCTTTGGCGCACGATATTTCACTCCGATCCCGACATCGTGGGCAAAGCGATCGCACTGGAGGGGACGCCGCACACCGTGCTTGGAGTGATGCCGCGCGGCTTCGCCTATCCGCCCACGGTCGAGATCTGGAGGCCGGCGGCGATGGCTCCCAAGGATTTCGACGATTTCAATGAGCCGTATGTGCGGATTCTCGGGCGGCTGAAGCCGGGAGTAAGCGTCGAGGCTGCGCAGAAGGCTATGAATGCACTCGAGACGCAGGTGATGGCGGCGCATCCGAGCACGGATGATGGTAACCATGTGGTGATCGTGCCTTTGCGCGAACAACTTGATGGCGATGTTCGCAAACCGTTGCTGATTCTTATGAGCGCAGTTGGTCTGGTGCTGCTGATTGCATGCGCCAACACCGCTGGACTTGCTCTGGCACGAAATGCCGAGCGCCAGAAAGAGGTTGCGCTGCGGCTGGCGTTGGGCGCGACGCGTCTGCGGCTGCTGCGTCAGTTTGTAACCGAGAGCCTGCTGCTTGCAGTGATGGGCGGAGCGGCAGGCATTCTGCTGGCGCTGGCCGGGATGCGTCTGCTAGTCGCGATTTTCCCAAACGACGTTGCGAATCGCCAGATTCCCAAAGTGACTACGATTCCCATCGATCACGGAGTTCTTCTGTTTTCGCTTGCGATCACCATGCTGTCGGGATTCATCTTCGGGGTTGTTCCTGC
>CAYVSQ010000217.1:0-16311 GCA_964453815.1 uncultured Acidobacteriaceae bacterium | reverse complement strand
ACTTCGACACGCTGCTCTGAAAGAGCCTCGGCCTGAAGATCGCTCATGCGATAGAAGCCGGAGAAGGGGAGCGCGGGATCGACGCCGGCGAGCGCCTTCTGCATTTGCTGGGTCACTCCTTCGATCGGGCCTGCCGTGCGGACGACCCAACTGGGCTGGAACCAGACGTGAGCCATCGATAGTTGCCCACCCTCCATTTGTGCGGCAGGAACATACAGAGTAGCTTCGCTGGTTATTGGTGCTACGAGCTCAATGCCTGGGGCTATGGCCACATCGGCGACGACGCCGACAATCATCATGTCCTGCATCACATGACGCCCGAGCGGATTAACCCCGTGAAAGAATTTGCGCGCGAATGTCTGGTTCACGATGGCTACGCGTTGTGTACTTGGACCGTCTCCTTCGGCGAAGGAGCGTCCTGCCAGAACTGGAATCTGTAACGCCTTGAAGTAACCGGGGGTGACGTATGTCTCATCTGCCATCGCTGTTTGCCCCGCCTCTTTCCCGTCGCTGATGGCCAATCCCCCGAGGATCAAGGAGCGCTCATAGGGCAGACTCAAACTGACAGCGGCTGATTGCACGCCGGGAATTCGCTGCATCGCAGCGATGCTTTCGCTGAGCAGCTTTCGAAAGGCGGACGCGTCATGATATCGCGCGTCGTCGAGCGATAGCCTTGCCGTCATCACGCCATCCGGGTTGAACCCCGGCGGCAAAGTTTGAAGATGGATGAGAGAGCGAATGAGCAGACCGGACGCGGCTAGCAACACTACGGTCAACGCAATCTCGCTGGCAATCAATGCCTGTCGCAGGCCCAAACGGTCGCCACTGGTTGCATTGCGATTGCCGACAGCTGAACGCAGATCGAACTTTCGAGTCGTAAGGGCCGGAAGCATTCCAAAAAGCACGCTGGTTAGCAGAGAAAGAAGAAGCGTAAATGCCAGTACGTGGCCGTCGAGGGACACGCTGACGACCGGCAGAAAATGTTCAGGCAGAAGCAAGAGCAGTCCACGCAGCGCGACGAAGCCAACTGCTACGCCAGCCATTCCGCCAACAAACGCCAGTAGGAGGTTTTCGACCCAGAGCTGCTTTTGAATCTGCCAGCGCGAAGCGCCGAGCGCCAGTCGTGTCGCAACTTCAGGTGTGCGTCGCAGCACGCGTACCAGCGTCAGCCCGGCAAGATTCGCACAGGCAATCAGCAAGATGAACCCGGCCGCCAGCATCAGAGCCCAAACTTTCGGACGCAGCGTAGCCGTCTGACCCTTTTGCAGCGGCACCGAATAGTAGGAGATCTGTGCGCCGGGGTTGTTCTCCAATTCGTACCGATGGGAGCGGTGCAGCCAGGCGCGGTTGATCTCGGCATCGGCCTCCTGCCAGGTCGCGCCATCACGCAGCCGGGTGATGGCCTCAAAGTTCGTTCCCCCTCCTTCGCCGTCAGGGCTGGGCTGGAGTGCCGTATACACGCCCGCGTTCAAGGGAGTCGTTGCCCCATCCGGCAGCACCCCGATCACCGTGTACGGCTCGCCTTTCAGCAGAATGCTCTGGCCCAGAATATGGGGATCCGAGCCGAAGATGTTACGCCACACGTTATAGCTCAGAATGGCTGTCTTCGGTCCATGCGGGCGATCCTCCGCGTCCGAAAAATTTCGCCCGAGGATCGGATGGATAGCCAGCACGTCGAAATAATGCGCCGAGACGCGCCCGGCGTGAATATACTGCACCTTTGATCCGGACTGGGATCCGGTCTGGAGATTGACGCCTGAAGCTCGTATACCTGACACAGCCGACATCAGAGAAGGGACCTCGTCGCGCAGCAGTTCCCATTGCTCGCCGTTCACGTGGTGCCGCTCGTCGGAGGCCACCGGACCGGTGACCCGGGTGTAGATGGTGCCCATCCGTTCAGGATGCGAATAGGGAAGGCTCTTCAGTATCAGCGCATTCACGATGGAAAAAATCGCGGTGTTGGCGCCGATCGAAAGCGCCAGCGTAAGGATCACCGTCGCGCTAAAACCGGGATTGCGCCACAATTGGCGCGCTGCAAATTTGAGGTTTTGCCCTAAAGCGTCCATCGATGATCTTCCTGGCGAGTTGGCAGAGATTGCCCCGAAGAGATATTAATCCGCCATACGTTGAGGTGCCAGAGAAGATTCCGTCGCAGACCAGGTTGTGGAAGCTTCGCGATAATCCGTCACATATCGCGTGACAATATTTGCGGACAGACCGTCTCATTGCTAACTGAGGTGGGAAGCAATGCAGACCTTGCCACGGGATCTTCGCTACGCGCTGCGCCAGTTACGGAAATCTCCTGGATTCACGTTCACCGCTGTCCTGACGCTCACTCTCGGGGTTGGCGCAAACACGGCCATTTTCAGCGTCGTCTATGGACTCCTCCTTCGATCTCTTCCATTCCGCGACGCGACCCGCGTCGTGAATATCTTTGAGACTCACCCGCAAGTGCCGGGAGGCGTCGAGGCAACCTATCCCGACTACCAGGATTGGCGAACCCAGCAGAAGAGTTTTGAACAGATTGCAGCCTATTCCACTCTGAATCCAAACACCGTTTCACTCGTAATGGACGGTCATTCCGAGCAGGTGCATAGAGTTCTCGCCACCGGCAATTTCTTCTCGTTGCTCGGAGTCTCTTCTCAGATTGGCCGCACGTTCGGCGAACAGGACGACAAGCCGGGGAGCGACCATGTCGCTGTTCTGAGCGCAGGGGCATGGCAGCGCTACTTCGGCAGAGATCCTGGCGTCGTAGGGCGCAACGTCAATCTGAACGGAGTCAGCTACAGCATCATCGGAGTGTTGCCGCCAGGCGCTGCATATCCCACCGAGGGCGAGGTCTGGCTGCCGCTCTCGCTGCTGGATCAGGCCACCCAGGCTTCCCGCGTCTGGCATTCCGTCAATGTCCTGGGCCGCTTGCGTCCCGGTATCGAATTGGCTGAGGCCAAGGCCGACATGCAGACCATCGCAGGACGCATCGCCGGAGCCAATCCGCCGACAAATCGCAACGTCGGCGTGCTGCTCTCCCCGTTGCGCGAGCAACTGGTTGGAACCTTGCGGCCAGCGATTCTCAGCCTCATGGGATCGGTTGTTTTGGTACTGCTGATAGCCTGCGCGAATGTCGCTAACCTTTTGATGGTGCGAGCGACTGCAAATCGGCGGGAGGTGGCCGTCCGTCAGGCGCTCGGCGCTGACCGCATTCGACTCTTTTCTCAGTTTCTGGCTCAGACCCTGATTCTCTGTCTGCTGGGAGGTGCACTCGGAACAATTCTCGCCGCGTTGGCATTACCCCTATTACGTCTCGCTCTTTCCCACACATCCGGAGCTGATTTGTCCCTGGTCCAGTCGATCGGACTCAGCGTTCCTGTGCTGCTGTTTACGCTCGGCACGTGCACGCTGACCGCCATTCTGTTCGGACTGTTGCCCGTGGTGAAGACGGTAACCAGGCTTGCAGAGGCCCTCCGCCCAGGAGATCGTGGGAGCACAGGCCGGCATGGCCTGAGCCGAGGTGCGCTGATCGCTGGAGAGATCGCCATCGCAGTAGTCGTGCTGTTTCTGAGCACTCTGGTCATCCGAAGTTTTCAGAAACTCCTCGCCGTCGATCCCGGTTTTCGCACGGACCATCTGCTCAGCCTCGAAATCACACTACCCGCTCCGCATTATCAGGACACCAGCCCCGAGACAAACCGCTTCTTTGAACAACTTCTCGACCGGATTTCCCAATCTCCAGGCGTTCTCTCCGTCGGCAGCACAACTCAAATCCCGCTGAACCCTTCCCGCGTGATGACGCGCTTTCTTGTCGAAGGCGCGCCTCCACTCGCTCCCGGCGCCTATCCCCTGGCGCAGATTCGCTACGTCAGCCCCACATTCTTCCATACGATGGGGCTAGGTCTCGAGCAGGGCAGACTATTCGAGCAGAAAGATATCGACGACCCCACCGGTTTCTTCGTCGTCAATCAGGCATTCGCTCGGCGATATCTCGCCGGAAGAAATCCAGTGGGCGCCGACATTCTTATCGGCGTGTTAAGTCCGAAGCCGACAAAAATCCCCGTGATCGGAGTTGTGGCGAATGCCCACGATCTGGGAGTGGAGACGGAGCCCCAGCCGGAAATTTATCTGCCCGGCTTCGGCGTGCATGAGGTGCTCTTGGTGCGTACCGGCTCAGAGTCGCAAAGTATAGTGCCGGTGGTCAGGAACGCAATTCATGAATTGGAGCCCAACCAGCCCATCTACCACGTCCAGACGATCGACGAAGTGCTTTCCGATTCGCTCGCACGACAGAAAATGACAGCCACTCTGCTCGGCATATTTTCGCTGGTGGCACTCACACTTGCCGCCATCGGAATCTACGGCGTCCTCGCCTACTCCGTCTCGCAGCGCACGCGGGAAATTGGCGTTCGCATGGCGGTCGGAGCTAAACGTGAAGATATTCTGCGTTTAGTCTTGAGCCAGACCACCAAATTCGCAGTGGCTGGAATGGCAGCCGGTCTGGCCATAGCTTTCGCCGGTGCGCGTCTTTTAAGTGGTCTGCTTTTCGAGACCAGCACCGCGGATCCACTGTCGGTTTTCATGACCATCGGAGCTTTGGCTGCCATCGCTGCTCTGGCTGTCAGCATACCCGCGCGACATGCCGCCTCGGTCAATCCCACTGAAGCCCTGCGCGCTGAGTAAGAGATCGTTAAGTGCCGAGCACACGCCTTCACTGCGGTAATGAGATGATAGATGCGCGGGCGAAAGTGGGCCCCTCCCCGAGCCTGTTATGAACTTTAGCGTGGCAGCTTTGCGAGCAAAAATCGCGCCAAACGAGGCGGAGTCCGCAGCGCATGGCGGGACTACGCGTAAGGACGACAACGAAGTATGACGCGATTTTCGCCGCAACCCGGAGGGAGGGGGCCAATTTTCCCCGCTTCGTTGTCGCTGGTCGCTCGAAGGTGCTCAACATTCATCGCTCCTCACTCCGAGAATCCAGGAAAATTGGCTCCGGTCGCTGCCTACGCTAAAGTTCATAACAGGCTCTAAAATGCACCGGCGCACCAGGGTCACAATCGCGATCGTCCTAGTCGTTCTGCTGCTGCTGGCTGGAGCTCTCTACCTGCGCAAGAAGGCGCCTCCTGAAGCCGCGCGCCTGCTCCCTGAGTCCGACGGTATTGTCTATCTCAATCTGCGGCCCCTCCGCGCTGCCACGCGCTTCAATCAGCATCCTGTGCATCACGATTCCGACTACCAGCACTTCATCGATGAGACGGGCGTCGACGCTGAGCGCGATCTGGAGGAAGTGGCCTTTGCGTTGCACCGCATGCCCGATCCGAACGGGCCGAACGGGCCGGTAGCCTTCTCCGAGGTCTTTGTCGGCCACTTCGACGGACGACGTCTTTCGCGCTATCTCGCGAGCGTGGCCGGCAGCACTGAGACCTACGCCGGGCACGAGATTTACAACATTCCCAGCGACGGCCGCACGGTCCGCGTAACCCTGCTGGGCTACGATATGATCGCGGTGAGCAATACCCCTTCCGAAGAACAGATCCATTCGATTCTCGACCGTTATCGGACGGCGGCGCTGCCCTTTACCGGATCTTCCCTGTTGGCTGCGCATTACAGTGATGTCCCTCTCCTGTCCCTGGCCTGGGGAGTTGGTCAGATTGGCCTGCCGTTGAGCGATGCCGCGGGTAGCGTGCAGGTGATGGGCATGTCCTTGCCGCTCACCTTTGACGCGACATTCATCGCGTCGCTGAGTTGGACGGGGAAAACGCGGCTGCGCGTCGAAGAGATCGCTCCTACTGAGGCTGCGGCCAAGGCTTCAGCGGAATCGATCGGGAGCATTCTGACCCTCGCCCGCTCGGCGGGAGATGCGGCCCCCGCCGGCTTGACCGATCCTGATACAAGGGCATTGCTGGACTCGGCGCAGGTCGAGCACCACAGAGATCGTGTCGTGCTGACAGCGACCGTCCCATCGGGACTGCTCCAGAGGCTGGTAAGCGCGCCTGTGAATTTCGAGACTACGCCCGCGCCTGAGGCTTCGGACCGGAGTAAAAATTAGAAGAGTCCGCCGCCGCGCGATGATCGTCCAACGAGGAGTCGTTCCAGGAAACCGTTTGCAACCCTTGTCTATCCCTGCATCCTAACAACAGCTGGAGGAACAAATGCTGAAGAACCATTACCGTCTGCCGATCCTATCGCTGACTCTCGCATTCCTTTTCTGGTCGGTTCTTTCACTTTGGGCGCAAAGCTCGCCGAGCGACAACGTTATCACCGGCCAGGCGGCCTTCACCGACTATTCTCAGGAAAAGCCCGGTGTGGTTCGGAAGCTGACCGTCGCCGACCTGCCCGCTCCCTATGCCACGAAGGGCGTGGACAATGGCGCCCAGATGGTCGCGCGGCCAAACGATGCATGGCCGCAGGCTCCCGCGGGCTTCAAGGTGGAGCAGTATGCCACCGGGCTGAACCAGCCGCGTCTGATTCGCACCGCTCCCAACGGAGATCTGTTTGTGGCCATCAGCTATTCGAATAAGATCATGGTGTTCCGCGGCGTGGACGCAAGCGGTAAACCGAAACAGGTGGAGACCTTCGCCGAGAAACTCAGCCAGCCATTTGGAATTGCGTTCTATCCACCGGGGCCGAATCCCAAGTGGGTGTATGTCGGCAACACGGATTCAGTAGTCCGCTTTCCTTACCAGAGCGGCGACATGACGGCGAGCGGGCCGCCTGAGAAACTGACCGATCTACCCGGTGGCGGAAAGCTGCGCGGCGGCGGCCACTGGACGCGGGATATCGCCTTCTCGAAAGATGGCACGCGGATGTTCGTCTCCGTCGGCTCGCACTCGAACGTCGACGATCCGGATACGCACCCCGAGGAGTTCCATCGCGCCGATGTGCTCGAGTTCAGCCCCGAAGGCAAGTTCGTGAAGGTCTACGCGTCAGGCATTCGCAATTGCGTCGGCGAGGCCATCAATCCCATCACCGGCGAGCTGTGGTGCTCGACCAATGAGCGCGATATGCTCGGCGACAACCTGGTTCCCGACTACATCACCCACGTTAAGGAAGGCGGCTTCTACGGCTGGCCCTGGTACTACATGGGCGGCACGCAGGACCCGAGGCATTTGGGCAGTCATCCCGAGTTAAAGAGCAAAGTCACTACACCGGACGTTCTGCTGCAGCCACATTTCGCTTCGCTGGAGATGACCTTCTACGACGGATCGCAGTTTCCCGCCGAGTATAAGGGTGATGTATTCGCAGCCGAACACGGATCTTGGAACAAGGCAAAACGCGCCGGCTATGAGGTCATTCGTGCGCCCATGCATGACGGCCACGCAACCGGCGAGTACCAGGACTTCCTGACAGGATTCACAACCGCGGATGGGCACGTCTGGGGACGCCCCGTCGGCGTTACCGTCGCGAACGATGGATCACTCTTCGTGACGGATGATGGCACGGGCTCCATCTGGCACGTGATCTACACTGGGCATTAGCCAGGGGACGACGGCACGAAAACCCGCAAGTCAATTGAAGAAGGGCTTAGTTTCGCGTTGGGTTTGCTGCCACAGCACTTGCAGCGGCCAGCTGATCCATCGTCTCGCGCAGGTATTTGTGCGGATTTACCGGTGTGTTGCGGATACGGACTTCGTAGTGCAGATGCGGTCCCGTCGTGCGACCGCTGGTTCCCACGTAGCCGATCACCTGGCCGCGCTGTACCTGCTGCCCCGAGGTGACAGCAAAACCGGAGAGATGTCCATAGAGGGTCTGGATACCGTGGCCGTGATCGACCACGATCTCCCGGCCATAACCACTCTCTCGGCCGGCTGTGAGAACGACTCCATCGGCTGTAGCGCGAACCGCTTGTCCAAAGCTCGTAGAAATGTCGATCCCAGCATGGAAGGCACCCTCACCGTTGAACGGATCTTCGCGCTCGCCGAAGGAACTGGTAATAGGACCGACGACTGGCCAGAGCGAAGGCGCATCGGCCATGTTTAGCCACCCGTCGTCGGACGACGGGCTTAGACGCATCTCGAAGGTGCGGGAGAGTTGGCCCGAGAGAGCCGTGCTGCGCAGCGATGATAGCTGATTGAAGGACTCGGTGTAGGCAGCATCAGTAAAGTAGTCATTCGTATCCACGGCAACCGGCACTGCATTCGCAGTCGCAGCGCCCTTGGCCAGCTTGTTCTGCTTCAGGCCGTAAAGGGCGGTCACTTCGCTGGCCAGGGAACCGAGCGAGGCAGCTTGCACTTCCTTCTCTTGGGCCACCTGTTCGAGCTGCTTGTAATCCTTTTGGAGCGCTTCGCGTTGCGAACGAACCTGGTTGAAGCTCGCGGTCTTTAACAGCATTCGCGTGTAAGAGCCGGCCATGCCGGTGATAGTGAATGCTCCAACCACGGCGGCGGCTACAAATATGTAGGCGTAGTGTAGAGGGACAGGAATCTTGCGAAGGCGCCCATCCTCTTCTCGTGCAACAAAAACAATGTAATACCTTTTACGCATTTCGCAGATCCCGGGAAAATTCCACTTGATTGATTTGGATAAACTTTCAGCTCAGCTGAAAATCTCCAGTTCAGCGAATCACGATGATAATCACCGATCGTCCATCGAATGTTCACTAATTGTTTGATCTTTGCAAGAAGCTAACAGCTTGCCCGTAAGGGGTCAACCCAAAGATTGAGTTCTACCATGCAAATGACCATTTGCAAATTCGATTCGGTCCCCGTATTGCACTGATTCCAGTGTATTTTCGCCAAATACAGGCGCAATCTGACGCGATCTAGTCTACTTGCGCTATGCTTAGGGCGCTCGAATGAAAGCCTCACGCCGCCGCGGATCGCAACTCCCGAAGTCGAATCGGACGCTGGATCTTCCTATGGGCGAGCGCTCGTTGATTGCCGCCATCCGCGATCGCGCCGCTCCGCCAAGAGGAGCGCTGCGCGTAGGGATTGGTGACGACTGTGCGGTTCTGCGGCCGCAGGCGGGAGAAGAGATCGTCATCACCACCGATTTCTTGCTTGAGCAGGTCCATTTTCGGCGCGATTGGCATACGCCCGAGGTCGCCGGTCACCGCTGCTTGGCACGAGGATTAAGTGACCTTGCGGCCATGGGCGCGCGACCCCTGGCCGCGTTTCTCTCCCTCGCCATTCCCAGCGAACTCGCCATTCTCGGCCAGGGCAAAAGCTGGATTACCCGCTTTTTCGACGGATTGCTCGCTCTCGCCGATCGATACAAAGTGCCGCTGGCGGGCGGCGATACGGCACAGTCTCCCGAGTTCGACCAGGGCGGCCGTAGGCACCCGGCACTGATCCTTGCAGATATCGTTCTGATCGGCGGGGTGAAGCGTGGCCAGGCGCTTCTGCGCTCCGCTGCGCGAGCGGGAGACGTAATCTACGTGACTGGTGAGCTGGGCGGTGCGGCTGCGGAATTACTGGCCCTGGGACGCAATCAGGAGCACTTTGCCGGCCTGACAACGGCAGAAAAGAAGCATCCACATCTGTATCCCGAGCCCCGCATCGAGGTCGGGCTGAAGTTGGCGTCCGCCAAAAAAGCTCATGCGGCCATCGACCTGAGCGACGGGCTCACTACCGACCTTCTCCATGTGTGCGAGGAATCCGGACTGGCAGCGGAACTGGACGCGACGGCGATCCCGATCCATCCCCTGGCGCTGCAGGCCGAATACGACGGATGGGTTCCTTCAGCCATCGCTCTGGCCCTGCATGGAGGCGAAGACTATGAGATCCTCTTCACCGCTCCAAAATGGTCGACAATCCCCCGCAAGATTGCCGGAGTCAGCATCCGCCCAATCGGCCAGATGCAGCCCAAGCGCCCACGACAACCGCGCGTCATCCTGCATCAACCCGACGGCAACTCAACCTCCCTCGAACCAGGCGGGTGGGAGCATTTCAGGTAAGGTCAGGTTAGCTATGAAGCGATTGGCGAAGACCCGCTTCAGCGGCGTTTGGGGCTTCCGCTCACCTTGCGATTTGTCTCCGGCAGCAATCCCGAATGTGGGAAGCCGATCGCAACCTCATCTAGCTTTGTGATGAAGCGAGCTCATCCACACAACGGACGAGCTTGCTTCATCGCCCGCCCGTCTGGCCAGGACCGCCCGCCGCGAAGGCGCCGCCGGAGGCAACCTTGATAAGCTCAGAACAGTTATGCATGCCCATAAAACGCGCGTCCGATTCGCGCCCTCGCCGACGGGATTGCTGCATGTAGGCAATGCCCGGACGGCGCTTTACAACTGGCTGTTTGCCCGCCACACGGGCGGAGAGTTCCTGTTGCGCATTGAGGACACGGACCTCGACCGGAGCGAAGCGCGGCATGAGGCGCAGCTGATTGAAGACCTGAAATGGCTCGGCCTGAACTGGGACGAGGGCCCCCGCCTTGCAGGTCAAGGGGTGGAGGGGCCGCATGCGCCCTATCGCCAATCCGAGCGCCTGGAGATATATCGCGAACACACCGACCAACTCCTCAGAGAGGGCAAAGCTTACCGCTGCTTCTGCACGGGCGAAGAGCTGGAGGCAGAACGGGCAAAAGCTGTCGCTGAACATCGTCCGCAGGTGTATTCGGGAAAGTGCCGGAGCATCTCGCCGACAGACTCGGATACGCGCTCCGCTGCTGGCGAATCGTTTGCCGTACGGCTGCGCATTCCTGACCGGCCGCTGCGTTTTCATGACATTGTCCGCGGCGATGTGGAGTTTGCGAACGAGACCGTCAGCGACCCGATTCTCGTGCGCTCATCCGGCGTTCCGGTCTATAACTACGTCGTCACCGTTGACGATGCGCTCATGGAGATCACCCATGTGATTCGCGGCGACGACCACATCTCGAACACGCCCAAGCAAGTGGCGATCTACGAGGCCTTCCGATGGCCGGTGCCTCAGTTCGCGCACTTGTCGACGATCCTGGGCAGTGACCGTGAGCGGCTGTCGAAGCGCCATGGAGCAACCTCCATTGCCAGCTTTCGCGAGATGGGAATTCTTCCCGAGGCGCTGGTGAATTATCTGGCGCTGCTCGGATGGGGCGCCGAAGGCGGCACGCGCGAGACCTTCACCCTCGAAGAGCTGACGCGCGAGTTCAAGGTGGAGCGCGTAACAGCGTCACCGGCGGTCTTCGATTGGGCCAAGCTGCACTGGCTGAATCGACATTACCTGAAGCAGTGCGAGCTCCTCAGGCTGGTGGCTCTCGCAGCGCTGTACTTTGAGAGCACAGGATTCTTATCGGTAAACGCAAATGCCGCCACGGTGAGCTGGCTGGAAAAGGTTGTGGCACTCTTTCTGCCATCGCTCGACCAGCTGGACCAACTCCCGGAAAAGGCGGCCTTCATCTTCCGCTTCGATCCCGAGGCCGCACGCGCACACGAAGAGAACGCGGCCCTTTTGACGAGCGAAGCCGCACAAAAGGTGCTGGCGGCATTCGCCCAGCGCGTCCAGAAAGCAACTGGCCCGGTAACTCCAGATCAGTTCAAATTATGGATGAGCGAGATCAAGGCTGAAACCGGCGCGAAGGGGAAAGAGCTCTTTCATCCGGTGCGCATCGCATTGACCGGTGCGCACTCCGGCCCGGAATTCGACAAGCTGATCCCGGTGATCGAGGAAGGCAGCCGGCTGGAATTGCCGATGCACGTACTGAACGTGCACGAGCGCGTTGAGCGATTCCTGGCGGATTGATGAAAGACCTCTATTGGATCGAGCATGACGGGCGTCCCCATCTGGCGATCGTGGCACATCCACGCGGGGAGGACTGGCTCGAGGAGGATCTCGCGAATCTGAAGCGGGGAGGAATTGAGATTCTGGTTTCTCTGCTCACGCCGTCTGAGGCAATCGACCTGGGTTTGGCGCCTGAGCGCGATCTTGCGGAACGACTGGGCATCGAAGGCGCTTTTGTCTCATATCCAGTTCTCGATCGCACGACGCCCGGTGATATTGGTGGATTCCGTCTGCTGATAGCCCAACTGGCCGCCGCCGTTCGAGCGGGTAAACACGTTGGAGCTCATTGCCGCGGCTCAATCGGCCGGGCGACGATCACAACCGCCGCCATTCTGATCCATCTTGGATATAAGCCTGCGGATGCGCTCACCATGGTCGAGAAAGCACGCGGTTGCACAGTGCCTGATACACCCCAACAGCTTAACTGGATCATGAGATTCGAGCCGGGACGATGAAGACCCCCGCCATCGACCTCGCCTTCTCTCACACCTGGTCGGCGGAGATACTGCGCCAGCGGCCTTTGATTCTCCCCAAGGGGCAATTCGTGTATCCAAGGCAAGCCGAAGAAGTCGAGCGTGGCGCGCTGGAAGTGATGGTGCAGCCAGCAAACGCCGAACCGTTTCTTGCGACGTGCGCTCTAGGGTTTGCCGACCCCGCTGCGCCAACCGGGCTATGGAGCAGTCCCAGTCCAGACTGGCTGTGCGCGGTATCGGGAGGCTACGCCTACCTCATAAACACCGTAGTGCCGGAACAATTCGAGCAGGTCGAATATCGCCCGGTACTGGAGGTACGTGCACTCCCCAATCAGCAGCTGCTTCTGTTCGTGGGGCATCATTCCATGCAGGCGTGGGGAGCAAACGGCAAGGCCTGGCAGACAGCGCGGCTATCCTGGGAGGGAGTCGAGATTACAGGTATCGAGGGCGATCGACTCGACGGACTCGGATGGGACATGCTGACCGACCGCGATGTGTCGTTCAGCGTTGACCTGCGAACAGGTCTTTCACACCGTTAAATCTGGCTAGTCGGTTCGAGCCGGCAGAAACTCAACGCCGCATCGCCCTGCTTCAACACCCGATACCGAACCAGCTCTCCATATCGCTCCGCCAGATCGTGCCTCTTCGAGTGCTCCGCGATCACAACGGCATTCTCCGCGAGCAGCTGGGAACATTCTCCACCCAACAGACCCAGCCCAATTTCATATTCGTCCACACTCTCATACGGCGGGTCGAGAAAAACAATATCTGCCGCACGCCCGGACGAGACCAGCCGTTTCAGCGCCACCGCGGCACTGCGCGGCTCTAGCGCATAGCCTCCTCTGATTCCAAGCGCCGCCAGATTCGCGCGGATGGCTTTAAGAGCATGCTCGGCGCGCTCGACAAAAACCGCCTCGCGCGCGCCACGGCTGAGAGCTTCGATTCCGACCGCTCCCGAACCGGCGTAGAGATCAACAAAAAAGGCACCCTCAATGCGCGGCGCAAGCACATTGAAGAGCGTTTCGCGAAGACGGTCGTTGGTAGGCCGAGTATTCCAACCACGGGGCGCAGCAAGCACGCGCGAACGATATTGGCCGGCAATCACGCGCATCGCATCTCATCCTAACAAGGCCCCTGAGCGCCTGACTCCGCCCAAGCCTCTACAATAGAAGGCAGAGCCAGGAAACGGCGAGGAAGAGGACGGCAAGGAAGCACGATGCGAGGATGGTCATTTCCGCTGGGGCGCTGGTTCGGAGTGGATCTGCGCATCCACACGTTCTTCCTCCTGCTGCTGGGCTTCTGCCTGCTTTCGACCAGCGTGGCCGGCGTCGCGGCGTGGCGCGGCATCATGTTGTGGCTGTTGCTGCTGGTGGTTGTTTTCGTGCGCGAAACGGCCCGGCTCATCACTGCCGCATATTATGATCTTCACCTCCGTAGCGTTCTGTTGCTGCCCATCGGCGGCCTGTTTTCCTATGCCACGCCAGAAAGCGCCGAGCGTGCCGTCGAAGGCCGGGTGCAGACCGTCCTGGCGCTGAGTGGACCGCTCGCGAACCTGCTCTTCGCCGCGGTTGTCGCAGCGCTCATCATGGGTGCGACCGCCGGAGTTCCGATCGCCGCACGGCCCTGGATCACCCCTACGCATCTGATCCGATCGACGATCTGGCTGAGCGCGATGCTGGGGTTATTACATTTCCTGCCGGCATATCCCCTCGATGCTGGCCGCATCCTGCGCAGCGTTCTTTCTCGAACACGCGGCACGGCGCAGGCCACCAAGGCCGTATCCGGCTTAAGCCAGGGCTTTGGGTTGCTCGCGATGGTTGCCGGACTCGCGCTGCTGGCCCTGCCCAACACCGGGCTCTCGGCGGGTGTCAGCCCCTGTCTCATCATGGGCGGCTTCTTCATCTTCATCGGCGCGCAGCTTGAAGATCAGGGCGTGATGTTCCAGTCTGTCGTCGAGACAGTGCTCATGCGCGACGTGATGCTGACCGAGTTTTCGACGCTTTCGCCCTCGGACACGCTTGCCGACGCGCTCTACAAAGCAATCCACAGTCTGCAGGACGAGTTTCCTGTGGTGCGTGGATCGAATCTTGTCGGCGTGGTTTCGAAGCAAAGCATTCTGGCCGCGCTGCGCAGCGAAGGCAACGGCTATGTGCAATCGGTGATGGCGCGCACTTTTCAGGTAGCGCAGCCCGACGATTCGCTCGGCCTGATGATCCGGCGCATTGCCGGCGGACGAATGGCACTCGTGCCGGTCGCCGTGGAAGGACGCATCGTAGGCATCGTGACCTGGCAGAACCTGAGCAACAGCATGGGCCTGCTGGCCGAGCACCGGCGCTTCGAACGCGAAAACTAAGCTGAAGATGTCGAACGACGATGACCTTACTCCCGACGCGCAGCAACGACCCCTCGCGCCGGGTCTCTATCTCGTCGCCACTCCCATCGGAAATCTCGAAGACATTACGCTGCGCGCTCTGCGCGTGCTGAAGTCTGCCGACTGCATCGCCTGCGAAGACACGCGGCAAACACAAAAGCTGCTGAACTACTATGGCATCACCACGCCAACCGTCAGCCTGCACGAACATAACGAGGCCGGACGCACCAGCGAGCTGATTGCTGACCTACTCGATGGCGAGCGGATTGCGGTCGTCTCCGATGCCGGCACACCCGGCATTTCTGATCCCGGAATGTTCCTGACGAAGGCAGCAATTGCGGCGGAGATCCCGGTCTATCCTGTCCCCGGTGCTAATGCCGCACTCAGCGCGCTCGTGGCATCCGGGCTGGACACGGAGCGTTTCCTTTTTCTCGGCTTCTTGCCGCCCAAGACCAGTGCGCGTCGCAGCGATCTTGAGAAAGTGAAGGCCGGTCTCAATCAACCCGCCACGCTCGTCTTTTACGAGGCCCCGCATCGCATCCTCGAGGCCCTCTCCGATGTAGAGCGGGTCTGGGGAGCGTCTTGCCGCGTCGTCATCGCGCGCGAACTGACCAAGCTGCACGAGGAATTCCTGCGCGGCACCGCCCAGGGAGTTCGCGAGCAATTAGCTGGGCGGGAGCGCGTGCGTGGAGAAATAGTCCTGCTGGTCGACGCCCAGCCGAGCAGCGACGAAGGCGCATCGAGCGTGGTGACCGTGCACGAACGCATAATAGAGCTCCAAAAGACTGAGGGTCTCGACGAGATGGACGCGCTCAAGCGCATCGCCCGCGAGCGTGGCCTAGCCAAGAGCGAGGTCTACCGCGAGTTACAGCGCGAACGAAAGACTGGTCGCTAAAACTTGCGTCACTCCGCTCTCTGCGCACAAGCGACGCGGAGAATCGCTTGCAGATCGGCCACAAAGCTCACGCTGCTCCAACCGGACAGCAACTGTGCGAGCGCATCTCGCTGGCCGTGGCCGATTTCGAGCAGCAGCCAGCCGCCAGGTTTGAGCGCTGCCTGCGCCTGCGGAATCAACCTCTCGTAGACATCGAGGCCAGTCGCTCCGGCGAAGAGCGCCGAAGTCGGCTCGTAATCGCGTACCTGCGGTTCGAGTATTTCATTCTCGGCAACATACGGTGGATTCGAGACAATCATGTCGAAGCTTTCACCGGCAACGGCTTCAAGCAAATCAGACTCGCAAAACCGAATGTGGCCGCTGACGCTGTGAGTCTCGGCATTGCTTCGCGCGACAGCCAACGCGGCAGGAGAGATATCGAGCGCCGTGAGATGAGCCATCGGCAGCGCATGCGCAAGCGCCACCGCAATCGCTCCTGAGCCGGTGCCGATGTCGGCGATGCGAAGCGGCGCATTGCGTTCCACGCGTTCCAGCGCCGCCTCGACTAGGTGTTCGGTCTCCGGGCGCGGGATCAGCACATCCGGCGTTACACGAAGCCTCAGCCCGAAGAACTCCTGCTCGCCGATAATGTACTGGATCGGCTCATGGCGCTCGCGTCGCGCGAGCCACTCTTCATAGACGGCAGCCTGCTCCGACGTTAACTGCGCCTCAGGATGGGTCAGCAAGTACGCCCGGTCGCGGCCGATTGCATGCATCAGCAACAGCTCTGCGTCACGACGGGCCATTGTTAACCCGTCAAACCGCGCAGCGCCACGAGTCAGCGCAGCGACGATCGTGTCAAATTCGGCCATAGATATGGGCCACGCTTTACGCCGCCGTCGTCGCTTC
>CAYVSQ010000216.1:0-3132 GCA_964453815.1 uncultured Acidobacteriaceae bacterium | reverse complement strand
AGGTTGGGCGGCGAACCGGAGAGAGTGCCATTGGCCGGTCCGCCCACTACACTATAAGTGAGTGGAAGACCGGTTGGCGATACTGCCTTGAGGGTGATGTTCAGTGATGTTCCGTAACTGGTGGTTACGGCCTGGTTAAAGGATGCAGGGCCGGAGGCAGGCTTCAGTCCAACTACCGCAGTCTGCCAGCCAATGGAGGAGTCATACTGAAAGTCGCCGGTATAAGAGCCAGTTGCAGAAGCGGTCTCTGTCTCGGCCCACAGATAGCTGGTCGATCCTGGGTCGAGCTTATAGCCGTCGATCGCGGTTGCGTTGGCACCCGTCTCATTTTTTGCCCAGCTCAGCAGAAGCGTGTTGGCCGGTACCGTAATCGGCACTGTGGTTACTGTCGGCGAGGTTGTACCTGGTGCCGGAGAGGTAATCGGCGAATAGATTGGAGGGCCAGTAATGTCTGATCCTGACACCGCAAATATGTCCATTACCAATGGCGCTGGATTGGTGAGTTGCACTGTCACTGTATGTGTGCTGCTCGTGACAGGAACGTTTACATAGTAAATCGCTGATAGCAGACCCCATTGACTGCCAGTCCATGAGGTAGGCCCTGTAAGGACGTTCCAGGTGTTCCCCAGGTTATCACTTACTCCACTGATACTGACTGGCTGGCCACTCCACGGTGAATTGGTGGATACGAAGATCACTAACGTCGTCGCGCCTACCGAGTTAAATGCACCCGTCGTATGCGCCGTCAGCGCTGTTCCGTTAATGTACCCCTCACTGCTTACCTCAGCCGGAATCGCCGTCTGCGCAAAGGAATAAATAGCTGTGATGATCCCTAGCGTGAAGACTGTAAGGAAATATCGCATGCAGTCGGGAAATATTTTCAAAGTAATATCACACGATATTCTTTACTAAAAGTGAGCCTTCATATTCTTTTTGCAGCGAATTGCCTATTTGGCCAACTACGAGGAGTGCACCTCATATAAGACGTGAGAGGTACTTGCGAATTGCTACACCCCTAGCATCAAACGAATTGGGTTTTCCTTTTCTCTGATTCCAAAAGACAATTGTGTATCCACAGTATCGGGATCTAAATACGTTCCGAACAAGCGATCCCAGGCCGTAAAAAGATTACCTAGATTTTTTACATAGTGTTTTGGATTACCGCTGTGATGAATATGGTGGTAACGTGGCGTGACAAAAAGCCACTCCAACCAGTTTGATCGCCAGGTAACATTCATATGCATCCAGTCATTTTGAATCGCGCTGTGCACAGTGATTGCCAAGCCCATCCACCAAGGTGAAATGCTGAGGAAGGGATATGCAAGAATGTAAGGAATATTGACCATGAACTGCTGAGGTATCGTCGCTCGCACCCCGCCGAGCCAGTACATATAGGTGGGCGAGTGATGCCACTTATGCATCTGCCAGAAATGTTGTGTGTGGTGTAGTCGATGAATCCAATAATGCCCAAAGTCCGCTAGCACCAAATAGAGAGCGAATCTGAGCGCTAGCGGCAGACGAGAAATACTTACAGGGAAAGGATGATATCCCGGCATTATATGACTAAGATAGCTTGCGGTCGGGAGGACAACGAATATGTATAGTCCACAGGCAATGAGATCGTTTAGGGCGACCGATCGATAGTGCATTCTACGGGCGGGTCGGAGTACTTCGAGCGTCGTAAAAAAAATTACCCTGCCGAGAAAAAGCAGGGGGAAAAAAACGAATGGTGAGAATAGAAAATGGGATACTTGCGGTCCAAGAAAATTCTCAATTCTGCCCATGGATAATGCGTCTCTCAGTCTTGATTTGTACAGCGCCGTTAGCAAACTGCTTGATGTCGCGATATTTTAGTAGCGGGCTAATCAATACCACAGGTGCCGAATTCCGAATAAATATCCATCGATTATTTGGAGGAAGAAGGAGATTGCGTGAAGTAACTCTCGTCCAATGTAGGTTCCTTGGAACCTAAGATGTCGCGTA
Source organism: uncultured Acidobacteriaceae bacterium (assembly GCA_964453815.1). Classification (GTDB taxonomy): domain Bacteria; phylum Acidobacteriota; class Terriglobia; order Terriglobales; family Acidobacteriaceae; genus Silvibacterium. Next base: position 1,149 of record CAYVSQ010000216.1, on the reverse strand, counting down.
GTTCGTCTTGCATTCTCTGAGAACGTAAGGTCGCCTCGATTTCGTCTCGAACTTGCCCTAATGGAAGTACATCTTTGTTATTGATTTTAAAAAAGACGTACCCGTTGGGGTCAGAAAGTACCGAAGAGATCTCACCTGGTTTTAGGTCCATAATAACGGCCTGATTTGGCGGTAACGAGGTACGCCTTATCGTCATTTTTGCAGCAGGTGCTGCACTCTTAATCTCCGCTGCCTGGTAAGCGTCTGTCTGGAGTTTGCTGAATTTTTCCCCGGCGACCGCGCGTGTGCGCAGATTCTCGACCTCTATTTTCGTTGTATCATCGCCATAGTGCGAATTACTTTGCTGATCAGAGCCGCTCGTTTTTTCGTCAAGAGATAATGGACGGTTTTTGGGAACATAGATGCGATCTACTTGAGCCCTTTCGAATCTCGCCATGTTGTTGTGGTAGTAGCTTTCAATATCCTTGTCATCGATCTGTGAGGCTTTTTCCTGTATAAGTTTTTTAGCGTCTAAGGACAATACCTGAATTCGCGCGACCTGCATTTGCGTCTCGTAGTTTGCTCCCTTGTTCAATCCCAGTTCCTCTGCTTTTCTGGTCATGACTAAGGCTTCAGCGTAGCGCAAAGCAAATTCTCGGCGTGACCGTAGCGGCATGTTGGGCTGCACCGCCTCAATCAGTTTTTCAAATTGGCCCTGAGTGATGATGGTTTTGCAATTCGGCGAATTGTTTCCGGCCGACAGATTCTCGCAGAGACCCGCAATCGTGATTAGCGGCTTATCAGTTGGAAGACTTGGTACATCTGATTCTCTATCTAGAGTGGGTGCCGTAGTCTTCGCAGCAGTATGAATCTGAGCCTCGAGCGTTGCCCTCGCACTTGTCGTTAGGCACCAAAAGAGAACTATCTGCAATCGATAATCGATCTTATATCTTTTCATTTTCTATACCGGTGATTGTCAAGGTGAGGGACTTCATAGAGCCCCGTGGCAGGCCTGGAAACTACCTATTTGAAGGTCGCCATTTGCATGATCCATGGACCGGAGGAAGTCAATGTTGCCGTGGCACTGTTGCTTCCCGCCGTCGTTACCACTTTGTCTTCAGCGATATCGCCGTCGGGGGATGTGATGAGTCGTGAGGTGAAGCCGCTGCC
>CAYVSQ010000215.1:0-8659 GCA_964453815.1 uncultured Acidobacteriaceae bacterium | reverse complement strand
CGCGAATAGCTATAGGAAAGCGCGAGAAGTGAAACGAGCAGAGCGCTCCAGGCAACGACAAAAGTCTGGCTTCGCAGCGCCAGCCGCTCCGTTTCAGCGTTAGTCAAGGTGAGAGAGTTGGCGGAAGAGCGCAAAGCGTTCGTCAATCTCCTTCGGATCGAGCTGTTGCAGGCGTTCGGTGCCGAAGCGTTCAACGGCGAACGAGCCCATTACTCCGCCATAGAACATCGCCTTCTTGAATACCGCTGGTGTCAGTTCCTTCTGCGCAGCCAGATATCCGAAGAATCCTCCGGCGAAGGAATCACCCGCGCCCGTGGGATCGATGACCTCCGCTAAAGGCAACGCCGGCGCACGGAATGGCAGAAACACACGCCGGCCATTACCCGCAAACGAGCGATCGCTGAAGAAAGCCGTCGCTCCATATTCGCCGTGCTTCACAATCAGGCTCTTCGGGCCCATCATAAGAATCTTCTCCGCGGCACGTACCAAGTTGGAATCTCTGGCCAGCAGTTTGGCTTCGCCATCATTGATCAGCAATCCATCCAAAACTTTCAAAACACGGGCCAGATTCTCGCCATGATCGTTGATCCAATAATTCATCGTGTCGCCGCAGACCAACTTTACCTTCGGCATCTTGCCGCGAACGTCCTCCTGCAGCACCGGGTCGATATTTGCAAGAAACAGATATTCACTGTCCTGGTACTCGGCCGGAATCTTCGGCGTGAAGCTCTGAAAGACGTTCAGCTCGGTCTTCAGCGTCTGCGCTTCGTTCAGATTCTTCAGGTACGATCCACTCCAGAAAAAACTCTTGCCCGCAATATGCTCAATGCCGCGTGTATCGATTCCGCGCCGCGTCAGGATGGCCTCATGTTCCGTGGTAAAGTCTTGACCGACGACTGCAATCACCCGTACTTCCGTAAAGTAGCTGGCCGCCAGCGCAAAGTGCGTCGCCGCTCCGCCCACGCAGCGTTCTGCGCGGCCCGAGGGCGTCTCAATGGTGTCGAATGCAACACTTCCCACGACTAAAATCGCCATCCGTTATCCCTTCGCTGTCTCGTTCAGATATTTTCCAATCAGCAAATCCAGTCTTTCTCTCGTGGCCGCTGGAATTGCCTTCGGGCTCGTAAGAATCGCGTACTTCAGAGCGGATGCGCACGGACAGCTTCTTTCTCTGGGCATGGCCGCAACCGCGGCCATCACCACCTTGCAGGCGTTGGCTGCATTCTGGTTCAAGACGGCAACAATCTGATCGACCGTCACGGCGTCGTGCCCTTCGTGCCAGCAGTCATAATCGGTCACCATGGCCACGGTCGCGTAGCAGATCTCGGCTTCGCGGGCCAGTTTGGCCTCCTGGAGATTCGTCATGCCGATGACATCGGCACCCCAGCTACGGTAGAGATTCGACTCGGCGCGCGTCGAAAACTGAGGACCCTCCATGCACACGTAGGTCCCGCCCGCCTTGCCGACCAGGCCTTCCGATTCGCAGGCAGAGACGATGGTTTGCGCCACGATCCCGCATACCGGATCTCCAAACGCGACATGACCCACAATTCCATCGCCAAAAAAGGTCGAGACACGATGAAACGTCCGGTCGATAAATTGATCGGGAATCACGAAGTCCGTGGGCTTATGTTCTTCCTTGAGCGAACCCACGGCGGAGACGGAAAGAACCCGCTCGACGCCAAGTTTTTTCAGGGCATAGATGTTGGCACGAAAATTTAGTTCGGACGGCAAAATTCGGTGCCCGCGTCCGTGTCGCGCAAGGAAGACGACCTTGCGGCCCTCTAATTCGCCGAGTACGAAGGCGTCGCTCGGCTCGCCGAATGGGGTTTCCACGCGCTCTTCGCGCACAGATGTAAGTCCGGGCATGGCATACAGACCGCTGCCCCCGATAATTCCAATTTCCGCTTGTTGCAAATCCAACTCCGCCGAGAATCAAGGAAACAGAATTTCCAGTATAAATGCCGCGACGCGCACTCCTCAGATGCGCTTCACCGACCAAATCCAAAATCGTCACGACGAAAAAGCATTGGACTGCATCAGAGCCAAGCCTCACACTGCTGGATGCAGGAAAATGAGGTTAGCCATGCGCTGTCTGCGTAAGCTCTTCCAGCATCGTTTTTCTCTCGTCTGCCTGTCGCTCCTGTTTTTGACGGGTTGCAGCGTTTTTCTGGCGGGCTGCGCGCCACGAAGTTCCGCGCCATCCAGTTCAACCCCTCCTCAGGAGGCGTCGGCGGCGCAACCCTCGCGCAGTCCGGCCAGCACGCCCGCCAAGACTGACGCGGGCCCCTCGAACGGGCCCGGCGGAGTCTCGCCTAGCCCTACACCCGCACCGCCGCCTCCATCCGCACCCTCACATGCTCATAGAGGTGCCGCTTCCGCACCTGCGGAAGACGAATATGCGCTGGGCGATCAACTGGAGGCATGGAAGAACAACCTTAAGAGCGGCGCAATCGAATACCGCGTACCGCCGGAGATGACGGCGCAATTGCCCTCAACGGTCACCGTCAACATTCACGGCTATCAGGACACGCAAACCAACGCTCTTGCCGGCGCGACCGGGAGCGGCACCCTTAAGGTCTCCTCCCGCATGAAGGTCGAGCTCTTTGCGCCGGTCAATCCCGGCGAGTTCACGATTGCGCAGCAGGGCGGCGACGCGATTCAGTTCATCCCCAACGATGGCTATGCGACGTGGATGTGGAACGTGACTCCAGCCAACGCCGCCCAGGGTCAGCAGCTTGAAATTCGTGTCTCGCTCGTCTATCCGAATGGCGGTGGCGCTATCGATACGATCCTTGCGGATAGAACTTATCCAATTACGGTCAACGTTCAGAAGCTTACCGTCACCATTGAGCAGTCTTTCTGGAAGGACCCGATCGCCTGGTTCAAATATGCGCTTCCCGGCGGCGCGGGCTGGGGCGCAGTTGCCGCTCTGGTGGGATCGCTCGGCGGCTTTTTCGCGTGGTGGAAAAAGAGGAAAGGACAAGGCAAACCGGACAAACCTGAAGATAAGGCGGCTCCTTAGAAGCCTCTTCCGATCCGGGGCACCGCGGCGCGCATCACGCCGCATCCGGCAAGGAAGTCAATCATGCCTCCCGTCAGCCCGTGGTTAGCGCGTGTAGAAGTCATTGCCTGATTCTGATCGCCGCCCTGCTGTGCGCCCAGCATGAGGAACTCAAGCTTCCGGGCCAGGGTCAGGTCGAAGCTCTCGCTCACGAAAACAGATCTCCCGCTTGTCGCGATCAGCACCGCGCCTTCATTCGTTTTGTAGATCTGCTCACCCTCATCGGCCTCCGCGTGCTCGTCGCGCGTTACGCCGGAGTATTGCTTTCCAAGCTCATCGGCGTACATTTTTGCGAAAGCCGACGCCGCTTCGGGCGACTTCCACTGCGAAAGATAGAGGAGGGAAATGGAAGAAGTCGAGGTTTTGTCCGGCGAACTCTTTTTCTGAACGGCGTAATAGACCCCGCCGGCCCAGGCCTGTGTCAGCGCCGCGGCCGTCTGCGGTCCACCGAAGAGCTCTGCGAGGATGCGCACATCCAACTGTCCCATCACGCCAATGTCGTAAGGCGCATAGTCGCTGTCCAGCAGCGCATGCACGTCTGGCATCTTCAGGAGCGGAACCTTCACTCGCCCCTCGTACGCGCGCGGATTCATGATCTCGAAGCTGGTCGCCGGAGGACGATCCAGCACGCCGGCGAAAGCGCCGCCCGCGCCTTTGTCCTTCAGCAAATCCACTTCAAACTTCAGCCCCTCGCGATACGGAAACAGCAGCGCCTCCTGCAGCAATAGGGGCGCGCGCTGCAGGACGGGAGAATCGGAATCTGCGCTTTGCTCATCGGCCTTGCTCTTGACCAGATCGGGATTGGTCAGAATGCTCTGCCCCATCGGCTTCAGGCTGTAGTCGACCAGCACAGCCATCGCTTGGCCTTCGAGCACGGCTTCGCGCGCCGTGTCCTGTTCGTCCGTAGCTATGCGCTGGTTGTCTTCCGTGACGTTGTGTGACAAGTCTTCGTCGCTCTGGTCTTCCCATTTGTCCAGATTTACCCTCTGGTCTTGCAGCGCGTGCGTCAACTCATGTGCCAGGACGGGCTTCTGCGTATCGGGCTCAATCCAGTCCAGAAGGTTTACGGTCTTTGTCTTGCTGTCGTAATAGCCCGCAATCTGTTCCTTCAAAAGACTCACAAGAAATGTCTGCAAATGGAAATCCTGGTCGATCAAGCCGAATTTCTTCAGCACGATCTCCGAACGTTCCATGCGCTTGGCATCCTTGTCATCTTTCATCTTCTCGACCAGATATTTTTCGACCGCATCCCGGGAGGTCAGCCGCCGTTTCACTTTGCTCTTGATGGCGAGCTTCGAGTCGTCGGAGGCGAATTGCAGAATCTGGTCCACGGAAGAAAAGAGTTCCCTTGCCTGGGCAGGCGTCATACGGCTCTCCGCCTTTTGCGCCTCCGGCTTCTCCGCCGCTCCCTGATTCTGTTCTTTCGGATTCTGCTCTTTCGGAGCCTCTTCCTGCGCTCGTAAAACTACCGTGGCCGCCAACATCACCACCAGCACGCCTGCCACGCGCAATCTTCCTGTGAATGTCATTCCTGTCCCTTCAAACGGTTACACCTAATGCGAGGCTATAATTTTTACAGAACCTTCGCCATGAGCTCCGCGCCCCAAATCGTTGCCGCACCGCCGTCGTCTGTCGTTGAGACGCCCCTGGCTGCGCACTTGCTTGCTGCTGATCCAGCTCGCTCGCTTACGCCTTACCGGGGCTCTCTCACGCCCGACAGCTTTTCAGGTGCAAGCTTTTCCGATACAAACCGAGAGCTCGCTGCTTTGAGCGTATCTGCCGGTATTTACGATCTTGGCTACCTGGCCTTTCTCAAGATTACCGGAGGCGACCGGCTCCGCTGGCTCAACGGAATGGTCACCAACACCGTGCAGTCGCTCGAAGAAGATCACTGGAACTATAGCTTTCTGCTCAACGCCCAGGGTCGAATCCTTGGCGATGCAACGATTTATCGTTTCTCCGACCACATCCTGCTGCAAACAGATCGTGCGCAGATCGCCCGCCTCACTGCCCATCTCGACCACTTCATCATCATGGACGACGTTGAGCTTCATGAGTTAGACGCATCCATGACATCGATTGGCATCGCCGGCCCTCAATCGTCGAGCATACTTACCGGCCTTGGACTTACGCCGCCCGGCGAGAATGCATTCATCACAGCGAAATTCAACGGCGTTGAAGTGACCCTGGTTCAAGCGTACAGCCCTGTAAGCCCACGCTTTGAGCTCTGGCTGCCAACAGCATCTTTGCCAGAACTCTGGGCTGCGCTTCTCGCGGCGAGAGCCACCCCTTGTGGCCTTTCCGCCACCGAGGCGCTCCGCATTCTCTCAGCCACACCGCTTTACAGCGTTGACATCCAGGAGCGTCATCTTGCTCAAGAGACGGCCCAGTCGCGCGCCCTCAACTTCAGCAAAGGCTGCTATCTTGGTCAAGAAATCGTCGAGCGCATCCGCTCCCGCGCCACCATTCATCGCACCCTTTGCCAGTTCTCACTCACTGGAGCTCCTGCGACGCTCGCACCCGGCCAGACGCTTTTGTTAAATGCAGAGCAATCTCAGAGAAATCCCGTCGGCGAACTCACCAGCCTCGCCCAGTACCAGCTTCCCGCATTCACCGGAACACTCGCACTCGGCTTTATCCGGACGGAAATACTGGAACGCAAACTCCCCATTACATACGGCGAAGGCGCGGCAACACCGGTCGACGCCCCGCCGTCTACTTAGAGATTGAAGGACGCCAACATGGTAGAAAAACCGCCCTCTTTTACCGTCTCCGACCGCCGCAAGTTCACCATCGAGGGCGACTTGCGCGACGAGTCGGCCCTGCCCGCAGCCGAAGAAACAATACCGGCACCCGTAGCCGAGGCCACTGCGCCCCCTCCAGGACCGCACCTGGTCACACAGCCCCCGCCGCCCGCAGAGGCTGAGGAGGTCGACCAGGAAGAGGTCATCCCAGAACCAACGGCTCAAGAGTCTGCCGAGCAGCATGCCGCCTACCAGTCGTCTTCCGAGCAGCTCGACTCCATGCTCCGTCAGGCGAATCCTGAGATAGGACCCTCGGCCCCGGTCAACATGGAGCAGATCATCCAATCGATGTATATCTCTGCCATCGTTGCCATGGGAGCAGCCACCGAGCCCGGCCAAAAGCCGCGCATCGACATCGTCGGCGCGCGCAACAGCATCGACATGCTGGCCGTGCTCCAGGAGAAGACCAAAGGGAACCTCACGGATAAAGAGCAACGCCTGCTGCAGAGTGCGCTCTTTGAGCTGCGCATGATGTTTCTGGAAATCACCAACGCCATCGCACAACAGGCACAGAATCCGCTCAAGGGGATCAAGTAGCGCTCATCCCCACGCATGCAGGCTGAAATCGTCATCCTCGGCAGCGGAACCTCGATGGGCGTCCCCACGCTGGGTTGCCATTGTCAGGTTTGTACCTCGACCGATCCGCGCAACGTGCGCAGCCGGCCGTCGATCGCAATCCAGTGGCCAGACTCAAATTCCGATCAGACTGTCCTGATCGATACCGGACCGGACTTTCGCCAGCAGGCCCTGCGCGAGGAAATCCGGCATGTGGATGCCGTCTTCTACACGCACCCCCATGCCGACCATATCCTCGGCCTCGATGACTTGCGCCCGTTGAGTTTTCGCCACCCTGCCGGGCTTCCCCTCTACGCCGACGACGCTACGGCCAAGGTCCTCGAGCGCATCTTCGAATACACCTTCTCGCCACGTGCGAACTATCCCACACGCGCTCGCGTCGACCTGCGGCGCCTGAACGGTCATGAAGCCGCAGACGTTGCGGGCATCCGCTTTCAGCGAGTGCCGATCCTTCATGGCGATCTTTCCATCGCCGCCTTTCGCTTCGGCTCCGCCGCCTATCTCACCGACATGAGCAGCATCCCGGAGATGAGCCTTCCTCTGCTCGAAAATCTCCACGTGCTCATCATTGACGCTCTGCGTCCGAAGCCCCACCCCAGTCACGCCAACGTTGAGCAGGCCCTCGCCTGGATCGAGCACCTACGGCCGCGTCGTGCCTACTTCACTCACATGTCCCACGAGCTCGAACACTCTGAAGCGGAAAACGAGCTTCCTGCACACGTGCGCCTCGCCTACGACGGACTGCGCATTCCGTTCGAGATCTGAATGAAAGTCTTCTTTTCACTCGACTCTATTCCGGCCAGCCTTACCCGCACGGTGCTCGCCATTGGCAACTTTGACGGCATCCATCGCGGGCATCAGGACATCATCAAGAAGGTCCGCGAACGAGCCGGCCTGCTCGACTCGCAATCGGTTGCCATCACCTTTCATCCGCACCCCGTACGCCTTCTCCGGCCGGATCGGGCTCCGCGCCTGATCACTCCATTGCCTGAGCGCCTCGATCTGCTTGCCCAGACCGGGATCGACGCAACCGTGGTCATTCCCTTTACCGAGGAGTTTTCACGTCTCTCGGCGCACGACTTTGCCGCCGACGTGCTGCATCGGACGCTGCACGCAGTTGAGGTCCATGAGGGAGATAATTTTCGCTTTGGCCATGGTGCCCAGGCCGGCACCGCCGAACTGGAGCAGATGGGAAGCGAGCTCGGATTTGCCGTCTACACCCATCCCGCGCTCACCGTTCGCGGCATTCCTGTTTCCAGCTCGCAAATCCGGCAATGCATTGCCGCCGGAGACATGTCGCGCACCCGCGCCCTGCTGGGCAGGCCATTCTCCATCCGGTCTACTCCGGCTCACGGACGGGGCATCGGCACACGGCTCACTGTGCCCACGATCAATCTCGCGCCGTACGACGAGTTGCTCCCGGCTAACGGCGTCTACGTTACGCGGCTCAGAATTGGGTCGAGCGCGGAGACCTTCGATGCCGTCACCAACGCGGGCAACCGACCCACATTTGGCGAAGACTCCTACGCAGTCGAGTCGCATCTGCTCGACTTCCACCCTATCGATCTGACTCCAGACACGCAGATCGAGCTCTGCTTCATCGACCGCATCCGTTCCGAGCAGCGTTTTGCCTCGCCCGATGCGCTGAAGGCGCAGATCCTTCGCGACGTCGCGTACGCCCGGCGCTATTTTTGCCTCGCCGACGCGATTTCCCGGCGGCATACTTCTTGATGTGGTTGTATCCCAAAGGGAGGGCAGACACCCATGTAATTTTGACAAGTGTTTGATTCGATGGCGTTTCTGGACCTTCAATTGTGCAAATGTATCAAAATAAATGCTTTTTTAATTTACTCTGATTCTAAATGACTTAGAAGCAAAAGCTTCGCTTCTGCTAGTGCAGATCGGCCAGCTAGCTAGCTTTGCCTTTTATGCAAATCATTCATCTGCAATGACTTATCGAGCGTTCATTGATAGGGTTTATGGGGATAATCGGCTGGAGCATTTTCTGACAAAAAAGGCCGGCTGCGATGGCGGGCCGAGCCTTTTCCTCCTATTTCTATTAGAACGATTTCGCGGTAATTGCCGGCCAGGTATCTTCAGAGAGAAGCAATTCCAAACGCTCCGGATCGAAGCCGATCATCACCTCATCATCCACAACGATGGTTGGAGTGGACCTGCTGTTCAGGTCCATCAGCTCCCGCAAGGCCACCGGATC
>CAYVSQ010000214.1:0-3266 GCA_964453815.1 uncultured Acidobacteriaceae bacterium | reverse complement strand
AAGATACTGGTGCATCTCTCGAACTTTCGGCCTGTGAAACGGGCGGTCGATGCTGTTGAGGTCTTCGCCCGCGTCACGGATGAGATTCCAGCGCGCTTGCTGTTAATCGGCGACGGACCTGACCGATCGCAGGCTGAATGGCTGGCGGGGCGCAAGGGCATTCAGGATCGCATCCACTTTCTGGGCAAGCTGCCCAGCGTAAGCGACGTGCTGCCGCTGGCCGACCTGATGCTGATGCCGAGCGAGCTTGAGTCGTTCGGGCTGGCGGCTCTCGAAGCGATGGCATGCCGGGTACCGACAATTGCGACCGCCGTGGGCGGAGTACCGGAGCTGATCGAGGACGGCCTGAACGGGCGGCTGTTCCCGGTTGGCGATATAGAGGGTATGGCTCAGACGGCGATCGCGCTATTGAGCGACGATGCGAAACGCGACGCCATGGCAGCCGCAGGACGGCAGACCGCGCAGAAGAAATTCTGCGCGACGCGGATCATTCCGCAGTATGAGGCGTATTACGAGCGCGTGCTGGAGCGGGCGGCGGCGGGAGTGTGACTGGCGGTTCATTCGGGCCGATAAGCAGGCCGATTTCCGCTCCCCTCCAGTCCAGGACCTCGGGGATATCGGTGAGGTCAATTTCAGGTCCAGTCCTGGCGGCGACTCGGCGATGTTCCGTCTGCTCTTTCGTAACCTTCTTGAGAAATTTCTCAAATGCGGATAGGGCGGGAAGAGCTTATGCGCGTCACTTTTCTGACCCACATCACAAGCGCGTGCTGGCGCGTGCGGCTGCGGGAGTGAACTGAGGCTCGTCGTCGTTCTCCTGGCTCGTTGGTATCGCCAGAGTGACCTTGGTTCCGCGGCCGGGGCGGCTGGTGACATCGAAGAGGGCGGCGTCTCCGAAGAGGACCTCCAGGCGCTCGCGCACGTTTTTCATGCCGATTCCGCTTCCCCGCAGCACGCCGCTGGAGTGCGAGCGGCCGGGGGCTATGCCGACTCCGTCATCTTCGATTTCTATGATCATTTTGCCGCTCTCGATGCGGCTGCGGAGGGTGATGGTTCCTCCGCTAATGCGCGGCTCAAGTCCATGCTTGATGCTGTTCTCGACCAACGGCTGCAGCAGCATGCTGGGCACGGGCAGGTCCAGCGTCGCAGGGTCGATCTCCTTCACGACACGCAGCTTGTCGGCGCCGAAGCGGACGACTTCGATGCCCAGATAGTCGTCTGTAAAGCTCAGCTCGTCGCGCAGGAGGATATAGGAGTCGTGGTCCTTGAGGAGCGCGCGCAGGATGTTCGCCAGCTTGACGATCAGCTCGCGGGCCTGCTCAGGACGGAACCGGACCAGCGATGCGATGGAGTTGAGGGTGTTGAAAAGAAAGTGCGGGTTGATCTGGCGCTGCAAGGCGTCGAGGCGTGCTTCGAGCAGGAGGCGCTTTTGTTCCTCGAGTGTTCGCTCGGTACGGATGGTGTTCCAGATCTTGAGCGGAATGCCGACCACCACGGCGGCGCAGGCCCAGGTGGCCAGACGAACGGGCCAGCTATCGGTGGTTAGAGCGAAGAGGAGGGTCGGATACAAGTCGTGAATCCAGGCGCGGGCGATCTCCATGCCGACGATCAGAATGAGCAGCAGGACCTGACGGTCAAAGCGCGGCTTGCGCAGGTTGCGGCGGATCCAGCGATAGATGCTGAGGTCGACGAAGGGTGAGAATGACCAGACTTCCTCCTCTTCAACGAACTTGCCATAGAGTCCGGCTGTAATGGCGACTGCGAGATTAAATGGCAGTGACAGATATTCGTGGTGCAGCATGGCGGGCAGCGACAGTACGGCCGCGCCGGAAAGCGCCGACAATGGCCCCAGAAGGATGCCCAGAATAATGGTCGTTTCGAAGGAGATATCCGCTGCAAAGAAGTTGGGGACGACCAATCGCACCCAGACGCCCAACGTCAGAGGAATGCAGATGAAGGCCAGCAGGCCCAGGGTTTGCGGCGGCGTACGGTTCTGGGTAAAGAGCAGGTTCTGAAAGGTGCGGGTGCGGGCGAGAGCGCTCGATACGGCGGCTGCCACGCCGAGCTTGATCAGCAAGGTGATGAGGATGAGTTTTGACTCAATCACATCTCTACTCTACGCCCGACACGCGGGCCGCGACGCCGAGAACCGATCTGACAATTAACGCATCTATAATGTTGCTATGCCACTGGAAAGTGTTCGGAAAGTAGCCGATGCGGACTTCCCTACCCGCTGGGGACACTTTCGTATTCTCGGCTTTGAAGGAAAAGTGGTTTCGCCTGAGCCCTGCAAGCCGGGAGGTACGGCTCCCCCGGTACGCATCGAGGGCGCGGTTGCGCTGGTGATGGGCGATATCCATTCCGGATCGCCGATTGTCCGGATCCATTCGCAATGCCTGACGGGCGACGTCTTCCACTCATTACGCTGCGATTGCCGGCTGCAGCTGGAGCTGGCCCTGGCCCGGATCGCTGATGCGGGCACTGGAATTCTTCTCTATGAGCAGCAGGAGGGCCGAGGCATTGGCCTGATGGCCAAATTGAAGGCTTACGAGTTGCAGGACCAGGGCTTCGATACGGTCGAGGCCAATGTGGAACTAGGTTATCGGCCGGATTGCCGGGAGTTTGAGCTTCCCGCCATGATTCTGCAGCAGCTTGGTGTCGGCTCTGTGCGCCTGATTACGAACAATCCCGAGAAGGTCGAGGCTCTGGAGGCGGCGGGAATTATCGTTGCCGAACGTATCTCCGCCGAAGTTGAGCCTGAAGAAACCTTCGAGCGCTATCTGAAAATCAAGCGGGAGAAGATGGGGCACATCTTCGACGGCGAATTAAGACCGACACCATAGATAGCGGGAAACCTTACGATGACGTGCTGCGTCTCTTAATACAGAACGACGATACACGCTCATAAAAATGCCCCGCGTTCCCTGACAATGGAAAGCGGGGCGATTTTTCGTCTTCCCATCAGCTGCGACGCTCTCGCAGAATCGATCTTCCTATCCAGAAAAGGGGCAGATCCACACTGGTGCCGCGAATCTGCCCAAGTGTCTGCTGATTATCGGAGGAGTGTGGGAAATTGTAGCACCGACGCAACGACAGGGATGCCGACGAAGCCACATCCCTGTCCAGACCCTATCCAACCACAGCGGTCTGTCTCTCCGGTGAACATCCACAACCTAGAGACGAAAAAGCTTTGCTAAAATGCTGAAGTCGTAAACAGCTCCTCCTCGCAATTCCCACCCGGCGCGTCTCCGCCAATTTTGAGCGACGGC
>CAYVSQ010000213.1:0-3529 GCA_964453815.1 uncultured Acidobacteriaceae bacterium | reverse complement strand
AGTCGCAGCTGCTACTGCCAACGCCTACAATGCTGGCGTAGTGACCAGGACGGAGGTTGCTTCGGCGAATAATGCTGCTGCTACCACTAACTCTTACAACGCCGGCGTGGCTGCGGGAGCGGCGAACACTTCCTATTCCATGGGAGAAATCGTCGCGGCTGTACCGCCCGGCTGCGCTTCATCTACAGTAGGCGGCACCGCCTACTATCTGTGCGGTACTACATGGTTCCAGCCATCTTATGGCGCGAACGGCGCGTACTACCGCGTTGTGCCAACTCCAACTCCTTAGAACACGACGAAGTAGTTATTTTCGAGAAGGTGAAAAAGCAACTGTCCCAAATACGGAAAGGGTGACGAACATGAGAAAGAGAGCTGTGTTGTTTGCGATGCTAATGTGCATCACATCCGCGATTGCCGTCGGGCAACAGGTTTCAGTCAATTTCAACCACGACCAGAGTTTCGCCCAGTTCCACACCTACGCATGGGGCTCCAACAATGCCAATCAGATTCAAAACTCGATACTGGCGCAAGTAGCGAAGCAGGACATCGATTCCGCATTGCAGGCCAAGGGTCTGCAACTGGTGCAGGAATCTCAGAATCCTGACCTGATCGTCACTGCAAACGGCGGCATGAAACAGCAGACTTCCTATAGCGTGTGGGGCATGCGCGGAATCGGCGGAGGAATGGGCGGAATTTCTCCGGAGCAGAATGTCATAGGAACGATGATTATCGACCTGTATGACGCAAAGACACAGTCTCTGATATGGCGAGGGGTTGCGCAGGATACGCTGAGCAACAACGGCAACAAGAATCAGCAGATCGTGGAGAAGGCGATCCAGAAGATGTTCAAGCAATGGCCGAAGTGAGCTGGCCCTTACGCCACCACAACAATTGATGGAAAGCGCCTGAACCCAGCGGGGTTCGAGAAGAAGCAGCAGTGTGCGCGAAAATCGCCGCCAGCGCCAGCTAGTACGGGGCAGCTACCCGAGTTGTTCCAAGAAATCAATGTGGGGCGGACAAAAGAGAACGCCTGGATCTCACCATCTGATAAGGATCGCAACTGCCCACCGCCCCACCACAATTCGTTCGCCACTGTCACTTGTGCCAGTAGAAATGAACAGCTCGGCCCGGTAATTTCGGTGCACAGTAAGGCCGCAAGAAGACCAAGAGAAGGTAATCGGCTAGGGCAGCTTGTGAGGGCTGCCCTCTTTTTGCCGCAATCGTGGATTCGGATCACTTCGGCTGACACAACCAATTTTGGTGACCGCAACATTGCTGGTTGCCGGATGCTACGTGGTGACTGAGCCGGATTGGAAAGACGAGACGCCGAAAGGCATCAAGTTCAGCTCCGAGACGCAGTTCTTGGCGACTATCTATCGCACACAGCTCTTCGGTCCCAGCGACATGCCGAATGTGAAGAAAATTCAGGCCGGGTACGAGGTTCAGCCGCTCTCGCAGTTCCTGAAACAACCGGCACCGCCCGCGGCACCGGCGATCGACTTCCCGCCTTTCACCAAAGACGACATGAAGCTGCCGTTCCCGAAGGTTCTGAACTTCATTCTTCAGTTCTGCCCGCCAGTGGAGGAAGAAAAGGCGTTGCGTGCAAAGTTTGCCGAGGTGGGAATCGACGCGGGGAAGCCATTCGAGCTCCGGAACCTCTTGGAGGCGCAAAAGGGCGAACTGGCGCTCGGGCTTAAAGATGGCTACGACAGCATCGAGAAACAGCGAGACAACATAGGCAAGAACATCAACGGCTGGCTCGTTGGTTCCGGCTTTGGAGACCGCGCGCTCTTCCACGGTGACTGGCTTCTGCACGCCGCCGCAGCGCTAGCCGGTATTTATGGCAATTCTGCTGAGGAGGCTGTCTATCCCATCGCCAAGAATGACAATGCCGGAGCGGCCCTTGACGGCAGCAAGCACAACTACACGGTGACCTTCGCGGCTGGTCAGTATCCGCCGGTGAACGGGTTCTGGTCGGTCACGATCTATGACGGCAAAACGCAACTGCTGATCGAGAACACCATCAACCGCTATTTGATCAACTCGCCGATGCTGCCCGGCATGAAGAAGAACGCGGATGGCTCGCTGACGATGTACATTCAGAAGGACGCGCCTTCGGCGTAGAAGAAAGCCAACTGGCTTCCCGCTCCCGATGGCCCGATCTACATGGTGATGCGACTGTATTGGCCGAAAGAGGCGCCGCCGTTGATTCTGCCTCCGGGCGAAGGTGCATGGCAGCCGCCTGCGATACAGGTCGCGCAATAAGCGATTTCAGTTCCACAGACCGATAAGGAGAAGATATGACGCATTCATCCATTCTCGGATTCAGAACCACGAATGCTGTTCTAACAGTCGCACTCGCCGCAGTCGTGGTGATGAACGTCGCGAAAGCTCCTGCGCAGGGCCCACAGATGCTGGACAAATTGATGGCCATCAAATCGGCGCAGGATGCGAACAAGGCAAAGCTGGCCCAATACACGTGGCAGGAAACGGAGAGCATCGCAATCAAGGGCGATGTGAAAGATACCAAGGTCTATCAGGTCCAGATGGGGCCAGACGGGAAGCCGCAGAAGACCGAGATCAACAACGAGCAGGCGCAGCCGAGCGGCCGTCAGGGACGTGTGAAGCAGCGCGTCGAGGCACATGCCAAAGAGGAATACCAGGAGTATGGCCAGTCGATCAGTGCGCTGGCCAAGCAATACACCACGCCCGATCCGGACCGCCTGATGCAGGCGAAGCAGCAGGGCAACATCTCGCTGCAACCGGTAAATGGCAGCGTGAACCTCGTCATAAAGAACTATGTGAAGCCGGGCGACTCGGTGACCATGACCATCGATGATCAGACGAAGCAGCTAGTCAGTGTCCAGGTTGCCTCGTATTTGGACGACCCAAAAGACGCAGTCACCATCGCTGCCCAGTTCGCCCAGTTGCCGGATGGTACAAATCACGTGGCCAACACGCTGGTGACCGGCGTGAGCAAGCATCTGACCGTGAACGATCAGAATTCCAACTACCAGCATTTGTAGCCTTCGGACGCGCGCTCCAGTCCGCGTAGAATATGGCAACTGATGAATTGGCCCACGGGCTGCGCCTCTAAAAAGAGAAGAGGATGGAGATCTCAATGAAGCGATGCACAGCAAAATGTTGAGCTTATCGACTACGCAACACTATGAAGTGTCTTCACCAGGTCGCGGTCGATTTGCGCTTTAGAGACATAGCCGGCGGTGCCTAACGCCTCAGCTGCCTCAACGAAATCAAGACTCTCGTGAACGGATAAAAAGACTATCCTGGCAGGACAATTCCGGAGCCTCGCAACTGCTCCGCAACATGGAAACCGTTCGTATCGCCAAGGTCAACGTCCAGAGGATAATATCTGGGTTCAGCCTTGCGGCCGTGGCAACACTGACGATCCGGAGGATAGTGTCCCAACGAACCGATTGCGGAATAGATTAAACGGCGGGACCTCAAAGCAGTGCAGCCTTCGCCGCCGATTCGGAATGGATGGGCGCTGCGCGTGTGCGATGCATCA
>CAYVSQ010000212.1:0-2683 GCA_964453815.1 uncultured Acidobacteriaceae bacterium | reverse complement strand
AAGGTCTCGATGAAGTCATCGTACTCCTGGCCGCGAACACGGTGATGCCTCCATCCGATATAGATCGGAGACTTCAACCTTTCCTCATTATCCGTTCCAACGTCGAGCAGAATCGGCAGACAATGCTCCGGGTGAATCCCTCCGAGCGCGGTGTAGAGGGCCATCTTTCCGATCGGAATACCCATGCCTCCTGCACCCTGATCGCCTAGTCCGAGAATTCTTTCGCCATCGCTGACCACGATGCATTTAATGGCGTCGTAGCGGGGATGGCTCAGGATCTGCGTGATGCGATCTTTGTTCGGATAGCTGAGGAACAGTCCCCGCGGCTTTCTCCATATCTCGCTGAAGCGCTGGCAACCCTCGCCTACGGTTGGCGTGTACACCAGAGGCAGCATCTTTTCGACGTTGCGAACCAGAAGGGCATAGAGGAGCGTCTCGTTTATGTCCTGCAGGTCGCGGAGAAAGGCGTATTTATTGAAGGGGGTCGATTGCTCATCCAGCGTCTGCATCCGCCGCCCAAGCTGTTCGTCGAGCGTTCCCACATGCGGCGGCAGCAAACCGTGGAGGTGAAATATGTCGCGCTCGTGATCGGTGAAGGCTGTTCCTTTGTTGAGACGGGGAGAATTGATCAGGTCATATCCCGAAAGAGAAACCTGATAAGCTTTTTCGCCGGCTGTCGCTTCCAACACTGGGCTCATTTCATCCCTCCTGAGTCTGGTTTTGCTTCGTTATCGCATAAGGTTTGTTTTGGCGAGGTCGATCACTTCGTCGCCGCGGCCACTCAGCACGGCACGAATGAGATAGAGACTGAACCCTAAGGCCTGTTCAAGATTGATCGTCGGCGGCATGGAAAGTTCCTGCCGGTTCACCAGCACTTCTATGAGGGCGGGGCCATCGTGCTGCAGCGCCTCGCTTAGCGCTGGACGCAGCTCTTCCGGCTTTGCTACGCGGACGCCAAAGATATCCGCCGACTCGGCCAGCTTCGCAAAATTCGGATTCACCAGGTCCGTGCCGAAGTCGACCAGACCGGCTGCCTTCATTTCCAGTTCCACGAAACCGAGTGAACTGTTGTTGAAAACCACGACCTTTACCGGCAGCTTGAGCTGCTTCAGCGTCAGCAGGTCGCCGAGGAGCATGGCCAAACCGCCGTCTCCCGAAAGCGTGATGACCTGCCTGCCTGGATGGCTAGCCTGCACACCTATCGCTTGCGGCAGGGCATTCGCCATCGAGCCGTGATTGAAGGAGCCGAGCAGCCTGCGCTTGCCGTTCATGTGCAGATAGCGCGCCGCCCAGACAGTAGGAGTGCCCACGTCGCAGGTGAACACCGCATCTTCTGCTGCAAGCTCATCTACAATCTTTGCCACGTATTGCGGATGGATCGGCGTTTCGCCCGGCTCGCCTGTGGCAAGATCATCGAGGCTCTTGCGCGCGTTGTGATAGTGATTGATGCATGTATCGAGATAGGACCGGTCTGTCTTGCTCTCAATCTGCGGAGTCAGCACGTCCAGCGTGTCCTTCACATTTCCGATCAGGCCCAAGTCAACCGGAGTGCGCCGTCCGATCTGCTCGCCTCGCCTGTCGACTTGAATGATCCTGGCGTTCTTAGGAAAGAACTGCTGATAGGGGAAATCCGTTCCCAGCATGAGCAGGGCATCGCAGTTCATCATGGCGTGGTAGCCCGAAGAGAAGCCAAGCAGTCCGGACATCCCCACGTCATAAGGATTGTCGTACTCAATGAATTCCTTGCCGCGTAAAGCGTGGACGATCGGCGCCTTCAGTTTCTCGGCGAGCGCAATCAGTTCGGCGTGAGCTCCCTCACAGCCCGCGCCCCCAAGGATCGTGACTTTGCGTGCGCCGTTAAGAATGTTAACTGCAGCGCGAACCTCATTCTCCGAAGGGAAAAAGTACGAGTCGGAATGCTCGATGCCGAGCGAAAGCGCCGGTGCAGAGCATTCGCGGAGAGCGAGATCGCCGGGAATAATAACTACGGCAACGCCGCGCTTCGTGATGGCTGTGCGCATGGCGATGCCCAATACCCGCGGCATCTGCTCCGGCTGAGAGACCAGCTCACAGGAGTGGCTGCAATCCTGGAAGAGATGGTCGGGACGCGTCTCCTGAAAGTAGCCGCTTCCGATCTCATGGCTTGGAATCTGCGCAGCGATCGCAAGGACTGGCACACGATTGCGGTGGCAATCGAACAGGCCATTGATGAGATGAAGGTTGCCGGGACCGCAACTGCCCGCACAGACGGCAAGTTCTCCGGTAAGGTGGGCTTCAGCGCCGGCAGCGAACGCCGCTACCTCCTCGTGCCTCGTGTGCAGCCATTTGATCTTGCTCTGGCGGCGGATCACATCTGTGAGTCCATTCAGGCTGTCGCCGACGACGCCGTAAACTCGCTTTACGCCTGCATTCACCAGAGTCTCGATGAAGATGTCGGCTACTGTCTTTGCCATGTCTCACCTCCGCCGGTTAAGCCTTCCATGTCCTTCGCTACCGTGCTCGCCAAGAGGATCGTCTCCCAATTTCAACGATTGCCTCACGGCCTTAACTGGGACGACCGGGCACCTTCCAACGGTCGGCACATCGGAAGAGATGGTGGCCGACTGGGTCCAGCGCCGATTTTACTCCGAGTGACTCTCTGGGTATCAACTGCACTCAAACCGCCTTCTCGGAAATCTGGCAC
>CAYVSQ010000211.1:0-9616 GCA_964453815.1 uncultured Acidobacteriaceae bacterium | reverse complement strand
GCGGAGCGCCTCCCCCAGGGAGGGTGTAAAATGCAAGCCCGCCGTGGGAGCGGCCACCGACCCCCGCTGCTGTGCGTAGACCGTCTGATAGCGCTCACGGTCAGTGACCATGTCAGCGCGATGAATATACGGCGGCAGGGGTATATGGCCCAGCTTTTCAAGCTCGCCAAAAAAATCTGTGACAGGCTCAAAGCGCACCGTGCGTTCGCCAAACTCGCCGTGCGCAACGATCTCGGCCCGCAACTCGCCCTCTCCGAAGGTCAGCACTTCGCCGACAAGGGCCTTCCGCCCTGGCCGCGCAAGAACCTTCCATTCCCAATCGGACATCTGTTCTGTAAGGAGTATCTGAATGCGGCCGCTTGTGTGGTGTCCTGCCTGCGTGTGAAGCCCGGCGCGATGGGCGAACAACCTTGCGGGAATCACGCGACTGTCATTCAGCACAAGTAGATCTCCCTCGCGCAGCAGCTTGGGGAAATCCCGAAACATACTGTCTTCCCATGCGCCCGTTTTGCGATCGAGCGCGAGCATACGAGCACCCGCTCGCTCCGCGGGTGGTTCCTGCGCAATCAACTCTTCGGGAAGTTCGTAGTCGAAATCGGAAACCAGCATTCGGCTGCTTTTACTTTGCAAAGTGTGCTTCCGCCCTAAGCCGGGCATGTTCAAGGGCATCATTTAACTCCTGTCGTTTCGCCTCCAGTGTCTGCGCATCGGCATCCGCCGCCGGAGGGGAGACTTTTCGAGACCAGCTCACCGCCACGCGAGAAAACGGCTTTGGGATTAGGAATCGGTCCCACGAGCGCAACACCCAAGCGCGCTCCGGAAGCAGATAGAAGCTGCCCATCGCCTGGCCCGTCATCTGTGCCAGCTTCACCGGCCCGATTTTTGTCTCGTAAATCGGACCGCGCGGACCATCCGCAGTGAAGACGACTGGAAGTCCACTTTCGATAACCCCTTTGAGGGCAAGCAGACCCGCCGCCCCGCCGCGTGAGCTCGAACCGCGCACACTGTTATATCCCAGCAATCCCAGCGTCCGGGCGATCAACTCGCCGTCGAAGCTGCGGCTGATCAGAATCGAACAGCGAAATTTGCGGAAATACCAGCCGCAGGGCAGCGTGCATCGATGCCAGAAGCAGAAAATGCCTGCGGTCGGCGGAGTCTCCGGAACCGCACCTTCTTCGGCGATGACCTCGAAGCGCAGGGTGGCGCCAATCGCGGCCAGCAGCAGTGCCGTCAGCCGAGGAACAATCCACAAAGCCACGCGCTGGCCAAAGGAAAATCGCGCGCTTTCACTCACGTCTTTAGCTATACCGCAACCAGCGTAGCATCTCCGGCAGTGTCGCGCGCTTGCCGTACATGAGAATGCCCACGCGATAAATCCGCGACGACAGCCACAGTATGATGTAGACCGAGAGCGCCATCAAACCTAACGACAGAGCGATTTGCCAGGTGGGTGGAAATTGTGAGGCCATGCGCAGAAACATGGTGATCGGCGCGCACGGCGGAAACATCGAGATTGCCACCGACCATACGGAGTTCGGATTGCTCACAATAAACGTGATCATCCCAAAACTCAGCCAAATCGGCACAGCGGCCAGTGGCGCATACTGTTGCAGCTCTTGCTCCGTATCGCAGGTCGATGCCAGTCCGGCAAAAAGCGTGCTGTAGAGCGCATATCCCAGCACGAAGTACAAACAGAACAGCACCATCTGAGCGGCGGAAACTTCGAACTTTATACCGCCCGCCATAATTCTCGAAGCCATCGCCGAGCCCGCGAACAGGGCCCCGGCTCCGCCCCAGATCGCGAGCTGTGTCAGGCCTACGGCGCCAATTCCGATCAGTTTGCCGGCCAGCATGTCCTCGGGTCGTACCACCGACAGCATTACTTCAAAAATGCGCGAGGTCTTCTCCTGAATCACCGACCGTCCCACGTTCATGCCATACATCACTACGGTGAACGACAGCAGAAACGCCATCACATACGCGGCCCAGAAAGTGTTCATCGCATTGCTGGCCGTCTCTTTGCCATTCTTGACCTGTACCGTGTCGATTTCCAGCCGTTCCGTCAGTGACTCGACTTCGGCCGAAGGAATTCCGCGCGCCGCAAGCCTCTGTTCTACCAGCGCGTGATTCACTGCACTCGTCACTCTCCCTTCAGTCGCGAAGTCTCCCGATGAGCGCGACGCAAAGGTTGCTTTCACCTGACCACCAGCCGGAGCTTCCAGCCAAAGAAAGCCGTCGATCTGTTTCTGGTCTACCTTGGTCAACAACTCCATTCGGTTCGCGTCCGTAGCAGGAGCCACCACGTCCACCGTCATTTTCGCGTCCTTGTCCGCAATCAACAGATCACGAATGCGCGCCGCCAGCGACGGGTCCGCGGTAGCCACGGCAATGTGCTTGCCCACACCGGAGTTCTTCCCCGCCAATGCGATCACGCCAAAGATGGCAATAAAAATAACAGGAATGAGGATTGTCGTTACCTTGAAGGCCTTGCCGCGAATTTGCTCCAGATACTCGCGCTTCGCAATCAGCCAGATGTCACGCATCGACTTTTTCTCCCACCGTCCGGATAAAGATCTCTTCCAGGGACGGCTCTACAAGTTCAAATTTCGTAATCGTGGCCTTCGGTATCGCCTCGTGCAACAACTCCTGCGCGTTTGCGCCGGGCTTCAGCTGGATTTCGGCCTGTCCCCCATAGTTCTTGTAGCTGGCAATCGCCGGATGCTGGAGAAATGAATTGTCGCCCTCGAAGTTCATCAACAGCTGATTGCGCTCATACCGTGACTTTACCTCGCGCATGCCGCCCTGAAGAACAGGATGCCCACGGTCGATCAGGCAAATCGCATCGCACAGCTTCTCCACCTGATCCATGCGGTGGGTCGAAAACAGAATCGCCTTGCCGGCCTTCTTCAGCTCAATCAACGTGTCCTGCAGCAGGGTTGCGTTCACCGGATCGAGCCCGGAGAACGGCTCATCCATAATCACCAGCTCAGGATCGTGCAGCAGGGTCGCAATGAACTGAATCTTCTGCTGCATGCCCTTGGAAAGCTCTTCCGTCTTCTTGTCGATGGCCTCCAGTATTTGCATCCGTTCGCACCAGTCATGCGCCCGCCGCCCTGCTACCGCCGGATCAAGCCCGCGCAGCTCGCCCATGAACACCAGCTGATCCATCACCTTCATCTTCTTATACAGACCGCGTTCTTCCGGCAGGTACCCCACGCGCTTCAGGCTCTCGCGTGTAAACGGTTTGCCAAAGAGGCTCACCGTCCCTGAGTCCGGCATGGTGATCCCGATCATCATGCGGATTGTCGAGGTCTTCCCGGACCCGTTCGGGCCGAGCAGGCCAAACATGACGCCCTCATCGATCTGAAGGCTCAAATCCTTTACCGCGATCTTCTGTTCGTAAGCTTTTGAAATTCGATCCAGGGTTACAACTGTTGGCATTCAACGACTCTCCAAATTCCCTCAAAGTCTATCAGGCGGGACTTGCCATCCAGGCAGGACTGGGGCGTTCAGGCAATGACGCGAAGCGGGTCGCCGTGCGCGCAGCACCTGCTAGCATCGCAGGTGTGGTTCAGCTAGACACCCCCGTTCAATTCGTCAAAGGCATCGGCCCGCAAATCGCTCATACTCTTGCGGAAAAGCGCATCGCCA
The DNA here is from genome assembly GCA_964453815.1 of uncultured Acidobacteriaceae bacterium. Classification (GTDB taxonomy): domain Bacteria; phylum Acidobacteriota; class Terriglobia; order Terriglobales; family Acidobacteriaceae; genus Silvibacterium. The sequence goes on along the minus strand of CAYVSQ010000211.1, from coordinate 5,965 downwards.
CCGTCGAAGACCTTCTCTATCACTTGCCCTTTCGCTACGAAGACCGCCTGCATCCCCGCGCGTTGACCGATCTCGTTCCGGGCGAAATGGCCAGCGTTATCGCCGAGGTGCGGGGCACCGCTCTGCTGCGCACCCGGAGCATGCCTATCTTCGATATGACCGTGGGACAGGACCTGTCTACGTTGAAGTGCATGTGGTTCCACGGCACGTATCTGGAGGGAAAATTTAGGCCTGGCCAGATGGTCGCGTTGTACGGCAAGGTCGAGCCCTCGCGTTCGACGCGCAATTTCAAAATGATCCAGCCGCAGTTCGAAGTTCTGCCAGAAGACGACGACGACGAAACCCGTCTGCTTGAAGTTGGACGCATCACTCCCGTTTACGAATCGCTCGGCGGCAGCCGCCTGGCCTCTCGATGGATTCGCCGCATCATCTACAACCTGATCCAGGAGCTTCGCGGGCATGTCTCGGAAACGCTGCCTGCAGCCCTGCTCGCGCGCCTCAACATGCCTGGCCGGGAGGAGTCTCTGCGGACGGTGCACTTTCCTGTCGCAGGCACTCCCATGTCGCAGCTCCAAGCCTCAGCCACGCCTGCGCACAAGCGCCTCATTTTTGAAGAACTCTTCTACCTGGAATGCGGACTCGAACTCAAGCGACGCCGCATGAAGGAACGCACGGGCTTCGCCTTCGAGACCAATGCCAGAGTCCGCGAAGCGATTCGACAGATTCTGCCCTTTCACCCCACCACGGCGCAAAAGCGCGCTCTCGGCGAAATCGTCTCTGACCTGCGCAAGACGTCGCCCATGCGCCGGCTGCTCCAGGGAGATGTCGGTTCCGGTAAGACCATCGTCGCGCTGCAGGCCATGCTCGTAGTGATTGAAAACGGCTGTCAGGCCGCGCTGATGGCTCCGACGGAAATTCTTGCCACCCAGCATTATCTTGCCGCGCGCAAGCTGCTTGAAAAATCGTCGCGCCGCTATCGCATCGTCCTGCTCACGGGCTCGCTCGACGATGACAAGAAGAAGCTCGCCCGCCGCCGCATCTTCCATGGAGAAGCCGATCTCGTTATCGGAACCCATGCTTTGATTGAAGAAAAGGTCGACTTCGCGAACCTCGGCATTGTCGTCGTTGACGAGCAGCACCGCTTTGGCGTCCTGCAGCGCTTCCGCCTGATGAAGAAGCCTAACGCTGCCGAGCCGGATGTTCTGGTGATGACGGCAACTCCAATCCCGCGCACCTTGGCGTTGTCACTCTATGGGGACCTCGATCTCAGCGTGCTCGATGAGTTGCCCCCTGGCCGTACGCCGATTGTCACTAAACAGGTCTCCGACGCGCGAGCGGAGGACGTGTGGAATCTGGTTCGTGAGCAGGTCAGGCGCGGCCATCAGGCTTACGTCGTCTATCCCCTTATCGAAGGACCGAAGGACGACCAGCCTGAGCTCGATTTTGCCACGGCCGAAGCCGAGGAGGAGGCGAAGCCCGCTAAGAAGTCCGCCAGCACGAAAGTCGCGAAGAAGAAAACATCTTCTCTTTTCGAGAAGCCTACGCTGAAATCGGCGACCGAGATGTACGAGAACCTGCGTGCGACGCATCTGAACGGCCTACGCCTCGGCCTGTTGCACGGCCGCCTGGATGCCGACGAAAAGGAGATCGTTATGCGCCGTTTTCAACGCGGCGACATCGATGTGCTTATCTCGACTACGGTAGTCGAAGTCGGCGTTGACGTTCCGAACGCGAGTGTCATGGTGATCGAACACGCGGAGCGCTTTGGCATGGCCCAGCTTCACCAGCTTCGCGGACGAGTGGGCCGTGGGGCTACGAAGTCTCACTGCATCCTCATGACCGGCGGAAAAATCTCGCCCCAGGCCGAGGAGCGCCTTGCCGCAATGGTGCGCACCCAAGACGGCTTTGAACTGGCTGAGCTGGACCTCCAGCTTCGCGGCCCCGGAGAATTTTTCGGCACTCGCCAAGCCGGCCTGCCCGATTTCCGCGTCGCCAATCTCCTCCGCGACCGCGCCCTGCTGGAGCTGGCGAAAGAGGAGTCCGCACGCTTCGTGGAACACGCCGACGACGAGGCAGGCGAGGACGAGAAAAAGCGCGTCTGGGCCCGGCTGCGGGAAGCCTGGCAGCGACGCTACGGCCTGGTTGAGGCCGGTTGAGCCGGCCCTGAATCAACGGACAGGATCAACCCAGCAGCGCCGACTGCGACTCGCCGTGGGACCGCTTCGAGGGATTGCTGTAGACCACCAGATCCACGCGCGCAATATCGAACGCCTTCGTCTCGATAAGATTTTGGTGCCGTGGCACAATTCGACCATCCGGGGGGGCGAGTCCTGGCTCACTCCAGGCCGCAGCCCATTAACACCGCGTAAATTTCCACGCAAGCTGCACGGGCAAACTCGAAGTCCAAAGGCGGCGATCCCCTCTTCCGGTTCCGCGTCAGCACGCCCCGCCGCAGACCAACAGGGCGCCGGTCAAAACGCGCACAGTCCTCTCCGGCTCGTCGAGGCTCAACGCCGCCAGCCTCAGCATCCATCCATCGGAACCGTCGGAGCCTTCAGATTGGTAACCATCGCGCACGCTTGTTTGCTCCCATCGGCCGGATATTTCGTTAGCTGTCCCGCACTGGGACTTCTGCGATGACCTATGCTCTTTGCTTACACTCTCCGTAAAAATGATTTAAGTTGCCTTCATGCTCGTAGGAACAGGCATTGACATCGTTGAAATCGACCGTATAGCTCAGTCCATTGCCCGTTATGGCGCGCGATTCACCCACCGCATCTTTACCGCTGAGGAAATCGAATACTGCCAACGCAAGAAGAACAGCGCAGAAAGCTTCGCAGCGCGCTTCGCGGCCAAGGAGGCTGGAGCCAAAGCTCTCGGCACCGGCATTCAGTATGGCATCAGCTGGAAGGAACTCGAAGTCCGCCGCGAGCCCGGCCAGCGCCCTACCCTGTACTTCTCGGGACGCGCCGGCGAGATTGCCGCCAAATTAGGAGTCCGGCACATCTCCCTGTCGTTAACCCACAGCAACACTACCGCCATGGCCGTGGTTCATCTTGAGAACTAAGCCTGTTGAGAACCAGTTCTGCGTTCCAAAACGCGACAAACCTCTTCTCCGCGACCGGCCAGCCTCTTTCTGCAACAGTCTGGCCTGACGGGGCATCCAAACCGCAAGTTGTTGCGATGCTTCATGCCCGGAGCCGCTAACCGCATTAGGGCGAGCAGCCCTGGTTTGGTATGCTCACAGCCAGAGCGGTTGTTCGCTCGACATGATCGTTTTTCCCGAGGGAGTCTTTGCCTAGCCAGCAGCAAGTCAAGTGGTCTCAACTAAAGGTTGGCGTGCTGGTCATCGTGGCTCTGTCCGCGCTCGCCGCGCTCGTCTTCCTCATGTCGGGCAGCACTGGCGGTTTTTTGACCGGCAAGCTAACGGTCGTGTCTTATTTTGAGAATTCCGCGGGCCTCAAGGTCGGCGCGCCGGTCAACCTGCAGGGCGTCACCATCGGCAACGTCAAGAGCATTCGAATCGTGCCTGAGCGCAGGCTCACGCCCGTCCAGGTGACGATGAAAGTCGGGGAGCAATACGGCCATTTCCTTCATACCGACTCGAAAAGCAGCCTCGAAACCATCGGTGTCCTCGGCGACACCGTCGTCAACATCGACAGCAAGTTCGCGACCGGTGGTCCAATACAGAACGGAGGCGAGCTCAAGACTAACGAGACGCCCAACCTGACCGACGTAATCAAATCAAGCCAGGGAACTATCGAACAGCTCAATGTGATCCTCGCCAAAGTCGACAATCTGGTGGATTCGCTCAATAGCGGAAAGGGATCCATCGGTCAGCTCGTCAACGATCCCGCCCTATACAACAGGGCTCTGGCGGCGGTAAACGAGATTCAGGGCCTAGTTGATGGGATCAGCAAAGGTAAGGGCACCCTCGGTAAACTGGTCGCTGACGACACCCTCTACAATCGCCTCAACGATGGTGTCGGCCGCCTGCAGAACATCGCCAACCAGCTCGACCAGGGCCATGGCACCCTGGGCAAACTTCTCAAAGATGACGCTGTCTACAACAATCTACGCCAGTCTACGGACCACCTCAATCAGCTGCTCGCCGGTGTCAATGCCGGCAAGGGCACCCTCGGCATGCTAGCCAAAGATCCGCAATTTCAACAGAAGCTGACTGACACTGTCACCCGACTCAACTCGATTCTTACCAATATCGACAAAGGTGAAGGCACTGTTGGTCAGCTGGTAAAGAATCCGTCACTCTACCAGCACGCCGATCAAATGATCACGAATGCCAGTGATCTGGTCACCGCCATCCGCAAGGACCCGAAAAAGTACCTTACCATTCACTTGAAGATCTTCTAGGCCCTAGCTAGCTTCTCTTCCTCCCCTGTTGCTCTGCTCGCGAAACGTGCTCCCTCTGGGCGCATCGTGATATTTTCTCTCCATGGGCATGTCTCCTGTGCCCAGACTCATTCGCCCCAAAAAGACCCGGGCCATATTTTCAGAGGAATCCATGCACATCTTCCGTTTCGCCAGTACGCTCCTTCTCGGTAGCGGTCTTGCCTTCGCTCAAAGTACATCTGCGCCTGCCAACAAGGCAGCCGTCCCCGTCGAACCGAGAACGCTTCACAGCTTCGACTTGAGCGCCATCGACAAGTCGGTCGACCCCTGTGTCGACTTCTACGCCTATGCCTGCGGCAATTGGCGCAAGAACAACCCTATTCCGGGGGATCAGGCTCGTTGGGGCCGCTTCAATGAACTGAATGAACGCGACCGCTACCTCCTCTATGTCGACCTCAGCCGGGCTGCCAACAACCCGCAGACACCGCTTCAGCAGAAATACGGCGCCTTTTTCGCTGCCTGCATGAACTCCGATCTCGCCGATCAGCTCGGCGAGAAGCCCATACTGCCCGTCCTCGCCAACATCGACGCACTCACCGATAAGCAAGGACTGGCTCCGCTCGTCGCCCGTCTACAGGCGGACGATGCAACTGGCGCCTTTTTCCGCTTCGATACCGAACAAGATCAAAAAGACTCGACGCGTCAGATCGGCGCAGCCTTCCAGAGCGGGCTGACCCTTCCCGACCGCGACTACTACCTGCTGGACGACGCGCGCATGACCAAGATCCGCGAACAGTACAAGGAATACATCATCAGCCTCTTCAAGCTTGCCGGAGATAACGACGACAAGGCTGCTGCCGAAGCCGCTAACGTGCTGGCCATTGAAACCGCGCTGGCCAAAGGCTCGCTGCCCCGCGTCGATCTCCGCGATCCGGACAAACGCTACCACCTGCTGCCCGTCTCCGACCTCAATACTCTGGCCCCCAGCTTCGATTGGAGTGCCTATCTGTCCGGCATACGCGCGCCCGCGATTCATGAGCTTAATATCGGTACTCCGGACTTCTTCAAAGCCATGAATGAAGTAATCCAGAGCCAGAGCCTCGACAGCCTCAAGAGCTACCTGCGCTTCCATGCTCTCAGCGGAGCGGCGCCCTGGCTCTCCAGCCCCTATGTCGATCTCAACTACGGCTTCTTCCAGAAAACCCTGCAAGGACAGGCCGAGCAGACAGCTCGCTGGAAGCGCTGCACCGCGCTCACCGATCGGGCTCTCGGCGAAGCAGTAGGACAGGATTGGGTGAAGGAAAATTTCCCTCCTCAGGCAAAGGCCAACATGGAGAAGCTCGTTGCTGCCCTCGAAAAATCCCTCGACGAAGATATCCAGAATCTTCCGTGGATGACGGCCGACACCAAGAAACAAGCCGAAGCCAAGCTTGCTGCTTTCCGCCAGAAAATCGGCTATCCCGAGAAGTGGCGCGATTACTCCAAACTCGAAGTCAAGAGCGACGACCTGGTCGGCAATATCCGCCGTTCCAGCGCGTTTGAAACAGCCTACGATCTCAACAAGATCGGCAAACCAGTCGACGAAAAAGAGTGGGGCATGACACCGCCCACCGTG
>CAYVSQ010000210.1:0-12082 GCA_964453815.1 uncultured Acidobacteriaceae bacterium | reverse complement strand
CGAGTACGGCCTGGCATCGCACAAGGGCTACAGCACTCCGCGGCACCTAGCTGCGCTTGAGAAGCACGGACCTTGCCCGCTACATCGCAAGAGCTTCCGTCCCGTGGCGCAGACATCGCTGCCGTGGGACGTGCCGTCATCGGCTGACCACTCCCCTGCTGAGGATACGACTTGTCCTTCCGCCTCCTTTGCGTGACCGCGCATCCCGACGACGAGAGTGGTGCCTTTGGCGGCGCGCTCCTGATGGCGCACCGGGACGGTGTCGAAACCAGCCTTCTGTGCCTGACGGACGGACAGGCGGCGCATCATCGCGGCGATGCGGCTGACAGCGCCGATCTTGGCCGTATGCGCCGCGCGGAGCTGGCTGCCGCATGTGAAGTTCTCGGAGTTACGCACTGCGAAGCCCTGCACTACCCCGACGGCGAGTTGCCGCGGCAGGATTTCTACGCGCTTGTTGGAACTATCGTCGGACACATCCGTTCGGTGCGCCCACAGGTCGTCCTTACTTTTCCCGGGGATGGTGGCGTCAACCTGCACCGCGACCACACAATGGTCTCTGCCGTTGCCACAGCGGCCTTTCATTGGGCTGGGCGCGCGGAGTTCCCTGAGACTGCGCTTGCTCCTTATGCACCGCAGAAGCTCTATTACGCGGATACACCGTTCATTAACGTTCGAGACCGGCCCGAGTTATCGAAATCTCCGACGGTACCCTATTCGCTTACTTTGGAGCTAGGCGATCTGTCTGAAATGAAGCTGGCGGCCTTCGGCAAGCACAGTACTCAGGCCGGCGTTCTCGTGCGGGTGGGCGACCTTATCCGCCAGACTCTGGCGGTGGAACGCTATCTGCTGGTGGCCGCTCCAGGTCATATCGCCATTGCCGACGATTCGGCGCTCTTTGCAGGAGTAACACCGGATTAGGTACTCCCACACCTGGCCTTTGCACGACTGCGAAATCATTCATTCTATTGGACTTTTATACCCTGCTTCGCGGGTAGATCATAGAAAATAAAATGGACTACGAGTAACTCATAGGAAAAGAAGTAGTTTCAGCACGTCATTGAAAATAAAAGGGTTACGCTACCGTCCTTGATTCAAAGTGGTTTATGGAAGACTCGAAGGGCCCGGCTGCATGAGCCGGGCCCTTCAGCAACGGAACGACCTTACTGCAAGTTCGCTTGAAACCGCCGGAGCGTTGGTCTGGGATGAGCTGAATCCCGGACTCATCGGCGCTCTTATCCATATTCGTCGCCATCTAGCTCACGGTTGCCATTGTTCAAGTCCGATGGGGTCCTAGCAGGGCCTACTCCCGGCTGTCTTTGGGCCGCAAGGAAAAGGGCAGCACTAAGGATGAGTGCAGGCATGCCCAAATTGGCCGCCCTGCGAAGCGGCGACGATTAAAGTTGTCGCCGTGAAAGGTTCCAAGCGGATGCCGCAGCGAAGGTCCTAAACCTTGCTGTGGGTATACCGTTCGGGTTCGGATGCCCAACATAGATGGAACCGTCACCGTCAGTGCATCTGAAACTCTGGTGAGCCCAGAATCAGCGCGGTCATAGTGTTAAGCGTCTGTGCCGGATCGTTGGATGGCTGCGCGCCGGCCAGCTCTTTGTGGATGACGTCGTTGATCTTCTCCGAAACCTTGCCATCGACCAGCATCTGCTCCATCAGGCCCAGAGCTTCCTCCTGACCGCTCGGGAGCCCGGTTGAGGTGAGAGCTACGGCCTGGGTGTGGCTCGATCCGTGCAGCGACGCGGGGGGGGTTGCGGTTCGGGCCAGAAGCCCTTCGGCAAGCAGACGGGGTGCGTCGAACTTTATGCCGCCAACTTTGCTGTTCGCGAACTGGAGCGAGAAGTTAAGCCGGTCGACGATAGCGGCTGAGTTCATCCAGTGGTCGGCGGTGGTGGAATATCCAGTGGGCACCTGCATCTGGTAGAGCGGCTCACCCATGCGGCCAATGACTCCCACCAATGCACCGGGATTCGACGGGTTCGTGTCGGTCGCACGAAAGACGGAGGCCACGAATTCGAGAGGCGTCTTTACTTTCACGCGGTAGTACTTTTGCGAGTCGAACTCGGGCGAATGCACCATGGTGCGAAGCACTTCCTTGATATCTCCGTCGCTGGCCAGATAAGTCTTCGCCATGCGGTCGACGAGCTCCTCCGGGGGCTCGTCGGCAACAAAGCGCTGGGCTAATTTATAGGAGATAAAGTGTGCCGTCTGTGGCTGGGCGGCGAGCCATTCGAGCGCATGCTGGCCTTCGGCGTAGCCATCTTCCTTCACGTCCTGGCCGAACCACTTCTTCGAGCCGGGCTCATGCTTGCGAGGATCGAAGACGGATCCCCCGCCCTGCTCTGGCTGGTCGATGGTCCAGCCAGTCATGATTTTTGCGAGATTGGTGACATCGGCCTGCGTGTATCCGCCATTGACGCCGACCGTGTGGAGTTCCATGACCTCGCGGCCGTAATTTTCGTTGAGACCCCGATCACGCTTCTTCTGGTTGGGTCTTCCGGCGGCAATCGAGTCCGGCCCGATGCTCGACCAGTTGTCGAGGTAGTAGAGCATCGCCGGATGCTGCGCCGTTGCCAGCAGAAGGTCGCGAAACTTTCCCAAGGCATGTGCGCGGATGGCGTCGCGCTCATATGTGGGGGTATACCAGCGATCCGGCCCCTTGGTGAGATCGACGTTGAAGTGGTTGTACCAGAAGTCGGTCATGACCTCCTGCAGCTGGCGCTCGCTCAGGATCGCGCGCAGCACCTTCGCCTGCTGTAGTTCGCTGTCGATGACTTGCATTCCGGCCATCAGGTTGAAAATCTCGCGATCGTGCGGCGAGAAGTCGTTGAATAAGAGGGTCCGCTGCGGGTCGGGCACGAAGGCCACAAGCGTGATCCGCTGGTCAACCGGCATCTTCATGATGGCCTGGATGCGCTGATCTTTCGGAAATGCCAGCACCTCATCGGCGAGCACCGCGGCGGAAGTCTGCTGCTGTTTGTGCTGCGCAACCTTCTGAGCCTCAGCCATCTCGGGCGCCACCTCGGGCTGATTACCCTGCTGAGCCTGCTCCATCTTCCTATGGTTGGACACGGCGACCAGAACCTCATACGCGCCTTCGAGCACCGGGTCGGGCGGTGCCGAGCGCTTGCCGTCCGCAACCTGCCGTACGACCGCGCCCGGCGGAAACTCAACGAGCACCTCATTGGGAGGGAGATAAAGGGAGGGAAAGTCGGCGAGGCGCTTGTCGGGGACCGGATCAGGGATGCTGTCGGGGTTCAATTGTTTCTCAAACCACGCGTCGGGGCCGGCTTTCATGACGGCTTCGACATCGCCAGGCCGCGGGCCGTAGGTGAAGCGGTTCAGCATCTGGATGGCGCGCTCTTCGTCGGTCAGCGGCGGGAGGACGGCAGCCGCTCCGTGCCGGGCTGGTACGGGCGCGGGCTTCCTGGTCTGCGCGAGACAGGAAACGACGGAAGCGATGGTCATCAGCACGGAAAAGAGGAGGGCGTTTCGACGCATGACTGCCTCGGTTGATTCCAGACAATTTTATAAACCCTTCTCGATCGCCGCGAGTTGCGCGGGACGCGGTCGGGCCAGAACCGAGATGCTGGATGCTTTCTTGAACGCGAAATGAAGCATGCGGCCGCTGTGTGCGACCCGCCTAGGAGCAATTGGGCGCAAAAAAGCCCGGGACACCCATCGAGTCCCGGGCTTCGGATTACTTTGCTTCAGCGGCGACCGGTGCTGCGGCGGCCTGCTCCGCAGCCGGAGGCTTTGCAGCAACGGCAGGGGCAGACTCCGGTGTCGACGCGATTACCCGCGCCAGGCTGCGCTCGATCGTCTCCTTCGGAACGTAGCCTACGATCTGGTCTGCGACTTTGCCCTCTTTGAAGAGCAGAAGTGCGGGGATACCACGGATTCCGTAGCGCATGGGGGTGGCCTGGTTGCGGTCTACATCCATTTTCGCAACTTTGACTTTGCCGACGTACGCGGTGGCCACTTCGTCGACGACGGGCGCAAGTGCTTTACAAGGACCACACCACGCCGCCCAGAAATCAACCAGAACTGGCTGCTCCGACTTCAGAACTTCCTGATCGAAGTTTGCATCGCTAAGTTCCACTATTGATTGAACCGCCATATTTCTCCTTGACTCTGCGAGCCTTTGTTTCGCACTTCACTACGGTGCGAATCTACTCATACAGTGTATCGAAGATAAGATGACGTTGTGAGCGAAAAGTCGCAAGGATGGATGGCCCCGTGCCTGACCGAAAAGAACGAATCGGATACGCCGGTCTGGCTGGCGGCCTGGACAGGCGCGGGACCATCTTTGAAATGAATACCCTACAACTTAGAGTTCGCGTTGAGCGGCGTCTGCCTCATTGGCGAGCTGTTGTAAAGTGCTGAAGAACTTCTTCGGCTGCCCGGCAAACAGGTTCATATCCGTGAGGAAGGTAGCCGCAGCTCTTGCCCCCGCGAATTTGTCAGTTAACGGGCGGATGATGGCACAGTGAGGAAGGTTTGGACTGATGAATTCGCAGGGAACGGGGAAGATCAGGTTTGGCTGGAAGAGTGGACCCTTGGTGAAAAAATTAGGAAACGTCAGGCCTCGGTCCGAGACGGGTGCAACAGGCGGTTGAACCCCATTGCCTGCAAAATCAACCCATTCCAGAAAGTGAGCGACCTCATCGGCTCCGATGCCAAGCGTGATCTCGAGAACTTCCTCGCTGGTCACCTTGCGGGAGAGGCTGGCATACAAACTTGAGCCGCCCTGTTCAATTGTGCCGAAGTGAAAGGCCGCGGTATTCGCGATGACCTGAATATGGTTGGCGTCATTGAAGTCGGCATCCGTTTTCGGAATGGCCGTGCGGTTGGTAATATTTACCGCCTGCGGAAACGTGGCGCCGAGGTCGGGATTTGTCGCGCTCCGATAACGAATGAACCAGCTTGTGTCTACATTCAGATGCATGAGGTTGGTGAGACGCGGAATATCCTGTGCCCCTGTCGCCTGGCTTCCCGGCAGAGTGCGGAATTCATCTAGGTCGACCGGTTCCGCGCCTTTTGATTCCAGATAGGCATTCAGGAATTCCGCGTGGCTCACTTCATCCAGCGTGTTGCTGGTTATGTATTGTGCGCCGTCGCCATCGAGATTGAGAAAGGCAGCCTGGTAGCTGTTCCTAGGTGGGGCCTGGACTACCTCCGGAGGGAGTTCTCCAGGGGTGATACCAGCCAGTTCCGCATACTGAGTCCATAGATCGCTCTCGATGAGTTCTGCCGCGGCGAGAAAACGAAGTATCGCGGCATCCCCCTTCGTCAGGCTGCCACTGCTGCCCTGACCAAAGGCTAACTTCCCTCCACTGAGTAACCCGGCGCCTAGTGTGGCTGCGCCACCCGCCAGCATTCCGCTTTTCATAAATGAACGGCGATTTACTGGACGCTTCGTAATGCTCTGTAACTTCTGCATGATGCTTTTTCTCCACTTTTCGAGTGGGCGTGGGGTGATCCGCCCGATTGAACGGTAGGCTTTTCTGGAAGAATAGTTGCCACGAAGAGGTCGGGAGATCGTCTTATTGTTGTAAGGGTTATGTCGCACGGAAGTTACGGCACTGTTAAGTAACTGCATCTAAAAAGCCAGGAACGCGAAGGATAAGTCCAGGATATGTGCTAAGTGGGAGATATCGCGTAGCGATCGGGCCAGCGCAGGCGCAGCTTATCTTCTTATCAGGAGATTCTGAAGCCTCATGTTAGCACTTTGCGGCGTTCTGTAACTTTGTCCACTCCCCGTCGGATTGGGCGGTGACAGCTCCATGAGAAAGCGCAGACCGAAGAAATCCAGCGGGAGCATTGCTGCCTCCGAAGAGATTGGCAAGATGCATGGATGAAATTTCCTTCCAGCGTACATTGCTGAGGTTCGCATTTCGCAAATCAGCATAAGAAATCAGCATAAGAGAGCAGTCCGCTCCAATTCTGCAGAACTCAGATTTGTGCTGGTGAGATCCGCTTCCGTGCCGTCGGTGCCGGCGAGCTGTGCATGGTCAAGTCAGCGTTGCGGAAGTTTGCCGATCGAAGGCTGCAATAGGTGGGGTCAGAAAAGCGAAACACACTCTGCCGTAACTCGGCGTCCTGAAATGAGCAGCGGCTTAGCATCGCATTCGCTAGCTGAACGCCCCGCAGAACGTCATGGAGCCGTCGAGCCCGACGAGAGGTACACGATCTCGATTCGGCTCCTGGAGCGCCCCGATGCATCCGCCGCTGCCCCCCGTTGCCCTGTGCGCTGTTGATGGCTACCCAGGCAGCATAGTGCCTCTGCCGCATTCGATCACCGCTCTCCTCGAAGGAAAGCACCACGGCCACGAGCAGCGAAAACGTGCTGAGGTATTTCACAATATCGAGGAAAGCCCAGCTGCCGAGCGCCCCGGCGGCCCATTCCAGACACCATTCGATCTTTACGAATGGGAGAAGCCATGGCGAGCGATGCTGTCCTCGACGTTCGACCCACGTTGTCGGGCGACTGGGCTGGATTGACCGGCGCGTGCGATTCATTGTCCACGATAGGTCTTGTGGTGTTGAGAAGACCGGCTGGAATTCGTGGAAAATCGCGGAAGCAGAAGTTCATGTAAGGCGGCGATGGAGTGTTGCAGGGGGTGAGCGGGACGTGATTCACCGGCTTTCTCAACACGCGCCGCAAAATTAAAGCGCCCGGGCTCCGATTAAGGAACCCAGGCGCTAGAGCAGCCCTCCCCCAGAACTGCCCACGCTGCGAAAGTATTGCTTTCGAGGCCTTCTTGCAAGAAATCTTAGGTAATCCTAAGGTAATGCTGCTTTTACGTTACGGGAGTGGTAGTGCGTCTGAGAGCATTGTTGCGGGTTGATTTTCAATTTCGCAACGGACGATTTCGATCGGTCCAAGTTCGGAGACAGCCTGTCGGATGCGAGCTTCGATAGATTCGATCGCATCCGAAGACTGGACCAGCAGCAACACCGCCGGGCCTGCACCGCTCAACGCGACGCCGAGGATATTGTCCGAGCCTGACAATGGCAACAAGCGCGGAAGGAGCGGACAAAACTTACTGCGATATGGCTGGTGCATGCGGTCGCGCATCGCTTCGGCGATGTATTCGCCACGGCCCGTGGCAAAGGCAGCGGTGAGTACGGCAACACGCTGGAGATTGGCAACAACATCGGCGCGGTTGTAGGTGGGCGGGAGCATGGCGCGCGATGCCACAGTGGCGAGAGGCTTCTCAGGAAGCACAACGAGTGCCTGCCATGCGGTGGGCACTGGGAAGGAAACAGCCCGCAGCTTGATGCCGTCCCAGCAGCCAGCTATGAAGCCTCCCATCGAACAGGCGACGACGTTATCAGGATGACCTTCGAGCTTTGTGGCTTCGTCGAGAATTCGTTCGCGGTCCCAACCGAGTTGGCCGAAGTGGGCGGCAAGCGCTACTCCTGCGAGACGCACGGCGGCAGAAGAGCCGCAGCCCATTCCGAGCGGAATCCCGTTGGCAACATCAAGAGCAAGCGGCGTTGCTTCGCGTTGATGCGCGGCGAGGGTCTTGCGGTAGACATCGAGAAGCAGATTGCGCTCGAGCGATCCGCAGACCTCGGGGTTGCGGCCGCTGGCGTTAATGGAGAATACGTCGGCTTCGCGGGCGTGTATTTCAAGATAGAAGTTCAGAGCGATCGCCAGCGTGTCGAAGCCTGGGCCGAGGTTTGCCGAGGTTGCGGGAAGGCGCAGGTGTAGCGGAGCCACTCCGGCCGTTTGTTCATCGCTTGCTTGCCGGGTCATTGCGCAACCCGCTCGAGTACGCGGAGGACCTGATCGGCGTCAGCATTGAGCTCGACCGTATTGCGACGTGTGACGTCGATCTCTGCGCGCACTGTTGTGAGCTCATCGTCGCGCAGCAGGTCGCCACGATGGTATTGGATGGTGTAGTCGGAGTCTTTGAGAGTGTGGCCGGTAAGCAGCAAAACCACGGTTTCTGAGGCATCAATCTTCCTTGCCGCGACAAATTTCTTTAGTCCGGCTAGCGTTACGGCGGATGCCGGTTCGCAACCGATGCCTTCAGCTCCGATTTCGGCTTTGGCAAGAGCAATCTCAGCTTCGGTGGCCTGCTCGACCCATCCTCCCGTGGCATGGACGACGCGCACTGCCTTCCTCCACGACGCCGGGTTGCCGATACGGATCGCGCTGGCGCGCGTGTGGGCTTCGACAGGAATAAGGTCGTGGCCGTCGTTGGCTTGCATGCTGCGGTAAAGCGGGTTGGCGCCTTCGGCCTGCACAATGGATATCTTCGGGACGCGGTCGGTAAGACCGAGGTGCTTCATCTCCAGAAAAGCCTTACCAAGCGCGGAGCTGTTGGCGAGATTGCCTCCGGGTACGATGAGATGGTCGGGAACATGCCAGTCAAGTTCCTCCGTGATTTCGAGGGCGGGCGTCTTTTGTCCTTCGAGGCGATACGGGTTGACGGAGTTGAGCAGGTACACCGGTGCGCGACGGACAACTTCGCTAAGCACGCGGACGCAGCCATCGAAATCTGTATGGAGCTGGCAGGTGAGCGCGCCATAATCGATGGCCTGCGAGAGTTTCCCCCAGGCGATTTTGCCTTCGGGGATAAGGACGAGGCTGTGCATGCCAGCTCGGGCGGCGTAGGCGGCCATGGCTGCCGATGTGTTTCCGGTTGAGGCGCAGGCGACCCACGTGAATCCCCGTTCGTGCGCGACAGAGAGAGCGGCGGTCATGCCTGTATCCTTGAAGGAACCGGTTGGATTCATGCCCTGGTGCTTGGCCCAGAGTTGAGCGATGCCGGTTGCACGCGCGGCGCGGCGTAGAGCGTAGAGCGGCGTATTGCCTTCGCGCAGGGAGACGATGTTGGCCTCATCGCGCAGAATGGGCAACAGTTCGCGAAAACGCCAGACTCCGCTTTGATCTCTGAGGTCGGTGGAGGTGCGGCGCTCTTTCCAGAGCCACCTGAGAGCGCTGGGGTTGGGGAACATGCGTTTGGCAGCGGTTCCGGCCTGTGCGCTCCAGGCTGGATACTCGACCTCATACAGATCTCCGCATTCGGCGCAGCGGAAATTCTCCTTAAGATCTTCGAGCGCGATCACACGAGCGCATCCGGTGCAGCGCAGTTGATGAACGTCCTGCATCATAATGAATGCTTTTAGCGTAGCATCCGGGACTGGTCGTCCCCGCTTGAACGAGCATCGGGCTGAGGATCCGAAGCTTGATTCGAGGTCCGGCACGGGCCGTGCTTGCACCGTATAGGGAACGTGTGCTTGAGCAGCTTGGATGGGCGTGGCTTCAGAGCTTGGTTTCAGGGGCCTAAGAAAACCGGCTCGGGTTCGAGTCGGATGCTGAATTCTCGCTCGACCGCAGCGATGATCTGATCGCAGAGGGCAAGGATGTCGGCGGCTTTCGCGTCGTCGCGGTTAATGAGAGCGAGTGTGTGACGGTTGGAGATTCCGGCGGGGCCGAGAGCGAATCCCTTGTGGAACCCGGCCTGTTCGACGAGCCAGGCGGCGGGGAGCTTTACCCGGTCTTCTCCGGCCGGGTAACTGGGAACTTCGCCGCTTTGCTTGGCGACGATCTGAGAGTAGTGGTCGGCGGAGATGACTGGATTCTTGAAGAAGCTGCCGGCGCTCCGGCAGTCGGGATCGCCGGCCACAATAAGCATGCCTTTCTGGTAGCGGATATTCCTCACGGCTGCGCTCACCTCGGTCAAAGATGGTTCAGGTGCTCCGGCGAAATGTTTCTTCAGGTCGGCGTAGGCGACTCGAGCAGGGCCCTCTTTCTTCAAGGAGTAATCGACGCGAGTGACGATGTAGCGTCCGCGCTCTTTGGAGTTGAAGATGCTGCGGCGGTAAGAGAAGTCGCAGTCCTCCGGAGACAGATCATCAAACTGAAGTGTGGCGAGATTGAAGACGCGGACGGCGGCGATGGTTTCCGAGACTTCCTGGCCATACGCGCCGACGTTTTGTACCGGAGTGCCGCCCAAGGTTCCGGGGATTCCGGCCAGGCACTCGATGCCGGCGTAGCTTTGAGATACCGCGTGGGTGACGAAGCTGTCCCAGTCTTCTCCGGCGGCTACGCGGAAGAGATCTTCGTCCTGCTCAATCCCTTTAAGGGCAATGCGGAGGACGAGTCCGGAAAAGCCTGCGTCGGAGACGAGGAGGTTGCTGCCTCCGCCGAGCGTGAAAAGTGGCAGGCTGCACTTGCGAGCAAAGTCGATGGCTTCGAAGATTTCAGTTTCCGTCGAGGCTTCTGCGAACCAGCGTGCGGGACCTCCAATTTTGAAGGTGGTATAGGGGGCGAGCGGAACGTGTTCGCGGAATTCCATCGCTAGGAAGTTACGATCTCCGAGAAGTCGGCGATTGAGGAGAAGTTGCCAAGAACCATGGCGATGAGGGCGAGGCGGTTCTGGCGGATGGCTGGGTCGTCGGCCATAACCATGACCTTGTCGAAGAAGAGATCGACGTGAGGGCGGAGGGTCGCAATCTGTTCGAGGGCTTCGCGGTATTTGTGTTCGGCGCGGAGATTCTCGACGGTTGGAGTGAGTCTAGCTGCGTAATCGTACAGGGTGCGCTCAGCGGGATCGGTAAGCAACTCGGTCTTTACCCTCTGAGCGGGCAGGTCAGATTTTTCGCGAGCCTTATCGAGAATGTTCTTAATGCGCTTAAAGGCTGCAGAAATAGCGGCAATACCCTCAGAACCGAGGACCGCAGTTAGTGCTGCGGCGCGGGAAATTGCATCGGGAATATATGCGCCTGTTTTTATGGATGATGCAGTTTGCCTGAGCACAGCGTTCACTATGTCGTAGCGGAATTGCCGCACATCCTGAAGATAGAATCTAATTCGCTCAAGAGTGAATGCAGAGATCGGCTGCTCTACATTTTGGAATGGCGCGCCGAACCGATGGAAACCTGGCAGACTCGCCATCGGTTCATACTCCCTAACCGCGTATGCAAAAATCGTGGCTGGATGAAACGGAAGTGCTGTTTCCGCCAAGATTTTCACGATGCCGTTCGCCGCACGCCGCAATGCAAAGGGATCTTTAGAGCCACTGGGCTCAAGGCCAATGCCAAACATACCCGCGATTGTGTCTGCCTTGTCGGCAATTGCCAGTAGCTGTCCTTCGATAGTGCGCGGGATTGAGTCTTCTGTTGACTCCGGCCTGTACTGGTCATAGATTGCCAGAGCAACCCTGTCGTCAAGGCCCTGCGTTTTTGCGTAGAGCCCTCCTACGATCCCTTGCAACTCGGTGAATTCCTTCACCAACTCGGATGTTAGGTCGGTTTTGGCAAGCTTTGCTGCCAACTCCAACGCATCTATGGAGAGTTCCTGGCTTTGCGCGGAAGAGCCCAACTCCCGAACGACCTTAGTCACGCGCTCGGTCTTGTCGTAATAACTGCCCAAATCCTTCTGGAAGGTCACCGATTTCAGCATTTCGACGCGTTCGGTGAGTGGAATCTTCTGGTCGACGGTCCAGAAGAATCGTGCGTCGTTGAACCTCGCCCGAAGAACCCGCTCGTTGCCGTGGCGGATGATTTCGTCGGCCTGCTTGCTGGGCTGGGTGTTAAGAACGGTGAGGAAATACGGCGCGAGTTTGCTCTGCCTATCTTCGACGGCGAAGTACTTCTGGTGGTCGCGCATAACCGTCACCAGAACCTCTTCCGGAAGGTTGAGATATTGGGGGTCGAAGCTACCCAGCAGTACGCTCGGCCACTCGGTCAGATGGGTGACGGTGTCGACCAGAGGTTCGTCCTCGCGCCAGCGGGCTTCGGGAATCGTCCGTGTGGCAGCGTCCAGGCCCTTGCGGATGCGATGGCGGCGCAACTCGACATCGGCGGTGACGTGTGCGGCTTCGAGGACGCCTAGATAGTCAGTGGCATGCTCGACCGTGAGGGCGGCGTCTCCGTAGAGGATGCGATGGCCATACGTGAGGTTCGCTGCGTGGACTCCGGCAAACTCGATGGGGACGATGGCGTGGTTGAGCAGGGCAAGCAGCCACTTGACCGGGCGGACGAAGCGTTCGGGCTTACCCGCGCGCCAGTACATGTTTTTCGGCCAGTAGAGCACTGCGAGTTCTTTCGGTAGCTG
>CAYVSQ010000209.1:0-2552 GCA_964453815.1 uncultured Acidobacteriaceae bacterium | reverse complement strand
CGCGACCTCGACACCGGCGCCAACGTCAAACCCGGCGGATACCCTCTCACCGACAAAACCTACGCAAAACTACTAGCCGAACTGACCAAACACCCCACACGTCCAATACCCATCCAGCTAAAACATGACATCCAGGCCTACTACGCCGACCCACTCGCCCCCATCACCACCAAGAAGAACGCGACACAATGGGCAGCCGTCCAGGCGAACCTGAAGACGCTCGAAACCATGAAGACCCTCGGAGAGATGGACCCCATTCCCGACGAGATCCTCGACTCAGAATGACAAGCCAGCGGCTACATGCAACGCTGCCCTATGCCTCCTGAGCCTGCGACGTTGCAGGCGGCAAAGCCTTACGGACTCCGTCCTCGCTAACCCCGACCCCTGGCAATCCGCGCTAATGCTCCAGGCTGAAATGAAAATTGATATACGTCTGCACCACCACCGGCTTCCCATTTACCAGATAGGGTCTGTACCGCCAGTTCCGCATCGCCTCCACCGCAGCCTCCCGCAGGCTCGCCGGCCCACTCATCGCCGCCGCGATCTCGACTACTCCCTGTGCTGAGATCACCGCCCGAACCATCACATCTCCCTCTGTCCTTTGAAAATGTGCAACCGGCGGATAAGTAGGCTTGGGCGACGCAATCAGGTTATGCGTCAGTGCAGAAGCGGGCACGAACACCAAACTCGCCGAACCTGAAGCAGGCGCATCAGCCGTCTTCGCAGCAGCAGCCGAAGCCTCCGGCGGCGGCGGCAACCTCCCGACCGAAGGCATCCGAGCACTGGCAACCGCGCCCGGAAGACTCGCCACCATATGAGCATTGCTCACCATAGTCGGTGGCGGTGTCACCTCTTTCGCAATATGGATCTTCCCCGGCCGATTTCCAAACTCAGTGCGCACCTCTGTACCCGGCCTGTTGCCCGGCGCTGTGAGATTTTGCCCTGTGCGATTCGGCCCAATACGATCTGGCCCCGTTACCACTCCACCCGTACTTCCCTGCCCACCCTGTCCTGCTTGTACCGGCAAATTCTGTTTCTCCGGCTGCCTCCCATTCCCCTCCTTATCCCCAAGCCGCACCGGCCCAGGCCCAGCCGCACCGTTTCCTCCTCCGCGACCCGGTGGATCCAGACCATGCATCGTGTCTGTCGCGCTCGGCTGACTCGCGATCCCCGCGGCACCCGCAATCTGGCTCTTTCCAGGCCCCCCGCCATGCCGCCCATAGAAGAACACACCCACCGCACCGGCCAGAGCCAGCAGCAGCACTAACGCCACCACCAAATAGAACCGTCGCGACCGCTCTGTTCTCTCCGGCTGCGTAACAACCGGCGGCGAAGCCTCATCCACCTTCGTCGCGTCCGCTTCAAGCTCCACAATAGACTGTTCCACAGCATGCGGCTCTGCAATCTCCTGCGGCGAAAACCGATGCATCGGAAGCCCCTTCGGCCACCCATTCTTCTCCGGCAATGGCAAACTCTCCACCGTAGGGCCGATCCGCGCCGCCAGATCATCCAGATGCGGCTCAATCCGCTCCATCCTGTGATCGATGCTGTCAAGATGCAACTTAAGCTCCAGCGTATTCAGCTCCAGCCGACTCAGCGCCTGCTTCACCGCCGGTCCGCCAAACGGCGCTGTGTTCATCTCCCCCCGGTCATTCTGCGGCCCGGCAGTCAGCCGACGCTCCAGTTCCAGCGCCTCTCTCTCCTCATCCTCATTCTGCGAACCGCTATTCACAGCGGCAACGACAGCCCCCCAACCCTTAGGCTCTTCGCGCTTACTCGACCCCTGCTCGACTCTGGCCGCCACACTCTGCACTCTCGCCGTCACCTCCGGCTCCACCTTTACCGTCACCTCCGGCTGCACCTTCACCGGCACCTCCGGCTGCACCCTCACCGGCGCCTCCGGCTGCATCACCACCTTGGTCGTCACACCCTCTGACTCCATCACTCTGGCCGTCCCATCCTTCGGCTCCGTCTCACACCACCCTCCCACCCCAGCCAGAAACACCACCACCAGACTGATCGCCACAGCGTTCTTCTCCAGGCTCTCAATCTCGTATCCACCCGACGCAATCGCGATGATCGTCAGAATCCGCGTCAGCGTCAGGCGCCCCTCCTCCCGCTGCCCCACCGACTTCGTCAACCGCGTAAAGTCCACGCGAAACTGCTCGTCATACGCCAGCTTCGGAGTCAGTTGCAGAAAATCCGCCGGCTTCCCACACTTCACCTCATGCCTGCCGAACAAATCCTGAAACTCGGCAATGTACCCCCCATAGCGGCCAGAGGTCTCCCGCGCATTTGAGAAGAACGCCATGATGGAGCCAAATAATACGCCTTCTTTAACTCACTTTTTAGTCCAACTGTATTTTCGGCAAGCAAATAGTGCCCAAAACAGCTACAACTACAACAGTCCATTCATGATGGCCACCCACCCCGCGCCTGCATCCAACCATCCATGTGCAATACCGGGCAAAACGCAAAACAAGGAGAAGCGATGACACTCGCTCGCAAAACGTCAGCAAAAACCACTCTCAAGGCAGCAGCCCTGGCCCTAC
>CAYVSQ010000208.1:0-5355 GCA_964453815.1 uncultured Acidobacteriaceae bacterium | reverse complement strand
ACCGACAGGACCGTCAGCGACAAACCCAGCGCAAAGCAGATCAGATAAAACGTCTCCCATGTCATTGGCCATTCTCCTTTCGCGCTCGCCCATGCTCGTGCGAATGACGACTCTCCTGCGCGTGCTTGTTCTCTTGCGCATGGCCGGGCCGCAGTACCTCCAGCAATCGCTCCACCAGGTCCGGAGTATCCATCACCGCCTCCAGCAGTAACAGGCACTCCCGCGTCTTCTTGTGTTTGGCCAGCTCCAGCAGCGCCTGCCGCAGCTGCGGATCGCGCCGGAACCGCTCCGCCCCGCTCACCAGCCACAGGTCCAGCTTGTCTTCTAGAGTCCGCGCATCGCTCAGCAACTCAGGGTGGTAGCCCTCTGGATCGTCCACCAGGTATCCCGGATGCACCTTGAAGAACTTCGCCAGCAATTGCCGCGTCGTGTTCGTCAGGTGCGGCCGCGCCCCGCTTTCAATCTGCGAGAGGTAGCTCTGGCTCATCGAAGTCCTTAGCTCTGAGTGGATGGCGCGAACCAGCTCTTGCTGCGTCATCGCCCGGTCCATCCCGCGCAAATTGCCTTCGACCTCGCGCAGATATCGGAGTTTTTCGCCGAGCTTCATCGCTGTCTCATTGCGATCGCAGTCTAACCTCAATCGCAATCCGCGATAATAATATCGCTAATTGCGATATATGCAAGCAAACCTTAGTAACCGTGCCCAGGAGTACCCGCTAAAGCTGCACAAGTTAATGGGGGACAAGTTGTAATGGGGATCAAGCTTTGCTGCAGAAAACGGCGGCCTCGTGGCTCACGAGCTCAATGCACGTGGGGCACGTCGTCGTTCATGGAGAAGACATCTTTGAAGTCGTTCTCGTATGGGAAGACGTGAATCATCCAGCTGAATAACACGGGAAAAAAAGTGCCCCCTGCGGCCTGGCAGGCTTCTTTAGTATGGATAGAGCCGAACATACCGAATTTGGGGTGTTCACCATGGTATTCGCTGACCTTGTTAGCCGGAGCTCCGCAGAAATTGGTGTGCTCATGCCAGCGCGCGATGCTGAGCGGTATGCGCTGGTTCAGCTCATCTTCGCTCGCACTCGTGCTATCCGTGAACATGACGCCCTCCAGCCTGTAGCGCTGCGAATCCGTGTGCCAATAGAGCAAAGAGGATGGCTTGGTCGGGTCGAACTGGGTGTCGGCTAAATGGACATTCGCATTGTTGGTGAAGTGGTACTGGGGCTGCTCTACGTTCGGGTTCCCGATCACATATCCGTCGGCTAAAGCCTTCTTGTAGTCCTTGTACTTCTCGATGGCAGCCTTGACCTGCGCTACCAGGGCCTTTGCTCTTTCTTCATCGCCGGGCTGTGTCGGACGCATCGGGGTGATGCACATGTGATTCGTCATGGCAGCCATGCTTTGGCCCATAACGCTCATGCTTCCCATGTTGCCACCCATGTCATCACAGGGATGGCCCGAGGGGTCTGCGCTCATTCCAGCCATGCCGGACATCTTCGGATCCTGCCGCCATGCGTGCCCGAGCATCGTGCTCCCCAGCAAAGCGCCGATCGCAAGCGTCCATATCGCGGCGCCGCAAAGGTGTTCCGCGAGCGCCCTGGTCATTCGGTATTTTCGAGAGGTTGGCGACATAGTTACATAATAGGACGGCGCCGGGGAGGGGTACGCACCCGGTGGTCATACAGGTTCAAACGGAAGTGGTCATGTCCGCCTGCCAGACCGTCGCCCGCAGGCGATCTGCCCGAATGTGGTCTACCTCAATGTGATCTATAGGATGGCGGCAAACACGCACCCCTTCAACCACTATCATGGGGACATGGCAAAGCGTTCCGGCGCAATTACTCCTGTAATCACATTGGACCGCGGCAGCGCACAGCCGCTGCACTCGCAGATCTACCGAGCTCTCCGGGATGCCATTGCGCGGGGAGATCTTCGCGCAGGCCAGCGGGTGCCTTCTTCTCGTGCCATGAGCGTCGAATTGAACGTTTCTCGCATCCCTGTTCTCGGCGCTTATGCGCAACTGGAGGCAGAGGGCTACTTCCAGACGCGCAAAGGCGCGGGGACATTTGTCAGCAGCGCGCTCCCCGAATCTCTGACGCAGTGCAGGCAGCCGCTCACGCGTCGAACACCAAAGGCTTCCGGGCCGCGGCCTGTGGCGCGGCGGGCTTTGCTGTCACCGACGGAATCCCGGTCACCCTGGCATGCCGGCCTGGGCGCATTCTGTGTACATCAACCGGCATTTGATGAATTTCCGTTCGCCATCTGGTCGCGGCTGGTTACCCATCATTCAAAGAATCCCAACGCTCGCGCCATCCACTGCGTCGACCCGCTGGGGACGAGGCGCTTTCGCGAAGCGATCTGCGATTATCTGCGCACGGCTCGCGCAGTCCGGGCTGAGCCGGAACAGATCATGATCGTTTCCGGTTCGCAGCAAGCTCTGCAGATCGCCGCCAGCGTGCTGCTCGATCCCGGCGACTCCGTATGGATGGAGGAGCCCGGCTACCGGTTGGCGCGAAATGTTTTTGCCGCGGCCGGATGCCACGTGATCCCTGTGCAGGTCGATAACGAGGGACTGAACGTAACGGCCGGTATAAAACAATGCGCCGCCGCCCGAGTTGCCTGTGTAACGCCGTCCCATCAATATCCGCTGGGCAGCACTATGAGCGCTGCCCGCCGCCTGCAATTGCTGAATTGGGCGCAGTTCCACGGCGCATGGATCATCGAAGACGATTACGACAGCGAATACCGCTTTGAAAGCACGCCCATATCCTCACTGCAAGGCTTGGACAGTAACTCGCGCGTGATCTACATCGGAACCTTCAGCAAGGTTCTCTTTGCCTCGCTGCGGATGGGATACATGGTGATTCCTCAGGACCTGGTGGAGCGCTTCATCGCGGTCCGCTTTACGATGGATATCTTTCCGCCATACTTGTATCAGGAAGTCATAGCCGATTTCATGCGTGAGGGCTACTTCGCGCGCCACATCCGCCGCATGCGCCTGCTTTACAGTAACCGGCGCAAGGCATTGGTCGAACAGCTCAGGAGCGGCTTCGGGCAGACCTTTGAAATCCATGGCGCCGACGCCGGCATGCACCTCGCCGCGACCTTCCGTTCAGATCGCGACGATGTGGCCGTCGCCGAAAAGGCGGCAGAGCAGGGCTTATGGCTCTGGCCGTTGTCGAAGAACTATGTGACCAGAAACGTTCGCAAGGGCTTCATCCTCGGGTACGGAAATGTGTCAGCCCAGATGATGCCTGGGGCAATCGCAAAGTTGCGATCCGCACTGGCGCGGGCCTCAAGCTGAGGCGGATCAATTCGTATGCCATATCCGGCCCCAGGGACGAGGCTTATCCATGAATGCGAACAACTCCGTCAGCTCGACGTAAATCGGCGTTCTGGGGACTTCGAGACGCGATGCCGAGTCCAGACACGCTGGCGGCAGCGCCTGAATCCTTGCATGCTCCCATTTCCCCACCTTGCGTTCCCGGACCTTCCGTCCACGTACTCACGGTCAGGCCGGTATCATGTTTTCAGGTATTCTGTGATCGATATCTGCGTCGGTGTGGCCATTTTCCTGCCTGTTCCGACCTAGAGTCTAACTCATCGATCCCAACAGCTTGTCCACTCGCTCCGTCAGCCCCTTCGCGTCCTCCGGAGACCGCACCTTCAAATCGTTATCGAAATAGACAAAAACATCCCGCTTCGGCAGCCGGGGAGCTGCCTCTGGGCTGGCATGTTCACCCTCCACCTCATCTCCGCTCGCCCACGGCACAAGTCGCTTCGCCCAGTCGTCCAGAGCCTCCGCGTCATAGCCGCTCGCATACAACTCTTCCGCTCCATGCAGACGGCAGTACACGAAATCCGCCGTTACATCCATCAGCCGCGGCCACTTCGGCGTATCGGCGCACACCAGCGCCACACCGTACTTGCGCAGCAGCGCAATAAATTCTTCGCAAGCAAAGCTCGCGTGGCGCGCCTCCATTGCATGGCGCAGGGGGCCGGGCGCAGCCGGTCCCAGGAATGCCTTTTCTTTCTGCCAGGCATCGTGCCCGCTGGCCAAATCGACCGCTTGCTCGGTCGTCTTCGGTAGCAGCCGGAAGAAGCTCTCCAACAACTCTGGCTTGAACGTAAAGTTCGGCGGGAACTGCCAAAGAATCGGCCCCAGTTTCGGCCCCAGAGCTAGCAAACCTGACGCGAAGAAATTCGCCAGCGGCGTCTCGACCTCGCGCAGCCGCCGGATGTGCGTGATGTACTGCGTCGCCTTGACGGAGAACACAAAATCATCCGGCGTTTCCTCCCGCCACCGCAGAAAACTCTTCGGCGTCTGCAGCGAGTAAAAGGTGCCATTGATTTCAATCGTCCGAAAGACCCGTGAGCCGTAGCTTAACTCGCGCTTTTGCGGCAGATCCACGGGGTAGAACACGCCGCGCCAGGGCGGGTAGGTCCATCCCGAAATGCCGATGCGCACGCTCCCAACCTGTTTTCGATTCATCATTTACCCGTCGGACCTTCAAGTACGGATCACATACCGCACGAAGAGGTTGCACTTCCTTTGTCAGTCCGGCAGCTGTAGGCTGTCAAGCCTCACCAGCGCTTCGATTGCCAGTTAATCCCTTTTGATCCATAAGCATAGAGCATGGTATAAGTTGGTCGAGTATTTCCCGGAAATCGCTATACTTGATATAGAGGGTAAGAAAAGAGTTCAAGGCACGGATGCGGCCGTGCGTTTTTCTTTTGCGGGTCGTTTCTCCCGTGTCGGGAAGCAGCGCCCTGCAGCTCACCCTATCTGAGAACAAAGGAAAAACATGAACAACATCTTCAGGAAACTCGGCATTGGTGTCGCAGACTTCGTAAATGGGTCGCCGCCGCCGTAAGGGACACAGTAAACGTGGCCGTCAAGATCGAACGATTCTCAAGGCGGAACAGCCACTAGAGAAGCCCTTCGTCTCCGGCCTTTCCGCCGTCAGGGGCGATGTCGAAGCGCTGATTGCCGCCTCCGAGACCGCTATTACATCGAATGGCTTGAATTTTCCAGCTGACTCTCAGCTCTACAAGGAATTTGTCACCTTGATTGCCGACTTCAAGCAGTTGCCGCCAGTCGCGGGAGCAGGCCGTAAGCATCCTCGAAGCCAGCCCGCCGCCAACTAACCACTTGAGTCGCCAAAGCGTCCCGCCGCCCGGAGCCGAAATCCGGGCGTTTCCTCCGCCGTCTCCTCTCGCACGATCTCTGCGGGACAGAAGTCGCTTAAAATGAATCAGTTACGAATTGATCCATCTGGAATGAATCAATTACGATCCGATTTGCTAACCCTGTTAGAAACAATCAGTTTCAGATTGAACGAAAAGAGGGATTGG
>CAYVSQ010000207.1:0-17752 GCA_964453815.1 uncultured Acidobacteriaceae bacterium | reverse complement strand
CAACCGCAACTGGTCCGAGCCGGGCTGGCCGGCCGTCGCCCCTGACGAACAGAAACAGGTGTATGTGAAGTATGTCGACAACCTCTACGGCATCCTGCGGGAACTCCGCGCCAAACACCCTGGCGTCGAAATCGAATCCTGCTCGGGAGGTGGAGGACGGGTCGATCTCGGCATTCTCCGCCTCACCGATGAGGTCTGGCCCTCGGATAACACCGATCCATTCGATCGTCTGACCATCCAGGATGGGTTTAGTTACGCCTATACGCCCGGCGTGATGATGGCCTGGGTCACAGACTCACCGAATTTTATGAACCGCCGGAGCACGTCGGTCGAATATCGATTCCTTTCCTCGATGCAGGGCTCGCTGGGCGTCGGCGCCAACCTGAACCATTGGGAGGATTCGGACTTCGCCGATGCCAAGCGGCTTATCTCCGAATACAAGCAGATTCGCGAAACAGTGCAGCATGGGTCGCTCTACCGCCTTATCTCGCCACGCAACGGCAGCGAGGCTTCGGTCACCGAGTCCGTCTCGCTCGACAGGAATCAGGCTGCCGTTTTCGCCTTCCTGCACTCCAGCCAGTTTAGACACCCTTACCCTCGCATCTATCTGCGTGGCCTTGATCCCAAGTCTGATTACCGCCTCCACTGGATCAGTGCTAAACCTTCCGGCAGTCTTCCGGAAACCGCAAGCGGGGAATACTGGATGAACGCTGGCGTGGATCTTGAGTTGGAAGGCGACTTTCAGGCAGCGGCGTTTCGTCTGGATCGCGTGATGGTCCGAGTGGAAACAAAGTAAAACTGGCTTTCGTTAGGCTCTGAGGGAGCCATTTCGATGATTTTGAAACAGTACTACCTGGGCTGCCTGGCTCACGCTTCCTATCTGCTCGGAGACGAGGCCAGTGCGACCGCCATCATTGTTGACCCCCAGCGCGATATCCACCAATACCTGGACGACGCCGAAAAATTCGGGCTGCAGATCCGCCGCGTCTTCCTCAGCCACTTCCACGCTGACTTCGTCGCCGGTCACCTAGAGCTGCGGGATCGTTGCGGCGCGACCATCCATCTCGGCTCGCGCGCGCAGGCGGAATACGCCTTTGCCGCTATGAAGGATGGCGACCCTCTCAACTTTCCCGGGCTCCGTCTGCAAGTTCTGGAGACTCCCGGCCACACCATCGAGTCGATCTCGATCCTAGTGTTCGATCTTGGAAAGGACCCGGCGCGACCTCACGCCGTTCTTACGGGCGACACGCTTTTCGTCGGCGATGTGGGCCGCCCGGATCTCCGTGCTTCGCTTGGGTGGACTGCCAACGACCTCGGCTCGCACC
Organism: uncultured Acidobacteriaceae bacterium; assembly: GCA_964453815.1. GTDB lineage: Bacteria > Acidobacteriota > Terriglobia > Terriglobales > Acidobacteriaceae > Silvibacterium. Next base: position 16,427 of record CAYVSQ010000207.1, on the reverse strand, counting down.
TTTACGACTCGCTCCATGACAAGCTTTTGGAACTTCCCGATGAAACTCTCGTCTATCCGGCCCATGGCTCCGGTTCGCTGTGCGGAAAGAATCTCTCTTCTGACACGGTGTCTCCTCTGGGATTTCAGAGGGCGACGAATTACGCGCTGCAGCCAATGACGAAAGAGGAATTCATTCGGCTGGTCATCGCAGACCAGCCGGACGCTCCTCCGTACTTTACCTACGATGCCATTCTCAACGCCCGCGAGCACCCTTCGCTCGACAAGAATCTCGAACAGGTTCTTTGTCCCATTGAGCTCGATGACGTTCTGCGGATGGGAGATGCCGGCTCCCAGATTCTCGACGTGCGCGACGCCTCTGAATATGCGAAGGGCCATCTTGCCGGCAGCATCAACATCGGACTCGGCGGCCAATACGCCACGTGGGCAGGCACGGTGCTGGACCGCGCCAAGCCCATCGTGATCGTCGCCGAACCCGGACGCGAGAAGGAAGCTGCTCTGCGCCTGGGCCGCATCGGTTTCGATCACGTCACGGGCTACCTGCAAGGGGGCATGGAAGCGCTTGCCGGCCGATCGGACCTTGTATGGCCAACGGAAAGAATCAGCGCCCCGGCTGTGGCGGAAGAACTGGCAAGCGTGGGCGCGCCGCTGTTACTCGATATCCGAAACCCGCGCGAATGGACGACGAAACGCATTGATGGCAGCGTGAATGTCCCGCTCAATCACCTGCAGGAGCGCATCGCGGAAATTCCGCGAGACCGCCGCATTGCGATCCATTGTGCTGGCGGCTACCGCTCGTCGATCGCCGCCAGCATACTGCAGCAGCATGGGATCACGAATCTAACCGAGATGGCTGGCGGTCTTGCCGCCTGGGAAGCGGCAAAACTGCCGGTGGTTTCGGAATTGTAGGATCAGCTCCATGGCGATTTCTCATGGCCGGTCACCATTGTGCATGACCGGCCACGAGGCTATCGCCTTGCTCATTTCAGAGCTATTTCGAAGGGGGAGTCAGGCGGGATATTCTTCGCCACGGCTTGGCCGGGTTCGGGTTTCACAGTCAATTCGCTGTAAGAACTTTTTCCGGCCATCCTGACCTGCGTCAGGTAATTCCCCGCGCCGTCGCGCTGGAAGACCAGGCGGCCACGGGTTTCAAGGTTGCCTCCGCCTGCCGGGCGAACCATGAAGATTACGGTTTTCTCCGTCTGGAGATTGCGAAGAGAGACTAAGCATTGAGATAGACGTTGAACCTCGTAAGAGCCGGCAGGCAACTGCTGGTGGGCCGCCGAGAAGGCAAATGGGATGGTGGCGGATTCGCTGGGCAACGCACTGGTTTGGGCCGAGGCGTTGGCCGTTGCGCACAGCAGGCCAGTCGCCAGGGGAAGGCTGAGAAGCAGGTTGGTGAGAATTGCTGAGTCGCGTTTCATGGGAGCACCTTGGTTTGAGATTGCGGCCACCGGCATCCCGGCAGCCGCTGATGCTCGTAACTTGCGCCCTTGCCGAAGTTTCCACCATGCATTGGAGGTAATTCTGAGATCAAATGCGTATCACCTGCGAAGCGTTTGATAAATAAATACTTAGCGTACGTTATGCATGGGAGCATTGCCGGGCATGACGGGCAGAGAGACGTGCTAGACTCCTCCGCAAGTGCATTTCACAGGAGAGTGAGTTTGTGGAGACCCGGGCGAACCCCACGCAAGCCTGGCGTTTCGGTGTCTTTGAAGTCGACGCGCGCACTATGGAGTTGCGCCGCGGCGGCACGCCCGTCAAGATACGGGAGCAGTCCTTCAGCATTCTGGTTTTTCTTCTCGAACATGCCGGCAAGCTGGTCACCCGCGAAGACCTGCGCCGGGTTTTGTGGCCTTCCGACACCTTTGTGGATTTCGACCACAGCCTGAACACGGCGGTCATGAAGCTGCGCGAGACCCTGGGAGATTCGGCTGACGCGCCTCTTTATATCGAGACCATCCCCAAGCGGGGCTATCGCTTCATCGCGCCCGTTGAAGCGGTTGGAACAGGAAATGGTCAGGTAATTCGTGAAGGCGTGGTAAGCGATGCTACGGTGATCGATACTCCAGCAAGCAATGTTCTGCCGCCCCGAAAGAAGCGCAGTGTGGGCATCCTTAGAGCGTGTGGCATATTCCTTCTCCTGGTCGGTGCAGGATGGTTTGTCTATGAAAGATGGCGTGCCAATGTTCCAGCATCGCTCGTACAGCGTTCTCTTACCCGCCTGACGTTTGACGATGGCCTGCAGAGTGGCGCGACCTGGTCACCGGACGGCAGCTACATTGCCTATAGTTCCGACCGCGGCGGAAAGTTCGACATCTGGGTCCAGCAAGTCAGCGGCGGCGACCCCATCCAGATCACCAAACGGCCGAGCCAGAACATACAACCCAACTGGTCTCCCGACGGCAAATACATCGCCTATCGTTCCGAGGAAGGGGACGGGGGAATATATGTGATTCCGGCCCTTGGGGGGGCGGGACTCGAACGGAAAATTGCTCCCTTCGGCTACTATCCTCAGTGGTCGCCAGACAGCTCGCAGGTCTTGGTTCGGACCCACTTTACGGCACTCGGCTATTCCAACCGGTTCTACGTCGCGCGGCTTGATGGCAGCTCACCCCACGAAGTGCTGGCCGAGTTCATTGCGCAAAACAATCTGTGGGGGACTTCAGCCGCCTGGCATCCGGATGGAAAGAGGATCACCGTCTGGGTCGGATCCTCCTCGCCAACTCCTGTCTTTTGGACTGTCCCGCTTGCCGGGGGCCCCGGAGTCGAGCTGGAAATCCCCCCTGCAGTGCAGAAAGAACTCGCAGAGGCATCCGGAGAGACCAAAGCTAGCCTGCAGCTCGGGGAGTACCGCTTTCTCTGGTCACCTTTGGGCGATGCCATCTATTTCGTGCGGGGCTACAGAGGCGCGAGAAATATCTGGAAGCTGACGGTTGATCCCGGAACGCTGCGGGCTACTGGTATCGATCGCCTGACCACCGGCCCGGGACCCGAATCCGCACTCGCGGTTTCTGCCGACGGCAAGCGGCTGGCCTTCACGGCGGGGTCGCAGCGGATTCAAACCTGGCTCTTCCCCTTCGATGCCAAAATCGGCCAGATCAAAGGCAGTGGCAACGCAATCACTTCGCCCGGAAGGACTTCCATCGGCCCGAAGCTATCGCCTGACGGCATGAAAGTCGCCTATCAGGTTCCCTATGGCGAAAGCTACGGGCCGGCTTTCGGCGACGTCCGAAACGAAGTGTGGTTGAAGTCGCTGGTAGATGGGAGCGATGCTCCTGTCATCGCCGGCGACGGCTATTCACGCTGGGGCCCGCTCTGGTCGCCCGACGGTATGCAACTCTTCTACGAACGCAAAAATCTCAGGACAAACGACCGACAGCTCATGGTTTGGTCCGGCCAGACCCACGAAGAAGAGCCGCTCGTAGCGCCGAACACTCTTGGGACCCCTTACCAACTGTCTCGCGACGGCAAGTGGCTGTTGACGTACAAACCAACGGGACTATGGTTGGTCCCCTTCCCGTCACCGCAGCACGTCGAAACTGTGGCAAAGAGTATTGCTTCCAATCCGGCGTATCAGCTCTTCCAGCCCCACATCTCTCCTGACGGCCGATGGATTGTGTTCGAAGCTGTCACGAACCCACCTAACCCGGAGTCCGCACTCTACGTGCTACCCGTGTCGGGAGGTCCGTGGACACGCATCACCGACGGCCAGCATTGGGACGACAAGCCGCGCTGGTCTCCAGATGGAAACACGATCTATTTCGTATCCCGACCGGGCGGCTTCTTCAATGTATGGGGGGTCCGCTTCGACCCATCTACGGGAAAGACCGTTGGCCAGCCGTTTCAGATCTCCAAATTCGACAGCCAGCGCTTGAAGATTTTAGAAGCGATACCATACGTGGGGCTTTCGCTTACCCAGGACAAACTCGTGTTGACCATGTCGCAGGACTCTGGCAACATCTGGGTGCTCGACAATGTGGATCGATAGATTGTGATAGATAAATCGGAGGAGTCGGCGGCCGTGAGGGGAGGCCGGTCGTGCTAGACCGCTCAGGGGGCAAGCCCGCTCAGCTAAAAGCAGGCTCTGGATTTCGAGGAGCCACCAGAGTCAGTTGGATGTGGATTGGTCCCCGGACGGAATCTCGCTGGTCTTCGCCTCCACTTTTAACCCGAACGCGCCGATTTCCATCATTAACTCAAGTCCAGGCACGTTTCTACACTGCCTGGTTCACATGGACTCTTTTCTCTCCACTGGCCACCGGATGGAAAGTACATGGCGGCCAAAGGAACTGAAACCCAGGTCTTGATGCTTGGCGCACACCCATTACCAGATCGTCCGATGCGGCCGGGCGATCGCAAGCTCGAGAACGTAGCAGATCCAGGCAACGTCGGGCCTTTGACAGCCGGATCGCACGGCAAGTGGTTTGGACTTGCTCCCGACGACTCTCCCTTGTTCGCCCGCAACATCAGCACCCAGGAAATCTACGCGCTCGAAATGGAGTAGCCGTAGGACCTCACCCATCGATCATCTATTACAACTTCAGACTCGGCAGATCTCGAAGAGTTATTCGTACCGCAGCGCGACGAGGGGATCGACCCTCATGGCTCGCCTCGCAGGTATATAGCAGGCCACCAGCGCCACCACTGTGAGCACAAGGGTGACGCCCACGAACGTGAGAGGATCGGTGGGCCTCACGCCGTAAAGCAGCCCTGCCATCAGGTGCGACAGGATCAGCGCTCCAGCGAGTCCCAATGCGGCACCGCTAATCGCGAGCTTCAACCCCTGACACAGAACTATCTCCAGGATCTTCCCCCTTTGCGCGCCGAGCGCGAGCCGGACGCCAATCTCGTGTGTGCGTTCGCTGACCAAGAATGAAATCGTTCCATAAATTCCAAGCCCGGCGAGCAACAAGGCGGTCACCGCGAACAACGCAACTATCTCCATCGAGAATCGCCTTTGGGAAAGAGATGCGGACAGCACGTCATCGAGCGTCTGCGCTCCGAAGACAGGGAGCTCCGGGTCGACGGACTGCACCTGCTCGCGCACTTGTGCTGGAAGGGCAGCTGCGTTCAGTTGTCCGCGCAAGAAAATGGCCAGCTCCTTTTCCCGGGTTTGGTAGGCGCTTTGATAAAGTTGCGGAACACTCGCTCCCGCCAGCGATTCAGTGCGAGCATCCGCGATCACGCCGACCACGGTGATCCACTCGGGCTTGGCAGGTCTCACCTTGAGCCGCTTGCCCAGAGGATCTGCATCGGGCCAGTACGTCCGCGCCATCGCCTCATTGATCACCGCAACCTGCGGCGCCTTCTCGTCGTCCAGGTCCCTGAGGAGACGGCCCCGCAGCAACGGGATTTCCAGCAAATGAAAATAGCCCGGCGTTACATCCCGAACCTCAATCAAAGGCTGCTGCTTGTTCTGCATCTCGCGGCCCTCCAGGATCAATGGGAATCGGTTGCGATCGTGATTCAGGGGAATGGCCGCACTGCTTCCGAGCGCTGCTTCTTCCACTCCCGGCAGTGTGCCGCTGAGGCGCAGCAATTCGCGCAGAAACGGCGCCTCCTGTGCTGATGTTCCATAGATGTCCGTCGTCGGGTCATTCGGCACAGGCAGCCACAGCCGAACCGCCATGACGTGCTGGGGATTGAAGCCCAAGCGCACCTTGAACAAATCCCAGAAACTGCGCAACAGAAGGCCCGCGGCAACCATCAGCACCAAAGACAGCGCAAACTCCGTAATGACCAACACACGGCGCGTTCGCGCCTGTTCCGTTGAGCCTTTCGACCCACGCCCTTCCAGCCTGAGCATGTGAGTCAAATCCAGCCGGCTTGCCTGCAAGGCGGGAGCCAGGCCAAAAATCGTGCCAGCCACAAGAGTGGCGGCGAGCGCGAAAAGCATAACGCTCCAATTAATTGATATGTCATTGAGCCGCGGCAGGCTCTCCGGGATCATGCGCAGCAGAAATCCCCTAGTGCCGAAGAGAATCGCCAAACCGGCTATCCCGCCGAGCAGCGAAAGGAGCAGGCTCTCGGTGAGCAACTGCCGCACCAGCCGTTTCCGCGCGGCCCCCAGTGCCTGGCGAACCGCCATCTCGCGCCCTCTGGCGCTGGCGCGCGCCAGCATGAGATTCGCTACATTCACGCAGCCAATCAGCAGGACCAGGCCAACTGCGCCCAATAGCAGCACCAGCGACTCGCGAACATTACCAACCACGCTCTCCTTCAGAGGCACCAGACGCACCCTCCATGCACTTTGCAGGGGATAATCGTCCGGGAACTGTTTCTGCAAAGAGGCAACGAGTGCGTCCAGCTGGCTCTGCGCCGCTGCAACTGTCAATCCAGGTTTGAGGCGCGCGACGACCGCCAGAACGAGCCGCGAATTGCGAAGTGGCGGTGGGGCGGGCGCGCCGGCAAAACCAGTTGCCAGCCAAACTTCGGTGTTCCTCTGCTCCGTGGTTCGTCCCGGATCGTGAAAACCAGCCGGCATGACACCGATCACGCGATACAGGTCATTGTCCAGCCGCAAACTTCTGCCTAGAATGTGCGGATCGCCTCCGAAAGCTTGCTTCCACAACCCGTCGCTGATCAGAGCGTCCAGCGTAAAGCCGGGCGTTTGGTCGTCGGGATCAAACCAGCGGCCCAACTCCGGCTTGACCCCCAGCATCGTCGAATAGTTTGGTGTAACACTGAGGAACGCAACTCGCGCCGGCTGAGATGAGCCCGTGAGGTTCACGGACCCTCCCCCCACAAGCGCTACATATTGGAAGATGCCGGAGCGCTGGAGATCCTTGAACTCGGGTATCGAAATCCCCACCTCCCGCGCTCCAGCGCCGGGAAGATCGTCCTCGATACGCACCAGCTGCTCCGGGTGCGGATACGACAACGCGTGGATCAGCGTAGCGTCGACGACGCTGAAAATCGCGGTCGTCGCTCCGATGCCCAGCGCAATGGTCAGAATCGCGACGGCAGCGAAACCCGGCGACTTCGCAAAGAGTCGCAACGCGTACCGCACATCATGCAGCAAGGTTTCGATAAGCGGAAATCCCTGCTCAGCGTGATAGTCCTCCCTGATCGTCCCCACCGCACCGAACTTCAGCACCGCCTGACGCCGCGCCTCCGCCGGAGGCATGCCGGCGCGCAGATTCTCAGCTGTCTGCAGCGCCAGATGTTCCCCGATCTCTTCCCGCAATCGCTGATCGTCTCGCTGCCCCGTTGCGAAATTCTTAAGCCGCGTTAGAAACCGCCTCAGGATTTTCATGACAAATCCTCCGCCTTCGCTTCGAAGAACCTCGCGATGATAGCCGTCGTTTGCTCCCAGTCCTGGGTCTCAGTCTGCAGCTGCTTCCGCCCCACCTTGGTCAGCCGATAGAAACGCGCCCGGCGGTTATTCTCAGAGGCGCCCCACTCCGATGCGATCGCGCCTTCGTGCTCCAACTTCAGCAGTATCGGATATAACGTCCCCTGATTCACCACCAGCAGGTCTCCGCTGATTTGCTCGATGCGCCGCGCGATTCCGTATCCGTGCTGCGGCCCCAGCACATCCAAGGTCCTGAGAACCATTAGCGCCAGTATGCCCTGCTCAACATCCGTTTTCCGTATCATTTCGCCCGCATTTTGGTTTCCAACAGGAAATATGCCACACTTCCCCTGGGAAAGCAACAGGAAGTTTTACGGGGCAGTTCCCTATATGGAGTCCGTGTGAGTCAGTTGGTGATATGCGCTAATTGTCCAAATGGTGTGATTGCTCTGAGACGTCAACTCACAGGGTTGAAGATTCGTGCTAATCTGCCGCCGTGAAGTCCTTTTTCGCGAAACCGCGATCCACTGTTCTGGCAGCGTTCGTCAAGTCGTTCCATTATCACGAAACGGACTTTCCTTTTGCGCTGGAACGAATCATGCCGAATGGCCAGGCTCACCTGATGGTGAATCTTGCGGAAGACGAGTTCAGAACCTACGACGCTGTGCGCACGGAACGAATAGACCGGCACGCCGGCGCGGTGCTGGCTGGGCCTCATGCGCGATCTACGGTCATCGATACGCGAGAGCAGCGGTGGCTAGCCGCGGTCGAGTTCCGGAGCGGCGGAGCTGGGCACTTCTTCTCCATGCCTATGACCGAGGTTTGCAACCAGATCGTGCAGCTGGACAATCTGTGGGGGCGCGACGGAAGGCTGCTGCGCGAGAGAGTGCTGGAAGCGCCCACGCCGAGGTTGAAGTTTCGCGTCTTCGAAGAAATGCTTCTTCATTATCTGGCGCCGAAGTACGATGCCTCCATTCTGTATGCGACCGCCGCATTGAAGGCCGGCGTGCCGATATCGCAGGTAGCCTCAAGCCTGGGTCTTTTGCCGAGGACGCTCGTGCGTCGATTTTCCACCCAGGTCGGAATCACTCCCAAGCGGTTTGCTCGCGTGTGCCGCCTGCAGCGGGTCTTGCGTGCGGTGCGCATTTCCTCTGAGCCCGACTGGTGTGCGCTGGCAGTGGAACATGGCTACTCCGACCAAGCGCACCTCATCCACGATTTTCGCGACTTGGCGGATATTACACCGTCAGGGTACAAACCCCACTCGCCACAGCGGAATAATCATGTCCGGATTGCAGCGCTTTGACTCTTTTTTACAATACAGGCCGGAGCCTGGTTCACTATCGTAAATAGCTGGGGCAGGACTCCCTTTTAACATTCCTGCGAGCTTTCCAGGGTGGACATAACCGGTGATCTCAAATCGCTCTGTACCGACTGACACGGTGCTTCCTCACGTAGTGTATCGGGATGTGGAGGAAGCGATTGCCTGGCTCAGCAACGCCTTCGGCTTCGTTGAGCATTACCGCTATGGCGATCCACTCAGCGGAGCGCAGATGAGCGCCGGCAACGCATGGATCATGCTGAAGCGGAGCCGGCACGAAGATGCGACGCCGAAGCAGCTTGGCTTTGGGACGCAGAGCCTGACCGTCTTTATCGAAGACATCCACCCGCATTTCCAGCGGGCGAAATCTGCCGGGGTCATGATCCTTGAGGATCTGCACGAGACTGTCTATGGCGAACTGCAGTATGCCGCCGAGGACCTCGATGGTCACCATTGGCTCTTTTCCCGTCACGCCCGGAACCTGAGCCCCGACCAGTGGGGCGCTACGGTGTCGCGTGCCGCAATCCTGACCCCTCAAATCTCGCCTATGCTGGCCGTGGAGGACGCAAACTCCGCAATCGAGTTCTACAAGGCCGCTTTCGATGCGAGCGTGCTATGGCATCTGGGTGGCGGCGAGCAAGTCGTGGCTGGGCTTGCGGTTCACGGCGCCCGATTCTTTCTCGCTACTGAGTCGCCTGAATATGGGACTCGCGGTCCTGCTGTCGCAGGGTTCACGACCATCAGGATCGAACTTTTTGTCGACGATCCGGAAGCCGTGCAACTCCGGGCGCTGGCTGCAGGCGCTGTCCTCAGAAGCCCGGTAACGGAACACAGCTATTCCGTGAATGGGCCGCATCCCATCCGACGCATGCTTCAAGGCAGCGTCGTGGACCCGTTCGGGCACATGTGGCTGATCGGAAAGATCCTCGAATAGCGCGCATTCGGTCACTAAGAGAATCAGCTTATGAACAAGCGTCCACTCGCGGTTACGATGGTCAGTTGCCTATTCATTGCGGCAGGGGCGATCGGCCTCGCATACCACGTCACTGAGATCCGCCCACAACAACCGCTTCAAGCTGAAAGCGTTTGGATTCTTCTCCTTAGACTTCTGGCGGTTGTTTGTGGAGTGTTCATGCTACGGGCAGCAGGCTGGGCACGGTGGCTTGCGCTGGCATGGATGGCGTTCCACGTACTCCTCAGCTTTTCTCATTCGCTACACCAAGTATTGGTGCATGGCTTGCTCTTCGTGCTGATTGCCTATATTCTGTTTCGTCCCGAAGCAAGGGCTTATTTTCGCCGTGGCGAGACATAGGATGTCTAGAAGCGCGAGCAGATAGGTGCAGGCAGTCATTCGCCTTCAGCGGAGTCGCGAGCCCAAAGGATCCTCTTGCGCTTGCGCTCGGCAACGATGAAGATGGCGACTCCGACTCCGATGAGGACGGCGGTTGAGATCAGGACCTTCGCTACGGCGAGCAGCTTATTCGGTTCGTCGTCTCCGGGAATGACGGAGAGGATGATGGTGAGGGCGGTGCTGAGAAGTCCGACGATGGCCAGCGCGATGGCTACCGGACGGCCTCCCCAGACGCGAAAGACATCGGGAGCCGCGGGACGATTCTGCAGCCGGATCATGGAAGCGAAGAGGAACAAGTAAGGAATGAAGTAGGCGATGATCGACATGCTTACCAGGACATCATATGCCCCACGCACCGAGGTACCGGCCTGGCTGAGCAACGCGACCACCATCCCGGCCAGTCCATACGTGCCGATCGCCACCCAGGGGGTCTTGAATCGTGGATGGATGTGTCCAAAGACTGGCGGGAAATAGCAATCAATGCCCGCTACAAATGGCAGCCGTGATGTGGAAGAGAGATACGCTGCTGCACCGCCCACGGCATTCAATCCCAGAAGCAGAGCGATTGGAACAGCCAGCCAGGCTACATTCACGCGGGTGCACAGGGACATCATGCCGCGCATAAATCCATCCACGCCATGTACCGCATCCGATGGCAGCGCTACGAGAAGGGCCGCTGTCCCGGCTATGTATGCCGCCGCGAAAATACTACCCCCCGTCAACAGGGCTCGCGGAATTACCCTTCCGGGGTTCTTAATCTCCTCGCCCATGAACGATCCCGCTTCGCAGCCGCCAAAGGCGAAGAAGATCGTCGACCAGAAAATCGCGTTTTTTACGCTGGGCCGAGGAATAAGCTCATGGAGCGTAAAGTTGGTCACCGATCCGTAGTGCGCAGCGGATATCGTCGCCAGCACAATGAGCAGCAGAATAGGCAGAATGCTGCCCAGCGAACTCACATTGTTCAACCACTTTCCCGCATTCACGCCGACAATGTTCATGAGCGTAATGAACCCCAGCCAGCCCAGCGCAAAGATGAGAAAGAAGCGACTGTCCGCCGAGAGATGCTGGCCGCGCGCCCCGAAGGCGAATAACACCGAACCGGCCCCGAAGTAAAGGACGGCCGGGAAATACGGCAGATTGCTCATCAGGTAGGTCCATGCGGCGATGAAGCCTGAGAAATCTCCATACGCCTCGCGCGTCCAGACATACAGGCCTCCCTCTGCGGGATAGCGAGACGACAGCTCGAGAACCGATGCCGCCAGGGGAATAAAAAACCCACACAATGCAAGGAGCCAGACCACCAGGGTGCTGGCGCCCGCAGCGGCCGCTGTCGCAACCCAGCGCACGCTCAGTCCGCTGACAATATAGAACAGCACAAGGTCGCGAAAGCCGATGGCGCGCTTCAGAGTAGGAGGAGCCGGGTTAGACGGGCGAGGACAAGCAGATTCTTCCTGCGGAAGTCCGGAGACAGAAGGCATTTGAAGCGCATATTACCGGAGAGCAAGGGGGATCACGAAGCACAATCCACAGACGGCAGTTTCCCCGGTGAAGAAATCAGGCTTGTGGATCCGACGTCAAGAGAAGGATTTTTCCGATGCCCCCTTTCTCTCCGAGCGCATGCGCCTCAGCCGCGCTGCTCAGCGGAAGCCGGCGACCGATAGGCAGAACGAACTTGCCATCACGCAGGTCATCGGCAAATTCACGCACCTTGGATGGATCGGGCTTTGCGAGCACACGCGTAAATTTCACCGTCGGGTTTTGCGCCGCCGCGTTCTCCGGCAACCCGGTCGTGTAGCCAAAAGAGCCGCCCGGCTTTATCTTTGCGATCAGCCTGGCTGCGGCCTCGCCGCCAACGGTGTCGGCAATCGCATCCACTAGGCGGTATTTCTCAATCGCTTCGTCGTCATCAATCGCCAGCACGCCAGCTACGCCGAGGGAGCGGGTATTATCCAGCTCTTTGCCGCGGACGCCTGCAATTACCCGCGCGCCAATCTTTTTTGCCGTATGCACTGCGGCGCGCCCCACATTGCCCAGCGCTCCTGTCACCAGAACGACCTGTCCCTTTTGCACGCTGGTCGCATGTCGCACCAGCTGGTCTCCGGTGAGCGCAATCAGTGGGATCGCGGCGGCATCCGCCAGGTCTACCCCATCCGGCAGATGAGTCACGTCGGAATCGTCCACCGCCACCAATTCTGCATAGGTCGCATTAGACAGTGCAAGAACACGTTCACCGGGCTTGAAGTGTTTCACATTTGAGCCAACCGCTCGTACGACACCACTCACATCGCGGCCCAGAATTGCCGGAAACGATAGCGGAAAAATATTCCGCATCATTCCCGAACGCAGTTTCCAGTCAATCGGGTTGACGCTGGCGGCGGCAACCGCGATCAGCACCGTATCTCCGCTGACCTGCGGTTCGACAACGTTGTCTTCAAATCTCAGATTCTCAGGATTACCGTACTCATGCAGAACGACTGCCTTCATCGCGTATCTCCCTCCAAATCAGATGCGCCAGGCCGACCCCAAGCCTACACGGGAGCGGATCGCTATCAATTTCGCTGCAGATACCAGGGGAGATTGATCACCAGAATTCGCTGATTCCCCTTCACCAGCACCATCACCTTCAGCAGGTTCGCGCGCTGGTTGTGCAGCAGATTCTCCCACCAGTGCTTCACGACCAGCTCCGGAACCAGCACCGCGATCTGCCGGTTCTCATTCGTCTTCTCCTGTTCCAGAATGAAATCCAATACCGGCGCAAGAATGAAGCGGTAGGGCGAAGTCAGAGTCACAAGCTTTGGAAGCGGAAGCCCGGCTTTGCGCAACGGAGCGGCCACCATTTGCTCCCAGTCGTCGCAGATGCTTTCGCTGTCATCGCCTCCATCTACATGGACGGCGATAATCTCAGGCGACACGCTCAGCGCAAACCTCAGGGCTTTTTCCGACAGGCGGCTCCAGCGGTCGAGAGGAATGATCACGAGCGGTGGCCGGATGTTCTCAGTCCGCAGGGGGGCCGGATTCGCCGTCTCCCTCTCGATGTGTACATAGTGCCGCTTCACCATCGTCATCGCAATAATCAGCACGGGCACCAGCAGCGCGGTCACCCACGCGCCATCCATGAATTTCGCTACCAGGACGACCAGCAGGGTAATGCCTGTGGCGATTGCGCCGACCCCGTTCACCAACATGTGCGCCCGCCATCCGGGCCCCTTGTTCCGGAACCAGTGCACCACCATGCCGGCCTGCGAGAGCGTGAAGGCAAGAAATGCCCCGATTGCATAGAGAGGAATCAGCCGGTCGGTCACGCCTCCGAACAGGATGAGGAGCAGAGCGGTCGTGACGACAAGGGCGGCGATTCCGTGCGAAAACAGAAGCCGCCGGCCGCGCACAAAGAACACATGCGGCAGATAGTCGTTGAGCGCAATCGCGCGGGTCAGCCGGGGGAAATCCGCGAAAGCCGTGTTGGCGGAAAGCGACAGCACCAGCAGTATCGAGCCGATGGTGATGTAGTAGAAAATCCCCTGTCCCATCACGGCCGCGGTCAATTGCGAGAGCACACTTTGGTAGCCAGAGGCTTCCGGATCGGTCGCGCCAATTCCATACCACCGGCACAGCAGAGCAATCCCGGCCAGCAGGATGATCAGCAACGCAATGATGATCGTCAGTGTGAGCTTTGCGTTCTTTGTCGTCGGCTCGCGGAAGGCCTTTACTCCGTTGGAGACCGCCTCCACCCCTGTCATGGCGGTGCAGCCACTTGCGAAGACCTTAAGGATGAGCCACAGGGACAGCGCCGCCGTCGCAGGCGGCAGTTTCGGCGGAGTCGCGACCGCCATGGGGTGTCCACCGCTGGCCATGGCATGAAACAGGCCTACTCCGATCACCGTTAGCAATGTGCCCAGAAACAGATAGGTCGGAATCATGAACGCGACGCCGGTGTCATGGACACCACGCAAGTTGATGAGCGTAAGAATGAACAGAATCGCCAGACACAGGAGAAGGGTGTGCCGGTGCAGGCTGGGAACTGCCGAAATCAGGGCACCGACTCCGGCGGAGATGCCAACTGCTGCGGTCAGCACATAGTCGATCATCAAGGCAGCGGCTGCCAGGAGTCCGGGGCCCTTGCCAAGGTTCTCCGTTGCTACAGTGTAGGAACCGCCGCCCTGAGGATAGGTGTCGATCGTCTGGCGGTAGGAAAAGAAGACGATGACCAGCAGGATGATAATGGCTGTAGTTACGGGAACAATCAGGTGTACGCCGAGCATTCCCAGCGGGATGAGCAGCGTCAGCGCCGCTTCGGGACCGTACGCGGCGGAACTGAGCGCGTCCAGGCCAAAAATCGGAATTCCGGCGGCAGGGCCAACCTGTTCACCGCGTTCTTCACTGGTGGGAAGAGGCCTTCCAAAGAGCAGATCAGTAACTTTCATGCGGTTTCGGCATCCCTGCGCGCGTTTCTACACCTTCGATGCGAACCCAATATAAATGCCACTACGGAAAGAAGCGATTCAGCCGTCGAGCTTGCGAATCACCAGCTCGTTAAGGAGGGCCGGGTTGGCCTGTCCTTTAGAGAGCTTCATGACCTGGCCGACAAAGAAGGCGGCTACGGTCTTTTTCCCCCCGCGGTATTGTTCGACCTGCTTTGGATTGGCGGCAATGACTTCATCGATCATGTTTTCTATGGCGCAGACGTCGCTGATCTGCTGTGGTTTTTCGCGCTCGTAGACGACGCCGAAGTCTTCTCCGGTTTCGAATGCGGTGTCAAAGAGCTGCTTGAGCTGCTTGCTCGATAGTTTGCCCTCTTCGGCGAGGTCCGCAGCCTGGGCGATGCCCTTCATGGAGATTGGCGACTGCTCGAGCTCGAGACCCTTGGCCCTGAGGCGGCTAGTGAGCTCGCTCTGAACCAGGTTGGCAACGCGTTTGGGGCTGCGGGCGGCATTGGCGGCGGCCTCAAACTGGTTGGCGAAGGCGCGGGTAGCGGTGAGTGTGGCGGCATCCTGCGCGGTGATCTCGTATTGGGCAACCATGCGCGCGCGGCGGGCCTCGGGCAGTTCCGGCAGCGTGGCGGCGATCTGGGCCTGGAATGCGGAGGAAACGATCAATGGGGGAAGGTCGGGCTCGGGAAAGTAGCGGTAATCGTGAGCCTGCTCCTTGGAACGCATGGAATCGGTGCGACCCTCGGCGGCATTCCAGAGACGGGTTTCCTGGACAACTCGGCCTCCGTTTTCGATGATTTCCACCTGGCGCTCGATCTCGTACTCAAGGGCGGCGCGGATGAAGCGGAAGCTATTTACGTTTTTGACTTCGGCTTTAGTCCCGAACTTCTCCTGGCCACGGGGGCGCACGCTCACGTTGGCATCGCAGCGTAAGGAGCCTTCCTCCATGTTGCAGTCGCTGACGGCGGTGTAGAGGAGAATTTCCTTGAGGCGGGTGAGATATTCGTAGGCTTCGTCAGGGGTGCGGATGTCGGGCTCGGAGACGATCTCGATGAGCGGGGCGCCGCAACGGTTGAGATCAACATAGGTGCGGGTAGTGGAGTCGGGGAACCCGTCGTGGAGGCTCTTGCCTGCATCCTCTTCCATGTGCAGGCGGGTGATGCCGATGCGCTTCTGTCCGTTCTGGGTAGGCACATCGATCCAGCCGTGCTCGGCGAGGGGCTTGTCGAACTGGGAGATCTGGTAGCCCTTGGGCAGGTCAGGATAGAAGTAGTTCTTGCGGGCGAAAATGGAGCGTTCGCGGACCTGGCAGTTGATGGCAAGCGCGGCAAGCGTGGCGAATTCGACGGCGCGCTGGTTGAGGACGGGCAAGGCTCCAGGCAGCCCGAGACAGACGGGGCAGACATTGGTATTCGGCGGGGAGCCGAAGCGGTTGGCGCAGCCGCAGAAGGCCTTGGTCTCGGTGAGGAGCTGGACGTGAACTTCGAGCCCGATAACGGGTTCGTATTTGGCCAAAATGTCGGGGGAAAGGGTGATGGCGCTGCTCATATCGAGCTAATAGTTTAGCAAGTTGGGGTTATGGGTGCTTCCCTGGGCGAATGGGCGACTGTAACGGGGTGAAATTGCCAAACGCAAGATGCTGATGTACCATTCCGGTGCCCTAAGGTTCTCCTGCTAAGTCCTCACCCGGCGGTGACGTAACTTGCGACCGTGCTGCAACCGGGTGCTTTGTCGTGACATTGTTCCAAAGACTACCCAGCGATCGGAAGCAACTCAAGTGGGACCATATTTTCCGACTGCCAAAGCCTTAGATTTACGCCTTGAGATGTAGGCCGCGTAAAACATCTCCCCAACGCCAGTAAAGGAGCCCGACATATGCCCTCGCCTATTGAGCCGATCCTGCCCGTTCGCCCGGTTAAGCCGATCCATCCGATTGAACCAATCCACCCTGTACACCCGGTTCAGCCGGTACATCCAATTCACCCGATTGAGCCGATCCACCCCGTTCATCCGGTGCTACCCGTACATC
>CAYVSQ010000206.1:0-24608 GCA_964453815.1 uncultured Acidobacteriaceae bacterium | reverse complement strand
GCCCCGTCTCATCGTCATCTCTGTGATAGATAAACTCGGCATTCGTCAATCTGCCCACCCTGTCCAGACCCACGGGACATACACTCCCCAGCACGCCGCCAGATGCAGTCCTCCCACCGTATTGATTCCGTGAATCGCTGAATCCGGCTCCACTCCCTCAATTTCGATCCACTTCTTAGTGCGAAGGTCGAGACGGTAGATCTGATCGCCCGTGCCCACGTACAGCGACCCCGGACGAGGATCGCGCGGACGATCGAATTCCATGGAGAAAATATCCAGGTCGGTCGGAAGCTGAGGAAGCGGCCCGTCTTCCACCCACGCCCCATCCCGCAACGTCTCGTCGCGGCCCTTGTGGTAAGCAAAGAGCTGCGGAGCCCCATCGAAGTATCCGTAACCGACAATGAGCTTCTTCCCGTCGGCCGTCATCTTCACGGCAGCCGCCCTTACTGGATCACCCTCCTTTTTGGGAATGCTCACCGATGGATTTAGGTGCACCCGCGGTCCCTCGATGTAATTCACTACGTCCGGCTTCACCACGGCTCCGGAGCGATGCGGCAGAGGAATAACCTGAAACGCTCCCTTTTGCGTCGTGACCACAAACTCCGTTCCGCCGGGAGACACAGCTAATCCGTTGCGCAGGCCCTCATCGATTCCTGAATCGAAATATCTGGAATCCAGCCGCGCCACCTGAGTCCATGTTTTTCCACCATTGGTCGATTTCGATATGTACAGAGCCCGATCCTTCGCCGGAACCCAGCCGCTCAAGTCCGCGGTCAGCCCCCATACAACGTTGCGATTTCTGGCCGCAGGGCTGGGATCGCTGGCCATGACTTCAATAAAATCGGCCGCGAACGCATGACTTCCCGGTAGGCTCTTCACCGCGTGAACCGTGCAACTGTCGGAGTCATTCTTTGCATGGCCCCGATCACTATGGTCAGAAATCGGCGACGTCATCGCGGGATGATTCGCTGCCGGACTTGGAAGCAAAGAAACTTGCCCCCACGCCATCATGGGCGCTGCCATGAGCATGACACGGAATTTCGATATGAACTGCCGCCATCCCGACACTGTGCACCCGATCCGCCCCAATAGGGCTAAGCTGCAGCTTAATCTAAGGGCTGGCGGCTGCACTTGCCGCCAACCCTGCTCGCTCGGTGATCCATTCGGCCACACGCTGCTGCACGGGCTCGAGCTCGTGAAGAAAGTGGCGAAGGGAGCGCTGTGCTTGCAATTCCGGCGTCAGCCATTGAATTTCGAGTCGGCATCGATCTGGTGGAACGCAGCGCGGCAATGGCTCACAGTTGACTCTGACTATGGGGACTAATTCATTCACCTCTGAGCCGATTGCGAGGGCAAGCAACCCGATCGTCAACAGCGAAAACCCGAATAGGCAGGTCAGGACGAACAAAGTGGCTGACACTAGACCTCCGCATACCAAGCCAATTCCTAACAGCGGTCCGATCGTGTAGGACGGCCAGCCTCGCGGTATCGATGCTTCGTAAGCTCCGCTTGCGATTCCGCCTAATCCCAGCATGATAGTCAGCCCGAGCAGCCATCGCGGTATTTTCTTTAGCCGGGCAAACGATTGGAGAGCTGTAGAAATGAGACTCGAAATTGCCCGGGCCATCAGACTGGCTAGGATCGCCAGCGAAGCTTCGTCCCCCGGCAGCCTCAGCGCGACGACGGGGCACGGCAATTCGGGGATAGGTTGCTCCTTCGCTAGTCTGCGCCATGGCGCGAGGCTTCTTTCCGAGGGTCTTTTGTCCGGACGCTCCGCGGACTTCGTTTGCAGGGCACCATACACGCCGAGAGTGAGAATGGGCCAGAAGAAAAGGAAGATGAAAGCAAAGTTGCGCAGCCACGCACTATGCGAGAAAAAAGCCCATAGAGTTGCAAAGAACATAACGAAGGGCAACATAGCGCTCAGGAAACTCGTAACCGTATCCCGCAGCATGAATGCTCCGGTGCCTGGTTCCCGGAGAGCGCTCACTCGGCTTGCCAATAGCACCAGGGCGCAGCAGCAGGACACGATGACGCCGAAGGGATAGCGCGTTCCCCGCTCCCAATTGTCCAGAATGCTTCCGGCCGGATCCGAGAGAAGGATCCAGGAAGAGGCGGCGGAAAATGCGCCCCAGATTGCTCCGGCGCAGATGAAAACGAAGAGGAGGTCCGCAACGTGGCGGAGAACGGCTCGGTGGGCGATCCGCGGCATGACTTCGAGTCCCAGGAAAAGTCCGGCGATCATGGAACCCAGCCACACCGCGGCGGCGTGGAAGCCGGCGGCCACAAGAGTAACGAGAAGGGCCAAAAAGAAGATGCCCACTGCTGTTGGCAGAAGGGCAAACATTAGCAACTTGAGAACGTCTTCAGCGCCTTTTTCCACGGAAGCATCTTCTTCAAGTGCAAGGTAGGGAGTTCCAAGGCTCAGCAATCCGTCCAGTTGCCGGCTGGCTGTTCCCCCTTCCCGAGTGACCGCATCGAAAGCCACAATTCCGCCATGGCTGTGGGCGATCAACAAGTGACAGGCATCGGGAGCCTCGGAAAAGGCGGCCCGCAGGTGGGTGCGGAGCCCCTCTGCGGCGAATTCGCGCGCATTCATGGAGTTGCTGCCGCTCCAGAGAAATTCGCGGAACTCGATAGCGTCACGAAGCTCAGAATCGACCTTATTGAGCACGCTTTTCGTGAATTCGGACTTTTGCTCAAACCAGAGCGTTTTCTTTTTCGTGGAGTTCAGTATCCTGCACAGGAACCTCCATTGGCCCGAGGCTTCGATGTCCTGTCGCACAACCGAGACGAATCCGCGGCCCCATGTTCCATGCACAAGATGCACAATAACGCGACGCTTCACGGTCACCCCGTACATGTAACTGAGTCATTCGCCGCAGGCGGAACTTTACAGTGATAGGGCCGATTGACGAACACCTAGAAACTATAACGTGTGTCATCCGCAAGACCCGAAACGCTACGATGATGTGGATTATGCTGTGCCGATTCATGAGTGACACATCGCGGTCATAAAGACGACTAATCTCCAATATCGGCACAGATAAGGGTTCATCAACGCATAGTCCTTTTTTGGCGGCGATCCGTTCATAATCCCCTTGCTCCCCACCTCCCGCCCCGCTCCTGCGTAGGTCCCCGCACACCTCAAGGAGGTGCGATGCACCGCCGGTCCTTTCTCAAGGAACTGCGCTAGCCCCAGCGACAGGTCTGCATGATTTCCTCGCCGCTCCGGCGTCCGCCCAGTCACCCACAACTCGCCCGACCTTCACGTCGCCGCCGCTCTTGCATAACCGGAAGCTTGTTTCTTGCACCAAACAATCCAGGCGCAAGTATCAAAATCTTTCCAAGCAACGTTTCCTTATCGCCGACAGTTCCATAGCCATAGATGATCCTTGTATGGTTCTGCGCGCCCACCACCCGATCAGCGGTATTCCCACGAGGGGATCAAACAGATGACCGACGGAGGCCGCATTACCGAGTCACCTTGGAACACAACGAAGATTTACCGGAATGCACGCCTGCATTAACCCAGTATTGACTTGGCGTGAGTATATTTATGCCCAGCCCGGAAGCGTCCAATTGGGCTACACCCACACAGATAGGCATTGAAGGAGGACTTATGAGAAAGCTTCTCGTCGTGCTCGTGTGTAGGGCGGCCATCGGCTGGGTATTGTGTCAACCAGCTCTCAGTCAAACGGATGTCGCTGATGGTTCGCATGCGTTTCGGGCAGACTCGGACCGGAATCACGATCGCCACTCACATATCGTCCCCATTGCGGCGATAAGTGTTCCTGGAACTTCCGACGCGAACCCCTTTGTCAATTTCGACCAGGCTTCCGTCGAAACCAAATTACAGTTGCTATTCGTGTCAAGCCGCTCGTCGAAAGCCGTCGCCATCTTTGACGCACTCACAGACAGGAAGTTAGGCGAGACGCCGGCCATTTTCGCTGGCGTAGGCATTGACAGTGCCCACTCGGGCCCCGACGGAAACGTGATCGCCGGTCATTACCTCTTTGCTGGAGACTACCCAAGTACAGTAAGAGTCTTTGACCTTAGCGCAGGTCTTTCTTCGCCGCCCGAAATCGCCGAAATCCAAACAGGCGGCATGTTTCGAGCCGACGAGATGGACTATGACCCAGTTGATCAAGTTGTTGTCGTTGCAAACGGCGATTCAACTCCCGCCTTCGTGACTCTGATCAGTAGCAGGACACTTAAGATCTTGAAGCAAGTGGTCTTCGATGGTACGAACGGCACACCCGACACCTCGCAGGGCGGCATCGCCAGCGTTCTGTACAACTCCCGAACCAACAAGTTTTTTATCAGCATTCCCGAGGTTGGATCGGACTTGACCGCGGGCGCAGTCGCCGTGATGGACCCGGTAACGGAGAAAGTGACGCAGGTGTTTTCGGGACTGGACAACTGCATGCCGTCCGGGATGGCACTGGGGCCTGGCGACAATGTTCTGGTCACCTGCGACCCGGGGTTTCCGGCGCCTGATCCGGTTCAGTTTGCACCGCGCACCTATGTGATCAACGGCCGCACGGGAGAAATTCTGGCCAATATCACACAAGTCGGTGGTGTAGACTATGGGGCGTACAATCCTGCCGATCATCACTATTATGTGGGAGCGCGCGACTTTTTCACGAGCCCAAGCGCAACCACAGCGTCTCCAGTGCTGGGCGTCATTGACGCTGATACGAATAAATGGATTGAAAACTTTCCTACGGGAAAAAATGCCCATTCGGTGGCCGTCAACCCCGTCAATGACCAGATATTTGTGCCGATCGAAGATCCCAATCTGCTCTGCGGAACGCTCCCCGGATGTGTTTCGGTGTTCACCGATGCCCACCGAGGAGATCGATGGTAAGAAATTCAGAAACAACCTCGAACTGAATTAGCGAGGTAGCTGCCTCCGCTCTGTAGGAGCGAAAGGCGGGTACCCCCATCCTCCGCGTTTTTTGCGAAGGGTGGGAAACCGCAAATGGCGGCGCTTGACTAAACAGATCGAAACAGGGGCTGCACAAATTTTTGACATTGCGCAGCCCTTGGGATCACCCACGCGGATAATTCAATCCCATGCCGACTAAAGCGTCACTTACACAACCGTGAGCTTTAGCTCTATGTTGCCATGCGTAGCATTTGAATAGGCACAAACTCTTTCCGACTTATCAACGATGGATTGCACCTGTGCCCTATCCATTCCGGGAACTGTAATCTTGAGTTCGACTTCAATGTTGAAGCCCTCCCCAATCTTGCCGATGCCCACGCTGGCATCAATAAACGTATCGTCCGGTATATGGATCTTTTCGAGGGCTGCAACGTATTTCATCGTGCTGATGAAGCACGCCGAGAATCCCATCGCGAATAGCTGTTCAGGATTGGTTCCCACCCCGCCTGGGCCCCCAAATTCTTTCGGTATTGTCAGCTTAACGTCGACGTATCCGTCTGAGGTTCGCGACGTTCCCTGTCGGCCGCCCGTCGATTTTGCGTGTGCGGTATATATAACCTGGTCGAGCTTCATGATGGTCTCCTTTGGTGGGCGCTTACCTGTTTACAGCGTCGCTGCGGGAGCAGCAGTTGCAAGCAATTTTACCTGGGCTTGTTAACAGGTTCTGGGTACGAGGTATTCGTCAATGATGGCGACCAATCTCGAAATTGCCACCAGACGCTGGTTCATCCGTTCATCGTCGGAGCCGCCTTTCTCACTTACCTCATCGATCGCGACGACATCGTATGGCGCTTCGTCAGGAACGGCTCCACGCCGCGATTGTGGGAGCGCTCTCTTTTCATCGTTGCGACGATCTTGATCGCAGGGGGAGCCGGCCTCTGTACCCGGGCACGTGCCCTTCACAGGCCAGGCCCGCAATATCGCGGCGAACTCCTGGACGCAATCGGGCTCGGCTCTCTTGTGCCTCTTTCAGGATTCATCATTCTCGTTGCCGGTGAATCGTTTCGAATATTGCGGTTCATGCGCCGCGAGGATGACACTCAAGATAAATTCGGGTGGGGAAACGCGTTCCGCAGGGAGGCAACAAAGTGGGGAATCCTGGTCACGATGATCGTCTTCGCGATTACTCTGAAGGACAGAGTCGCGGAGTTCTTGCTGTAGCCAGCTTCCCGGTTGGATTGCTCTTCAATCTGGCCTTCTTTGGGCAAATTCTGACGTTTGGCGTTAGTTCGACCGTTTAAGAGGTGCGGTATGCCTTCTCCACCCAACCTGCGAGATACCATCCTTAACGCCTGGAAGACTAACAACCGGGTAACCATTTTTCTAGTCGAACATTTGCCCGCCGAACTCTGGGAAGCCACGGTGCCAGGAGCCCCGCGTCGTACCGTCCGGATGATTGCCGGTCACATTCACAATGCCCGGTGTATGTGGATCAAGACGCTCGGCAAGGGGCACGGCATTGCAGTCCCGCGAAGTGTCGATCGGTACAAAGTAACGCCGGAAGGCCTCATTCCGGCTCTACTGCGTAGCGGCACCGGTATCCTAAATCTCCTCGAGTTCGGCTGCGACCACGGAGGCGGCATTCCCGCGTCGTCGGCTTATATATGGCGCAATCTTCCCCTCGACGTTGGTCACGTTCTGAGCTATTTCGTCGCGCACGAAGGCCATCACCGGGGACAGATCGTGATGCTCGCCCGCCAATTGGGGCATCGTCTGCCGGCGGAAGTCACAGGTGGCCTTTGGCACTGGTCAAAGCGTTCCCGGGAAGTCTAGAAAATAGTTGGCCGACTATTTCCCCAAACCTGCGATACTAGAAATAAGGACAAATCAAGGCTCGGCTTAGCCGGGCTTTTGCTGTTTGGGCTAACCCGCAACATCCACAGAATCAATGACGAGGCAATAAAGCATTTGCTTTCAATGGTCGTCGGTAAGGTTTTTGTTTTCTGTCAAGGTACTTTAAAGCATTTAGAATGAATTAGGTAGACACGACCTATCGGTTAACCCTTTTAGAATCAATTAGGAGGAAACCGGGGGAGGGGGAGGGGACCATCAATGCGCGTCTATCCCAAGTTCCTGATCTCGGCGCTCTCGCCTGCGCAGTTTCCCGAGCCATCCGTGCCAGAGATCGCCTTCCTCGGCCGCTCCAACGTCGGCAAATCGAGCCTGCTGAACGCGCTCCTCGACTCGAAGCAGGCCAAGGTCTCCTCGATCCCCGGCCGCACCCGCTCCATCAATTTCTTCTCGATTACCGACACGCCGCAGCGCCAGCAGCCACAGATGTACTTCGCCGACCTGCCCGGCTACGGCTACGCGAAGATCTCAAAATCTATCTCCGCCGAGTGGCCCAAATTCATCGAGCCCTATCTTGCCGAGCGGGCCACGCTTTCGCTCTGTCTTTGCCTGGTCGACAGCAACATCCCGCCGCAATCCTCGGACGCGCAGCTCATCCATTTCCTGAAGAGTGTCCAGCGCGATTTCCTGGTCGTCGCTACCAAGGCCGACAAGCTCTCCGGAAACGGCCGCGCCAAGGCACAGTCCACCTTGCAAAAGGGCCTCGAAGCTGACAAGCTGCTCCTCTGCTCCGCCAAAACCGGAGCTGGTCTCAAAGACCTCTGGGTGGCCATCAACATCGCGGCCAGTCCCGCTTAAGACTCAACCGCGTCTCAGTATTTCACCAAGTCGAATACATCTGGCCGTCGGTGCCCACTTCCTGCGAGCCGCTGTGTACATCGTCCACGCCGGGCTCTGTCTGGTCGATACTCTGCAGTGTGTCGTCGGTCGTCGTCACCCAGGTCTCCGTCGAGTGCGTCATCGGATCCTTGGGAATCACTTTGAGATATCCCGTTTGCACCAGATCGTCGAGCGACTGCGGAGCCTTCTGCTTATCCATCGTGTAGGAGTCGATGGCATTTCGGAGCACGTGCAGGTCTTCCTTCAGCACGGCTTCCTTGGCGTTCTTGATGGAGGCCACAAAGCTGGGAATGGCGATGGCCGCCAGCACGCCGATGATCAGCATCACGATCATCAACTCCACCAGCGTGAAGCCGCATTCCTGCGTCGAGTTGTGCCTAAGCCGTCGCACGTCTACCAGTCCTTGTACTTCGTTCCGTCCAGCGCTATGCCATCCGACTTCGAGTACACATCGAAGACGCTCTGGCCACCGAAGGAGTCGCTTGTGGGGTCGTCCTGCATCGAGCGCAGTCCCCATTCGTTCTTGCCCGTCATCGGATCTACCGGAATCCGCCGCAGGAAGCGGACCTTCTTGCCCTGTACGTCGACACCGTCCACGAGCGTCTGCAGATCCGGCGGATAGTTCTGACTGTCCACCTTGGTTATGAACGCTTGCCGGTCCGCGGCATCCTTATAGTGATCGATGGCGTCGCGCATCTGCCACAGGTCGTAATGCAGCTCGCGTTCCTTCTCTCGCTTCACCTGGAAGCGCGCGACCGGCACCGCCGCCCCCGCCAGAATGGCTAAAATAGCCACCGTCACAATCAGCTCGACGAGTGTCAGGCCCGCCTCGCTTCGAGTGCCCGCCAAGTTTAGATCTCGCCGCATTTCCCTATGCCCGCCACGACAACAACATCCACGATCCTAAGGTTGCACCTGGACAATTGCCCGCGAGCCCGTTGCCATCAGCGGCTGCTGGGCACTGTTACGCACTACCGGACGGGTAATCACCACCGCGGCATCTCCCGGAGCCTTGGCCTGGAAGGTCATCACGCACACCGTACCCGATCCTGTCACCCCATGCGTCCCGGGGGGGCGCGAGGCCGAGATGGCCACGTTGCCGCTGCCGTCGTCGCGATGCACCAGCGCCACCGCCTGTCCGTCCTGCCCCAGGAAGTTCACTCCCTTGGCTGATGCGTCGCCCAGGTCCACGTTGATCAGGCTCAGCTTCGTCTGGTCGTATTGCAGCTGCATCGGCACCGAGAACACATCGGTCCCGCCGGTCAGACTCACCGCCATCTGGAAGGTCGAACCCATCTTTTTCTGGCTTATCTCCGGAGACAGTTGCAGCTTCACCGGAAGCCCCGTCTCCTGCTGCATGCTGGCGACAGCGGTATTAGCCGCGTTTACAACCGTCGATGACGACTGCGGCGGCGCTCCTGGTGCGGAAGTCGGCGCTACGAGCGGCGAGGCGGCGCCTGGGGCTACGGTAGTGGATGCCGCGGGCCTCACCACCGCCGGGTTGGTTATGTCTTCGTTAGTGTGCCGGAGTTCGATTGAGTTCCCTGTGCCTGTATCGAGTTCGCGCAGGTTCAACGGGCTGAGGATCTCCGCCCGCACCACATGCGGGACCAGCAGGAAGACAATCTCGTCGTCCGAAGTCGTT
This sequence comes from uncultured Acidobacteriaceae bacterium, assembly GCA_964453815.1. Classification (GTDB taxonomy): domain Bacteria; phylum Acidobacteriota; class Terriglobia; order Terriglobales; family Acidobacteriaceae; genus Silvibacterium. Next base: position 15,321 of record CAYVSQ010000206.1, on the reverse strand, counting down.
TTGTCTCGGCTGCTGAAGATCCACTTAAGGATCGGCACCGACGCCAGGCCCGGTGTCCCATTTACCGAATTGGACACCTGCCTCTGCAGGATGCCGCCCAGAATATTCGCCTCACCCTCTTTGAGACGAATCGTCTGATCGACAGTGCGCTGCGTAATAATCGGCTGGTTGATGCCGCCCAGGTTTGCCACGCCGTTCTGTGAAGAAACCTCGATTTTGAGCTTCATCGTCACATCGCGATCATAGTGAACGGTGGGCTTTACGGTGATGTTGACGCCGACGTCCAGATATTGGAATTGCGTATTTACCAAAGAGCTTACGATCGCTGTCGCCGCGCCCGTCTGGTAAGACCCGGTAGCGACGGGAAGTTTTTCACCGATCTTCAGCGTGGCTTCCTGCCCATCCGAGGCGCGAATGCGTGGATTTTGGAGAATCCTCGTGGAGCTGTCGGTGAGCAGCAGATTGACCGTCGCTTGTCCGATAGTGACGGCAAAATTCGTCGCATTCAGGTGCGCAAGACTATTGAGCGTCAGTCCGTTGCTGGTATCTGTAGTGGTCGTCGTGCCTGTGCCCGTTGTACTGGAAGATGAGGAAGAGGAAGAAGAGTTGGTCTGATTGTTATTTGACGCCTGGAAGGCAATGGAGGCTGTCTGCGGCAATTGAATGCCGATCGTACGTTCATAGTTACGGCTCACCTCAAGAACCGCCACATCGACCACAACCTCGGGCTTCGCCTTGTCCAGGTCGCCGATCAGCTTCTCGGCGAGCAGCAGCTCATCGGGCGTGCCGCGCATGATGATCGCATTCTGGCTTGCGACTCCATAGATCTTGGCCGTCTGAAACATGTTCCGTAGCGCTGTCTGCAAGTCAGTGAAGTCATTCTGCTGCGCTACGTTCGTCAGGTAGAAGGTCTGCACCGCCTCCTCATCGAGCTCCGTGCGCTTGGCGCGCGTGTTCTGCGCCACAAAAATGGTGTTGGGCGTGATCGGCCGCCAGAATGTCCCGGAAATTGTCCCGACAATCCTCAGCGCGTCGTAGAGATCGACGTTCGTCAGGTCTACCTGAATGCGTTTCGAGGTGTATTCCGGATCGAAGAGCACATTGATGCCGGCCATCCGGCCGATTGTCTGGTAGATCACCTTGCTGTCTTCCACCATATGCAGCGTTAAAGGCTCGCGCGAAAGTGGCTTTAGCTGGATAGGTGCGCCAATCCCTCCCAACTGGCTCTCGGTCGCCGTCTGGCCGGATGTCTCCTGAGTCTGAGGGGCGGTCGCTGCCTTGTTCCGCATTGCCTCAATCTCTTGCTGCGCCAGCTCGTTGCTGGGGTCGATCTGCAGTGCACGCATGAACTCGGTCAGCGCCCCCGTCGAGTCGCCCTGATTGCGTAGCTTCTCGCCTTGCTTGACATGAAGGTCGGCAGCGGAAAAGCGCAACCGTTCATAGCTCGTCTTGAAGCGCATGTCCTTGGGGGTTTTTTGAAAGGCGCTGTAATAGAGCTCGTAGGCGGCTTCGATGTCGCCTCTGGCCTCGGCCGCCTGCCCCTGCTTATACAGCTTGGAGGCGGATTCTTTGGCCAGTTTCTCGGCCGATTCGGCCTGCACGCGGGGAGAAAAAGTGCCCACCGCCAAGACCATTGTCAGACCCAGAGCGGCGAGCGTTCCCCATTTCAAATTACGGTAATTCATCAAACTCCAGCAGGCTGGCTTGCGGTTCGTCTTGGCTTCATACACGGCGCGCGCCCGCCATAGCGGGGTGCCCCTTAAACTGCTTCTTCTCATCACAAGATGCTGGTCGAGTATAGCATCGCGCCCCGGCGGGACGGGCCGCTCGTCAGATGCCTCCTCACTGCGTGCTAGCATGAAATCTCAGACCTCCGCCCATGTCCAGGCAATCCACACATACTGTTGCTCAGGCCCCCGCCAAAAACAAACCGCGAGATCCGCTCGCTGCTGGCCAACGCGACGCCGCTGTAAACCGCGCCGCCAGCCACAACTACTTCTTGCTCGACAGATTTGAATGCGGAGTCGCCCTGCGGGGCACCGAAGTTAAATCCATCCGCGAAGGTAAGGCTAACCTGAAGGACGCCTATGGCATCATTAAAGACGGCGAGGCTTTTCTGCTCAATGCCCATATTGGGCCTTATTCCCACGGCAACCTCAGCAACCACGATTCTCTCCGGACGCGAAAACTCCTCCTGCATCAGGAGGAGATCCGCAAACTAATCGGACAGACGCAGCTCAAGGGACATACGCTCATCCCCACCCGACTCTATTTCCGCAACGGCCGTGTGAAGTGCGAATTGGCCGTCGCCAAAGGCAAGCAGGACTGGGATAAGCGCGAAACAGAGCGCCGCCGCGAAGCCGACCGCGAAGCCCGTACTGCCATCGCTCACAATAAGGGTAAACACGCGAGGTGAGAAGCCAAATCCGCTTCAAGTCCCTAACATTCCAGACAAAGATATGAAAACCGAACTCCTCTTCACGCCCACTGCAGCCTCCCAAACAGAACTCCTCGTCGTCTTCGCCGCCGATAACTCGACCAGCAAGGAAAAAGACGCAAAGCCAGAAATCGCTCTTCTTACTGCCGACGAGGCTATCCGGAAGGCGGCGAGTTACGTCCTCACGACCGGTGAATTCAAGGCCGAATCGAATGAAACCCTGCTTCTTCACGCGCCAGAAGAACTTGTGGCCGCGCGCCTGCTCATCGTAGGACTCGGGAAGGCCGCCAAAGCCACGCCACACGACCTGCGCAAGGCCGCCGGAATTGCAGTTCGTTTTGCCAAGCCACGTGGCATCCGCTCGCTGGCCGTTGCCGCGCCTGCCAATTTCGACATTGCCCAAGGCGTTCGGGCCATCGCCGAAGGCGCCACCCTCGGCGATTTCGACTCTGACACCTACCGCACCGACCGCAAAGACCGCAGCATCCAGTCGCTCTCCATCGTTGTTCCTTCCGGATCGCATGAGTCAGCAGCCGAAACGGGCCTCCGCGAAGGCGTCATTATTGCCGAATCGCAAAACTTCGCCCGCACCCTCATCAACGAGCCTGGCAACTTCATGACTCCCACCATCCTCGGTCGGAAAGCTGCCGAGATGGCCGTCGAAAACGGTCTGAAGTGCGAAGTCTATGGTCCCGATATCATCGACGAACTCGGCATGCGTTCTTTCCTGAGTGTCGCCCAGGGATCTGAAGAGCCGCCCGCGCTGATCGTGATGACATATCAGCCCGAAGGGGCTCCCGCCGAGCCTGTCCTCGGCCTGGTCGGCAAGGGCATCACCTTCGACACCGGCGGTATCTCTATCAAACCTGCCGACAGCATGGAGAAGATGAAATATGACATGGCCGGCGGCGCCGTCATGATCGGAGCCATGCGCGCCATCGCCCAGCTCAAGCCCAACGTCAAGGTCATCGGCATCGTTTGCGCGGCTGAAAATATGCCTTCCGGCAAGGCGGTCAAGCCCGGAGATATCACTATCGCTATGTCCGGAAAATCCATTGAAGTCCTCAATACGGACGCCGAGGGCCGCATGGTGCTTGCCGATGGCCTCCACTATTCCAAACAGCTCGGGGCCACCCACCTTATCGACGCGGCAACTCTCACCGGAGCCGTCGCCATCGCTCTGGGCCAGATCTACGCCGGCGTCTTCTCGAACGACGACGAAGCCTACCGTCACTTCACGACTGCCCTCGAAGTCTCGGGCGAAAAATTCTGGCGGCTGCCTCTCGATGACGAATATCGCGACCAAATTCGCTCCTCCATCGCCGATATTCAAAACACCGGGCTCACCCGCTACGGCGGAGCCATTAACGCAGCCATGTTCCTGAGGGAATTCGTCGGCGACACGTCTTGGATCCATCTCGACATCGCCGGCATGGCGTGGCAGGACTCGGAGAAGCCCTGGACCGCCAAAGGCCCGACCGGAGTGGCCGTCCGCAGCATCGTCGAATGGGTACGCAGCTACGCCTAACTTGAATCCGTATTGCCCCTTACTCCGCCCAGATCGAAGTCCGAAGGTCCGAACCCTCGGACGCGGAATGGCTTAGAATCAAACCGTCAGCGTAAGCGTCTATGCCTCTCATCCGAGCTTGCAAGAACTGCAACACGAAGAATCGCATCCCCGCCGCGCACCTCGCCGACACCGGCCGCTGCGGAGCCTGCAAGACCGCTCTTCCTCCCATCGACGAGCCTATCCATGCCGACACCGCTCTCTTCGACGACATCATCCAGAATGCCCGCGTGCCGGTGCTCGTCGATTTCTGGGCGGAGTGGTGCGGTCCCTGCCACATGGCCGCTCCAGCTGTCGCCCGCACAGCCGCCGCCATGGCCGGTCGTGCCATCGTCCTCAAAGTCGACACGGATAAGGAACTACAGCTCTCCGCGCGCTACAACATCCGTGGCATTCCCAACTTCATCGTCTTCGCCGGAGGCAAGCTCGTAAACCAGCAGGCCGGAGTCGTCGGCCACGAACAAATGGAGGCTTGGCTGAAATCTGCTAGCTCCGTGCCCGCGACGTGATCAAACACAGGTAGAATTCCAGTCAAAACACCGGACTTTCCACGAGCATCTTTTCCTCACCAGGAGCGCATTATGCAAAATCGCATCGTCGGCACCTCCATGCCGGTTCTGGAGTTTCTCCTAGAACCCAACGAGTCCATCATCTCCGAGGCCGGCGAGCTCTCCTGGATGTCTGGCAATGTCCAGATGACCACGCACACGCAGATGGGCGGTGGCGGAGGATTGTTCGGCGCCATCCGCCGCGTCGCCGGTGGCGGCAGTCTCTTCATGACCGAGTACCGTCCCTATGGCGGAAGCGGGGAGATTGCATTTGCCACTCGCGTTCCCGGCCACATCGTCCCTGTCGACATCACCAACGGCCGTGAGCTGATGATCCATCGCCACGGCTTTCTCTGCGCCACGCCGCAGATCACACTCGGTGTCGGCTTTCAGCAATCGCTCGGGGCAGGCATCTTCGGCGGAGACGGCTTCCGGCTCCAGCGGGTCGGCGGTGTCGGTATTGCCTGGATGGAACTTTCCGGCGAGGTCGTCCTTAAGGACTTGCGCCCGGGAGAAATCATCCGCGTCCATCCCGGCCATGTGGGAGCCTTCGAAGCCACGGTCGCCTTTCAGATCACCACCGTCCCCGGCATCCGTAACATGATCTTCGGGGGAGACGGAATCTTCCTCGCCCAGCTCACCGGCCCCGGCAAGGTCTGGTTGCAGACGCTGCCCATATCACGCCTCGCCCACGCCCTCGTGCCCTACATGCCCTCGCTCGCAGCGGAGCGAACCGAAGGCGGAGTCGTCGGCGGCATCATTGGCTCGGTGCTTGGCGGCCGATAGCTGCAGTGACCGCCGCGCAAAATCAGAAAGGATCACCAAAATCTCAGTGAACAGATCTCGCCTCCGCATCATCGGCTCCTTCGCCGCGCTCGTCCTCGCAGTACCAGCAGCCTCTGCGCAGCTCTCCCCGCAATTGACCGCGGCTCTCGACCGCATATTCAACAAGCATGAGTTCAGTTCCGCTTCCTTCGGGCCCGCGCGATGGCTGCACGACGGCATGGAGTACACCACCGTCGAGCCTTCAACCGAAATCCCCAAGGGCGGCCAGGACATCGTTCAGTACGACACCGCGACCGGCAAGAGGACTATTCTTGTTCCCGCCATTAAGTTGATTCCGGCCCCTGGCGCGCAACCCCTTCATATCGAGGACTACGCCTGGTCTAAGGACAGTCGTCAGTTACTAATTTTCACCAACACAAAGAAAGTCTGGCGGCTCAATACGCGAGGAGATTACTGGGTCCTCGACCTCGCCAGCGGCAAGCTCAAAAAACTCGGCGGAGACGCACCGGAATCGTCCCTCATGTTCGCGAAGATCTCGCCCGACACCCGAAGTGTGGCTTTCGTTCGCGCCAACAACATTTATGTACAGGATTTGGTGACTGGTGCCGTGCTGCCGCTGACCACCGACGGATCGGCAACCCTCATCAACGGAACCTCTGACTGGGTGAACGAAGAGGAACTCAAAATCCGCGATGGATTTCGCTGGAGCTCCGACAGCCAGTCGATCGCCTTCTGGCAATTCGACACCACGGGCGTCGGAGAGTACACGCTCATCAATGACACCGCTAAGGAATATCCCCAGACCACGCGCTACCTCTACCCGCAGCCGGGCACAACCAATTCGTCGGTGCGTGTCGGCGTGGTCTCCGCCCAGGGAGGACCGGTGCGCTGGATGAATCTGCCGGGAGACCCGCGCCAGCATTACATCGCCCGTCTCGACTGGGCCGCAAATTCAAATGAGCTCGTGATCGAGTACCTGAACCGCCTGCAGAATACCAACCAGGTCTTTCTTGCCGACGCCCAGACCGGTGAAGTACGTCCGTTTTTTGAGGACCAGGACAAGGCCTGGGTCGACGTCGTCGACGATTTCAACTGGGTACAGAAGGTCCACGATAAGGGCCTGGTGTGGCTCAGCGAGCGGGATGGCTGGCGCCACGCCTACGTCTTTTCCCGCGCCACAGGTCAGCCTCAGCTCATCACCAACTTTGCCGGTGACGTTATCAGCGAAGTCGCCGTCGACGATAAGAACGGATGGTTCTACTTCGCGGCCTCGCCCGAAAACGCCACGCAGACCTACTTGTATCGCTCACGGCTCGATGGCAGCGGGTCGCCAGAGCGCGTCACGCCGTCGGATCAGTCTGGGTCGCACTTCTACGATGTCTCCCCGGATGGCCAATGGGCCTTCCATCTCCGCTCCACCTTCAACCAGCCTTCGGTCACGGAGCTGGTTCATCTGCCCGATCACAAAGCGGTCCGCGTGCTCCAGTCCAACGAGGATCTGGCACGCAAGGTCCAGGATCTCGTTACGTCGCCGACCGAGTTCTTCAAGGTTCCGGTCTCCGGCGGAGTCACCCTCGATGGTTACATGATCCGACCGCCCAACTTTGATCCCACGAAGAGGTATCCCGTGCTGGTCAACGTCTACGGTGAACCGGCAGGTGCAACGGTGAGAGATTCCTGGCAAGGTAACGGAAGACTCTTCCACGCCCTTCTCGCGCGCGAAGGGTACATCATCGTCAGCTTCGACAACCAGGGCACGCCCGCGCCGAAGGGCAGGGAATGGCGCAAAGTGGTCTATGGCAGTGTGGGCGTGCTTTCCGCGGCGCAGCAGGCTGAGGCCATTCGCGAGCTCGCGAAAGAGCACAGCTATATCGATACCTCGCGGCTGGCGATCTGGGGCTGGAGCGGCGGAGGATCAAACACCCTTAACCTCATGTTCCGCTCGCCCGGCCTCTTCAAGGCGGGCATTGCCGTGGCGCCCGTCGCCGACGAGAGCCACTACGACACCATCTACCAGGAACGTTATATGGGCCTGCCGCAGGACAATGTGAAGGGCTACCACGACGGCTCTCCCATCAACTTCGCCGCGGGGCTGACCGGGAACCTGCTCGTCGTCCATGGCTCAGGCGACGACAACGTGCACTTTCAAGGAACCGAGTTGCTCATCAACCGCCTGGTTGAACTGGGCAAACCCTTCGAATTCATGGACTATCCCAACCGCACCCACTCCATCTCGGAAGGACCCGGAACATCGTTCCACATTTTCAGCCTGATCGCCCGCTACCTCGAGGAACACGTCCCTCCCGGCGGCGTGCCTCAGTAAAGATCGATACCGCATCAAACGAGCTGGCTTTTCAGAACGAAGATACCCGGCTCGGCTGCGGAAATTGCTGAGCCTGATTCAGCCACGAGATGAAGATCGACTTCACTTGATCCTTCGTGTGGTTGGCAATAGCGAAGTGATACTTCTCTCCTGATTTGAGAACTACGCCGTCTTTATGAGCGCCTGCGATTGCATCGACAGGAAAGTTGAGATCGGCCTGATTCGGGCAGCTGAAGTGAAGTCTGGCTCTTGTAAGTTCGAGTTGCCCGGTGCATCCGCCAAACACCTTCTTATGGGTGGCTTCAAATCTAATCGGAGCGTAACGCGGGACAGAAGGTGTCGGTAAGGTTGGAACCGTAGCGGGAGCCAGCTTGGAGACCATCGAAGTCTCGGCTCGCGTTGTATTGGCCGGAATGGCCGGAGATGGCTTCGACAGAGATTGCGTCGGTGAAGATGGCTGCGCTGTGGCACGCGGCTGGAGCTGTTTGTCCGATTTCGGATTTGCGACGACCGATTTCCTATCTTTCCCACCAAGATACAGCCCGCATAACACACCGATCGCCAGCAACAATCCCGCTCCGGCATTGATGGAAGTGCGTGAGGTCGATCCCGGCCAGTGGTCTTCAGATGCTCTTTGAACCCTGCTGATTGGCTGGACATGGTTTCCACCCATCGGCCCCGAATCTGAGGAATTTGGATCACTCTTGGACGATGGTTGGCTTCTCTTACCATTTATGAAGCTCTGCAGATCGAAAATCTTCGCCACAGTGAACCTCCTTCGCGGCGCTGTCTGGGGAAATCCGCGCTCGGGTGCGCGTTCCGATGGAGTGTCTTCAATCCTAGCCTCATCGGAAGCGGAGCTGCAATAACTCAGGAGCCATCCATTTCCCCTCTTTTCTCGCCTCCTGTTCACCATCTAAATTGGGAGACCGGAGGATCTCTTATGCACCTCACTGAAACATCGAGCGCCATTACCTTCGAGGGAGTCTGTCCGATTCTTCGCGTAAAGAGTGTCTCCGCGAGCATCGACTACTATGTTCAGAAACTCGGCTTCAGACTCGATTGGCAGACGCCGCTCTTTTGTTCCGTCTCGCGGGACCGTTGTCACATTTTCCTCAGTCAGGGCGATCAGGGGAATCCTGGGGCCTGGGTCTGGATCGGCGTCGAAGACGCTGAAGCCCTCTATAGCGAATACCAGATCACGAACGCGAAAATCCGCCATCCTCCGGCGAACTACGAGTGGGCCCTCGAAATGCAGGTCGAAGACCTGGACGGAAACGTACTCCGTCTTGGCTCGGATCCGAAGAGTGATCAGCCCATCGGTGAATGGTTTGATATGTATGGGAATCGCTGGGCTCTCACATCGCCCGGCGAATGGACGCGCGTAGAGACTGTCTGACCCGACCGCGCATCCCAATCGCCTACGCCTGGTCGGTGCCTACTGTGGAACCTGCCACCCCGCGCCGGCGTTTTCCAACGTCATCTGGCCCGGCTGCGGACCAGAAATCGCCGCCGCCATCTCTGGAAAAGCCGCGCGCATCTCGTCGGTCTTTACCCACACCGGCACGTCCATCATCATCGTGCGGTAGCTCACCGTCGTCTGCAGAAATCCGTTCTGTTTCACTGGCGGGGTGAAGCCATCCACGCTCGCGACGACGCGATGCCCATAACAGAACCGTCCCCCCACTCGCTCGCCCAGCGGAGTAAGGGTATATCGTTCCACTTTGATGGCCGCCGCCACCTGCCTGGCCGTTAGTCCCGCGCCGGTCATTGCGTCTAGTTGCTTGGTCTCCGTCTGGCTGTTGCTCCCGGGGCTTACTTCATAAGGAAACTTCAGCGACGCCGGAAACAGGCATACATTGTGGCTTGCGAAATACGTGTTCAGAGCCTTCTCAAGCTTCGCGTTCGTGGGCTTCGTATCTGTCGCGCATCCAGCCGCCAGTAGGCTCACGCATACCGCACATATCCACTTCTTTGTCGCGCATCCTATCATCGTTTCGTCTTTCTTTTTCGAATCATCTGATATTAGAAGCAAATAAGCCCAAAACCGCCGCCTCACGATCAAAGAAGAAGACTCTTCCTCATCGATGTAACGCCTTTCCGCTCGCCTGCACTATGGGGGAGACACCAATACGCGTTAACTCGTCATGCCTTGATGCTTACACTCGCAGCGCGGCGAGAAGGATCGTACTCCAATGCCTGAAGAAATCAAATTCCGCCCTGACGCACTGCCTTTGAACCGTCGGCATCTCTTTGCTACAGGCCTCTCCGCGGTAATCGGTTCAATGGTGTGGCCGAGTTATTTGGTCGGCAGGGAAGCGCTCATCACACCGCTGTGGGCCCGCATTCTGCGCGCATCGATCGCAGTCGCCAACGACGACTCGCTTGACAGCCGCGTCGCCGCCGAAGCCCGCCATATTCTCCAGACCGTGCGCCAGACCCACTATCAGCACCACACTTACATCGACCCAGCTACTGGCACCTACGATTGTGACTGCTCCGAATTTGTCGGATATATCCTGGAGCAGATTGCGCCAGCGAATTACGCGCTGATTCCGAAGGAGGAGCATCAGCTCCGTCCCCGCGCATTCAGATATTACGAATACTTCCACTCGTTGCCAGATGACGCACCTGGCTGGCATCCCATTCGCAAGATCACCAGCGTTCGCCCGGGAGACATCATCGCCTGGCGAGTGCCCGATATCGAGAAAGATGAGGATACGGGGCACGTCATGATCGTAGCCGCGAAGCCTGAGCCGCGCGGTCCCGGTCTCGTCACCGTACGCGTCTACGATTCAAGCGTCCTGCCTCACGTGGACGACACCCGCGGCGACAATAAGGGCGACTATCGCTCTGGAGTCGGCGAGGGAGGCATCGTCTTTCGCGTCGATAGCGACGGTCGCCCCATCGCCTCTCAATTCCGTCCGCCCGATCACTTCCACGAAGACCCAATCGCCATCGGCCGGATCTACCCACTCGCCTGACCCTGCCCGATTACAACCATTCGCCGCCATCCGCATCTTCTGAAGAGAATGCGTGAAGGACAATGAAGATTGCAGGAATAATGTTAATCATCGCTGGAGTGGCCGCCCTTCTCTATGGAGGATTCAGCTACACGACCCATAAGAAAGCTGTCGACCTCGGTCCGGTCCAGATCGAGAAGACTGAACACCATTCCATACCGCTTCCTCCACTCCTCGGAATCGTAGCCGTCATCGGCGGCGGCGCATTATTCTATTTCGGCGCCAAGGAAGGCCGCTAAGCTAAAGGGAGAGTGGACGAGCGCGCCGACACGACGTAATAGTGAAAAGCAACGATTGATGGTCCCGTTGCTCCGCAAGCGCGCTTCATGGCACGCTATCTACATCAGGGCTTAACCACTAATTCTTCTTCTTCTCTGGCTGGGGCACAAAGTAACCACGCCGCGTCTGCAACTGCGAACCGTCCCGATCCACTTTTACTTTCAGGCGGTGATAGCTGCCGTCCGGCTTCGCGTTGTCGGGTGAAAATTCGAGCACATATACGTACTCCGGGGCCTCCGTTAGTGCTTTGAATCCCGCATCGAGATTGTTGCTGTTGTGAAAAAACGTGCCCCCCGTTGCGTTGGCGAGCTCCGCCATCGGGTTCTCGGCAGTCGTCATAGAGTTGCTACGGTAGTCGGACTGTAGCTGCGGGCTGCTCACAACGGTCTCGCTGGCAGTAATGTTTGTCGTGTACAACCCACGCGCATCGAGGGAGCTGATTTTCACATTGGCCCGTGCCGCGATATCCATGACCTGCGATTCTGCGACCAATGCATCTTGCTCAATTGGCAAGAAGCCCGGCGACACCAGGACAAGCATACGTTCTCCCGGCAGAATCCCCATCTTGCGCGCAAACTCCCGGATCGACGCGTACGTTGCCAGAACATCCTGATGACCGACAATCACAGAGTGCATGGCAGCCGATTGCGCCAGTCTCTCAGCCGTGGCGTACTCGCGCTGTCTGTCCATACCCGGGTTGCAGCGGAACACCTGGTCTACAGCTTCTGCGAGTGCTGTGGGGTCGTGCTTGTTCTGGATCAGATCGGCCTGGTAATAACTGATATTAGGACAGCTGGCCTGGTCAGACTTGTAGAGTGATCGCGGTTGAAGGCTCATGATCGCAGCCTGCAACTTCGCGCGATCAGCTGTCAGGCCGCTGTTGGTTTTTCCTGAAGTCGAGACGACGTCGGCCATGTCCGAGTCGGCCAGCGCCCCCACCCCCTTCACGCCGGCCTTTTGTACACGCGCCAGGTCTTCGATGCTCATGTGCATGTCGTCGAAAAGGAAGACGATGAAGCGCTCTGGCGCTTTCGGCGCGGTATTCGGAGCAGCCGCCGACTGCTGACCGCTGTCTATGCTGCCGTCCTTCGCCCCGCGCCTCTCAACCGTGAATCCGGAGATCAGTTGCGGCTTTTCATTGTCAAAGATTTGAAAGTCTTCTTTTTTCAGGCCGCCAACCGCGTGTCCCTGCGAATCACGGACCACCACCGGCACCAACACCTTGTTGACGTTTACTACGATTGTGGAGGGCGCACCCTGAGACCCGTTTGCTGGAACGATCGCAGCCGTCGGCTCCTTCACCGGCTCGGCGGACGGGACATTTGCCAGAGACGATGGCTCGACGCCCGTCCCCGACTGGGAAGCGCTACCCCCGGGAGCCTGCATCTTTGGGCCAGCCGCGGGAGGGGATTCTGGCGGTTGTTGGCGCCCAACCGGGCTTGCTTCGCCCGCCTGCGTCCCCGCCCCCCCTGATGTCACAAGCTGCGGGGCACTCTCCCTAATGACATCTGTCCTCGCGAATTCAGTCTCAGCGCTGAGAGGAGCAGGGCTCCCCGCGAGGACCCGCGTTGTCGACCCGAAGCGATGGTAGTTGGTAAAGTGAGTCTCGTTCAGCCATTCGCTCGGCGCATCTCCGGGAAGACGGGTGACCGGATCGAGATTGGTGCCCTCGACCGCTTCGGAAAAGGCCACGCTGCGCACCGGGCAGATGAACTCGCTGTCGCCAATCTGAACCGGGCCATACTCCACCAAAATAGCGGCCCTCTGGAACTGGGGGAGGCTTTTCGGGTCGGCTTCCATGGTGGTGCGCAGGACGGTGCCGGCGACCGGGTCCACCCAAAGCGAACCGTGATAGCCGGGCTTGCTGAGGAAGGTTGATTTCTTGGAAGAGCCGCCGCTGGGTCTTACTCCGATGCCCATAACCCGGGAGTTGCCGACGGGCGCGGCGACGCCCTCAAGTGCCGAATCCTGCTGAAGTGAACCCATGACCTCGAAGTGCGAGGCGGATTTCGGAACCGAATAATGAAAGACCCCGACCTGCCCCGCTGCGGTTTGTTCCCAGTGGCTCCAGGTTAGCTTGCCTTTGTCGGCGTCGGTCAGGATCATAGCCAGCGTAGACCCAAACTCCCCTGCTGAAATCAGTCCAGACTGCCCCTGCCAGTGAGCGGAACCCGAAGAGGTGGGCTGAGTGGTCCTTTCGTCGAAGACAGAGATGTCGCGGCTCGAAGTATCCACCAGGTGTAGTCCCGCGTGAACCGGCCAGCCGCCTTTCTTCATCTGCTGGGGGCTGTCATCGTAGCGGTTGGTGGCTCGTGTGGCGAAGAGGTTAGGCAGTCTGGGGACTGTTTGCGCCACATAGTTTCGCGCCGCCTCGAGCATCCGCTGCTGGGCGCCATCGTCGGGAACTGCTGTGGCCGGCAACTCGCTTGCCGGCGGGTCCAGAAAAGCCGACTGATTGGCGAGCAAGTGCAGAGCCAGCGCCGCTTGCGAGCCCGCGTCCAGCAATGCAGCGAGCCGTTCAAGCGTACTCTCGGTCAGCCGTTCGGAAAGTTCTATGCCGCTGATCTGGCGCGCGATTTCCGCGTCCGGCCTGTGCGCAGCGTGAGCGGCGTCCAAGGCCTGCTCCAGTTGTGCCACGGTGGTACGCTTTGCCGCCCCGGCGGGAAGCGCTATCGATGCCAGAAGTACCAGCAGAATCAACCGTCGCATCGCACTGTCTGCTTCCGTTCCCGTCTCTCTCCTGTGGCCATGAATACTGGTCGTATCGCTCCCTGGGCACAGGGCATTTGCTTCTTGTCAGGGGCTTTCGAAAGTTCGCGCCATGGCTGAAGATCGGTGAAGGAAAGTTACACTTTCCACACACATTGATGCAACTCTCGATGCGGCGTCCACACATTGCTGGCAGCGGAGGAAGAAAGATCTCCGGGCTCAGCGCCGAAACCAGCCGCAGTGCCGCCCACGCAGCAGTACGCGCCTGTCCAAGTTCAGCAAAGTTTCGAGATTCGTGCAGCGCGTTTCTACGCTAAAGAAAGCTGAAGCGACAAGAACATGTATGATGATTCGCGCAATGTAATCGCTTTCTTTTGGAGTATCGAACCATGCGGACCCTCACTGCCTTATCCTGCGCCATCCTCCTCGCCGTCGCGCCCGTCTTCGGTCAGGTGAAACTCGCCGCCACGCCACCTATGGGATGGAACAGCTGGAACCACTTCGCCGAGCGTGTCAGCGACGCCGACATCCGCTCCGCCGCTGACATGCTCGTCAGCACTGGCATGCGAGACGCGGGCTACATCTACGTCAACCTCGATGACACATGGCAGGGAAGCCGCGACGCCCAGGGCGTTCTGCATCCCAATGATCGTTTCCCCGATATGAAGGCTCTCGGTGACTACATCCACTCCAAAAGACTCAAGTTCGGTATCTACTCTTCCCCTGGAGCGAAGACCTGTGGGAGATACGAAGGCAGTCTCGGCCACGAAGCGCAGGATGCGAAGATGTACGCCGAGTGGGGCGTTGACTTCCTCAAGTACGATCTCTGCTCCTTCCAGGAAAACATGAACCAGGCGAAGGCGAGCCATCCCGACGATCCGCACGCGGCCCGTGATCTCATGATCGCCGCCTACCGCAAGATGGGTGACGCACTCAAGGCCACTGGACGCCCCATTCTCTACAGCCTCTGCCAGTACGGAATCTATCAACCCTGGACGTGGGGACCGGACGTCGGCGCGCAGATGTGGCGGACCACCGACGACATCGACGACTCCTATGGACGGATGATCGCCATCGGCTTTAGCCAGGCCGGCCTCTCAAAATTCGCCGGGCCCGGTCGCTGGAACGATCCCGACATGCTCGAGATCGGCAACGGCAAAATGACTACCGACGAATACAAGACCCACATGAGTCTCTGGGTCATCCTCGCCGCTCCTCTGCTCGCCGGCAATGATCTCAGCAAAATGACTGACACTGACAAGAGCATCCTAATGAACAAGGACGCCATCGCCATTGATCAGGACCCGCTCGGCAGGCAGGGCGACCGCCTTTACCAGAGTGGAGACTTCGATGTTTGGACCAAACCTCTTAGCGATGGACGCGTTGCCGTCGGCCTCTTCAACCGTAGCTGGGATAACCGCGAAGTCTCCGTCGATCTATCCGAGATCGGCTTCAAAACTGGCGCCAGCCTGCACGACGTTTGGCAGCAGAAAGACCTCGGCCCTCACTCGGGCGTTTTCACTGACACGCTCCCCAAACACGGAGTAACGCTGCTCATCGTGAGCAAATAGGCAGCAAGCGTGCCGATCGAAGAGCCATCGATGGGCCTCGGCTTGTCGTCGCGTCACAATTTCCGGCACCGATGTCAG
>CAYVSQ010000205.1:0-2541 GCA_964453815.1 uncultured Acidobacteriaceae bacterium | reverse complement strand
GGCGATCGCGCCGAACACTGTTGGAACGGAGACCCGAAGCAGGCCAACGCTTATTCGCGCTTGCACTACAATTTTCAATACTTGCCGCAGATTCTGGAGCGCATCAAGGCTTCCGCTCCAGCCGGAGCGGACTTGAAGAGCTGGCGGTACTGACTGACGAAAACTAGAGCCGGTCAATATCACTACGCCGGAGCTGCCGGTGAGTGTTTCGCGACGGCTGTCTTACGACGCCGCTTTGGCAGGGTGAGGTATCACGGCGGGGTCGCTCAGGAATGCTTTCACCCGATCGAATTCGCGCCGCAGCAACGCATGGCCCTGTTCCAGCGCGCGTATATCCGCGGCGATGCTGTCGGTTTCCATGCGACCGGCGAACGACTGCAGGGCATGCGCGTGGATATTTGCGCACGCGCCCTTCAGCTTGTGGGCGGCCTTGGCCACGGCCGCGCGATCGGTTTGCGTTAGCGCGGCGCCGATTTCCGCCATCTGCTGCTCGCCGCTCGAGATAAATGTCGTCACCAATTCCTGCGCAAATGCCTGATCGCCATCCGTGATCCTTTGAAATTCTCCCAAATCGACCGGAGCCGCTGATCCCGCCGAATGCTTCGTTCCATCGGCCGGCGCAGCGTCCGCGACGGGCGCATCGGGTCTTTCCAGGCCGAACTTCACGAGGATGCTCCGCAGCCGCTCAACCTCAATGGGCTTGGTCAAGTAGCCGTCCATGCCAGCCGCTTCGCACAGTTCCCGATCGCCCGTCATGGCGTTCGCGGTCAAAGCGATAATCGGAATGTGACCCGAAGTCTCCGATGCACGGATCTTGCGCGTAGCCGTCATGCCGTCCATGACGGGCATTTGCAAATCCATCAAGACAATATCGAAGTGCCGCTCCTGGCACGCAGTCACGCCCTCTGCGCCGTTGCTCGCGACCTCCACGGTGCAGCCCAAGCGTTCGAGAAATCTGACGGCAACCTTTTGGTTGACGAAATTATCCTCAACCAGCAGCACCCGCCCGGCAAAGCGCCGCTGAGCGGGCGGCTGGGTCAGCATATTGAGCGTGATCATCGGCTGCGTATCCATTTGCCATTGCCGCGGACCGCCGCTCATGACCCGCGCAACCGCATCGATCAATTCCCGCACGCGGACCGGCTTGGTTAGATACGCGGCGAAGCCGAGAGCCGCCAATCTCGGTGTATCGCCGTGCCGATCCAGCGACGTAAGCATGACGAGTCGGGTATCGGCCAGCTCCGGAATCGCAATGATCCGCTCGCCCAACATCGCCCCATCCATGTCGGGCATTTGAAAATCGGTAATCACCATGTCGAAGTGTTGGTCCGAGGCAAGGCCATTTTTCAGTTCGTCCAACGCGGCGAATCCGCTGCCCACGGTGGTGACCGAGTAGCCGGCGTGCACGAGCTGTGCGCTCAAGACGCGCTGGTTGGTCACATTGTCATCGACGATCAGGATCCGTCCGCCTGCTTCACTGCGAATCCGGCGTTCCGGGCTGATGACTGCTGCAGGTTTCAAGGGCAGTGTGAAGAAGAATCTCGAGCCGACGCCCACTTCGCTGGTGACGCCTATTTCGCCGCCCATCAGTTCGACCAGTTTGCGCACGATTGACAGGCCCAATCCGGTTCCGCCGAAGTGACGGGTGGTCGAGGAGTCGGCCTGCACGAACGGCTGAAAGAGCATCTCCAGTGTTTTCTCGGCAATTCCCATACCGGTGTCGCGGACCTCGAAATAGGTCAGAGGACCATCGCCGCTCGAACGATTGCGCACTTCGATGACGATTTCGCCCTCTTGTGTGAACTTGATCGCGTTGCTGACCAGGTTCACCAAGCACTGCCGCAGCCGCTGCGGATCGCCGAGCACGCGCCCGGTGATTTGCGGTTCGACATTGACGATCAACTCCAACCCCTTGGTCGCCGCCTGGAACGCCATGGCGGAGCCGACATCCTCGACATTGGCGCGCAAGTCGAGCTCGATGGACTCCAACTCCAACTTTCCGGCTTCGATTTTCGAGAAATCCAGGATGTCATTGATGACGGTGAGCAGCGAATCGGCACTGGAACGGATGGTTTCCGCATAGTCGCGCTGCGTGCGGTCGAGATGTGTATCCAGCAAAAGCCCGGTCATTCCGATGATGCCATTCATCGGCGTGCGAATTTCGTGGCTGACATTCGCCAGGAAGTGACTCTTGGCGCGGCTCGCCGCATGCGCGGCCTCGGTTTGTTGGCGCAGCAATTCCGAGGCGACGACTTCCTCGGTGACATCCCAGGACACGCCGAGCAGTTTCGACGGGGCGCCTTTCTCATCGAGGATGATCCGCCCGAAGTTTTGCACGTGGACGGTCGCGCCGTCCGCGCCGCGTGCGCGGTAACGCATGCTGATCCTGTCGGTCTTGTCGGCGAGCGCCGCCGCAACCGAGTCGCGGAATAAGCGCCGATCCTCCGGCAAGACCAACTCTTCAATGTGCTCGACGTCGAGGTTGTCCGGCGTACCGCGATAGGTCAAAGCCTCGATCGGATTCTCGAGCCACAAGTAGCG
>CAYVSQ010000204.1:0-3363 GCA_964453815.1 uncultured Acidobacteriaceae bacterium | reverse complement strand
CTGATCCGCGCCGGCTATGCAAGCCAGGCGCGCTACGTTGGGAATAGGCCGGGCACACAGATTCGTTGGCAGAAGACTCGTCATCTGTGGTTTCAGGGAGACTACGGAATCTTTTATGCGGGCAGCTTTATAAAGGAGACGCAACCTGGGCGCAACCTCAACTACTGGGCTTTGTGGACCGGTTACAAGTTTTAGGAGACAATTCAGTCGTTTTTGAGAGGGAGGGCCGGCAATGAGCAAATCGCAATATACTCAGTCGGCTGTTTATTCATGGCGAGCAGTCCAACTACTGAAAAGGCTATACCATCCGAGTTGAACCATTTCAAGAAAATAGGCAAGTCGGGGAAATCCGACAATTGCGAGCTGAATGCATTTTGGGGCTCGGTTTATCAAAAAGACAGGCATCAAAAAGGCGCATTCCGAAACGGGCCAGAATCTTGGGAAAGACGCAGGTGCGAGAGAGGATCCATCGTTCTCTAAAAAATTCAGAAGTCCCTCGAGGGGCAGGCACAGAGCGACTTTCCAGATCACTCGTAGCTTGTATGAAGTGGCAGGAAGAGTCGCTGGGGTTGTGCCGTGCTTCTCCGATTCGCTATCGCTCTCGATGCTGATACATCCCCCGTGCCCCTCTACGAATTGCTTTGCGACGAATAGTCCAATTCCTCTACCAACCGTAGTCCGCGTGGTGAAGAAGGCGTCAAAAACCGGATCGTCTCGAAGTGCTCGATTCGTCGCCCATCGCGAATGCTTCAGATCGACCAACGCGTACAGCCGCTGCTCTGAATCTCAGACAGGAATGAGCCGGTGAGCTGAATCCATGTATGCCACAATTGGCGCATTCTGCACGGAGCGACAGCGGAGCGTAGGATGCTATTAACGCCTTTGGCCTCAAGTCGAGGTAACAGCCCGCGCGTCCTAACTTTAAATGGTCCGAATATCGGCCGCTTAGATGGTTGCCGGGGAGTCGGTTACGTCAAAGCGAAGAAAAATGACAACTCAACTGGAGTCCAGAATTGCCGCCCGGTTTGGAGTTCTTCCGAACTTCTTTCGACTCACCACCGATGATTCGAAGATCACGGAAAACCTGTGGGAATTTGCTCAATTCGCATACCTGGACAACCCGTTGCCTTCTCTCCTGAAGGAGAGATTGTTTGTTTACTTATCCCTTTTTTGCAAAGTCCGGTACTGTATCGCCAGACACCTTGGGTTCCTGATAGGTCTGGGTCATCCCGCGGGCGACCCACAGTGCCCGCCGCAGACGCTCGACGAAGTGTTGCCGCTGCTCCGGGGAAATCTTCCTTTCAACTCCGATCTCGATCAGGCCCTCGCTTTATGTGAAGGGCTGGGTATGGGATCGTTCCCCCCAGAGCCGGACAGTGCACAGGAAGGGGCAATCTTTGCGTGCGCAGCACATGTCTTCTTGAGAACTCCCGATGCGTCGAGGGCGCTGCATGCCCTCAAGTGTGTCTTTGATGAGAAGACTCTGGAGTACACCAAGCTTCTTCTAGCCTTTATCCGCACAGCTCACTACTGGACCGAGATACATCCCGCACTGGTTCTGGAAGACGACATCAATCAACTTCTGGCGACTCATGAAGCCATCGCTGCGTGTGTTCTTGCAGACCCCGACGCACTGCCGGATAACAAGCTCGCTCACCTCATCTCGGAAGATCTGACTTCCTTACGCGATTTGAACGAACGACATCTGAGGCTCGAACAGGACTATGAGTTGCTTGGCACCGAACATCAGAGGACAGAAAATCGCCTGTTTGAACGGGAACAGATGCTGGAAGACAGTTCCAAGCGCCTCGGCGAACTCGCAGCTATTGTCGAATCCTCCGACGACGTGATTGTGAGCAAGGACCTCAACGGCATCATCAAAAGCTGGAATGCGGCAGCCGTGCGCCTTTTCGGTTATTCCGCGGAGGAGATGATCGGTACGTCGATTCTGAAGCTTATTCCGGAAGATCTTCACTCCGATGAAAAAACCATCATGGAAAATATCCGTGCCGGACGGCGAGTGGATCATTTTGAGACCGTGCGTCGCACCAAGAGCGGTCAGTTGCTCGATGTCTCCCTTACCATTTCCCCGATAAAAGACGAGCATGGTCGGGTGATCGGCGCGTCCAAGATTTTGCGCGATGTCGCTACGCGCAAGCGGATTGAACAAGCCCTATTGCAGGCAGAAAAGATTGCTGCAACTGGCCGCATGGCAGCGACGATCGCCCATGAAATCAACAACCCTCTCGAGGCCGTGATGAACTTGATGTACCTTCTCCGTCCGATGATTGCCGACCCGGCAGGTATCAGTTACTTCGAGTCAGTCGAGGCGGAACTCGGGCGTGTCTCGCATATCGCTAAGCAGACGCTTGGTTATTACCGCGAACATGCTGCAGCAAGCAGTGCCTCAATCGGGGAGATCGTTCTCCATGCAATCACGATCTATGAGCCACGGTGTACAGCTACTGGCATTGAGATTCAGAAAGCGATTAATTCATCAAGGAAAATCGTGCTGCGTCGCGGGGAGATGATGCAGGTGGTCTCAAACCTGGTGATGAACGCGATCTACGCCATGCAAGCGGGTGGCGTCTTGTCGATCTCCGTGGAAGAGGCAGTAAAGTCCCCGGACGGCATCGTCTTGACCATTCAGGATAACGGTGTTGGCATCGAGGAATCTGATCTGCCTAGGGTATTTGAGGCCTTCTTCACGACTCGCGCCACCGTGGGTACAGGCATCGGCTTGTTTGTCGCAAAGCAGTTTGTTGAAGGCCACGGAGGCAAGATCGAGATTGAAAGCAGGCAGAACGTGGAAGATCACGGTACAACCGTTCGCGTCTTTTTGCCCATATCCACAGAGTATGACTCCTCTGGCGAGGGTGCACGCCAAGGGTCGAATGGGCAACTAAATGCAGAAGATGTTCGCGCTTCTGTTTCAACCACTGCTGCTCCAGTTCCGAATTCGGCGAAGAAGGAGGACGAAGCAAACGCCGCTCCTGGACCTCGCCAAATCAGGCTGATCGGAGCAATCTGAACCCCCCTTCGGCGAGATTTTCGCTAACGAGATTCCACTTGGCCGAGAAGTCGTGCATTTCCATGGCTAATCAGGCGGAAATGGGAGCATGTAAGTCCCTTTTCGCTTCATTCACTCTCAAACAGCCGGCCATTCCTATCGGGTTCAATTTGAAAATTGCTTAAGCCGACTCCAGCTAACCGAAAGAGCTGTGCGGGTCCCAGATCGACGCGCTCGCACAACGACACGGCCATATCAGCGAACTCCTCCATCGACGCAGGCATCACAGTTGGTGTCAAACTTCGGGTCAGCGTGTTGAACTCCCTCGTCTATTAGCTTGAGAACTATCGTTC
>CAYVSQ010000203.1:0-13362 GCA_964453815.1 uncultured Acidobacteriaceae bacterium | reverse complement strand
AATTGCGTTGTAACACCGGCTCCACTCGCGTGGGGTTTACACACGGCTTGAGCCGGATGATGGGAAACCATCCAGTCCGGTTCTGAGGGGAGGGAGCGGCAGCGATGTCGTTCCCTTACCCGACATCTGGAGCGCCCGGTTAGAATACGGGTCCGAGTTACGCGAGTTTGCGGGGAGCTTCGGATCATGCTTGGCGTCGATTCCTGGCTTTTCTCGGCTCTTCCCTCGTGGCTTCGGGTTGTCCGCCTGAGCGCCATTCGATCGCGCTTCGGGGGGTCGAGCAATTTCCCAATAGGCGACATCGTTCCGCAACAGGAAAAAATCGCGAGTGTCTTCTTGGAGATCTCTTTATCGACTCAGACTGCGCTGGTACTATTTTCGGGCTGGGAGGGGCTGCCAGGGCGGGGACATCTCGATCCCAAGGTGCACCAGTTCAGCTTCCGTGCTGGCGAAGTCGTCTGTCAGTGGTAGACCCCGAGCTTTCCACGCCTCCAGGCCGCCCTTCAGAATGTAAACCTTCGGAATTCCGTGCTTGCGCATTACCGCCGCCACTCGTGCACTCACAAAGCTGTTTCTTGATCTGCAGTAGAGCACCAAATCGACGTTCGAAGGCATAACGAAGTGCTTTTTGCGCCGGAGTTCAAGCGGGTCGAGGCGCAAGGCCCCAGGAATCGCGCCAACGCCTTCAGGATCTTCCTCGAAACGAAGCAGATCGATGATTCCAACCTTCGCTCCGGAGTCTAGTCGGGCTCTCAACGTTTCTGGCAGGATCTGCAACGGTTTAAGCAGGCGGATCATGATGATGAGCTGCGTAAGCTTCAATGCAAAAAAGAGTACAAGCGGAACCCCGAATATCAGAACCACTAATGTAGCAACTGCGGAGATGTGTTGTGCCACTTGATCCAGTTGACTCGCAAAGATAAACCCGCAGCCGATGTATACGCCAGCCCAAAGGGTAGCTCCTCCGGCGTCGTGGAGAAGGAATGCGGCGCGCGAGGCGCCCAGCATTCCGGCCAGCGGCGGGCAGATGCCATCCAGGCCCGGCACAAACTTGGCAATCAGCAAAAGCCTGAGGCCGTTTTTCGCAAACATCTCTTTGCCCCGGCGAATGCAATAGCTGGGATCTGACGTGAATTCACACAACAGTCTCAGGACCCGTTTGCCCCGCAGACGCCCAGCCTCAAACCAGACCAGATCCGCCAGTACACAACCCAGAACAGCAGTCAGGAGGACTCCGGGGAAGCTTAGGCGGCCGGAGCCAGCCAACGCTCCCGCGGAAAGCAAAAAGAGGATGGCCGGCACCGGCAGGCAGAGTTGGCGCGCGAGAACCGCGACAAACAGGATCGGATAGGTCGTGTGTATGAGGTAGTAGGTCATTTGGATCTCACTTTGGCCGCCAGGTACCCCCTGTAACTCTTCTGCGCAGGCAATGCAACATTATAGGGTCGCAAAAGCCGGTGCCGGCTCATCCATTTCTGCTTGGCGCGCTCGCTGCCTGGAGACAACTGCAGCCGTACAGAAAGCCGGATGATTGGGTCTTTGCCAGCAGACGTCACCGCGGCCGAAAACCAGTCTGGGGGTAAGCCATCCTGCGCAAGTTTATTCGTCCCAACGACACAAGAACTTGGAATCGGAAGTGCTTCGGATGGCATACCTTCCGTCATACGTATTCGACATTGCTAAGAAGCGTGGGAACGGAGTTTCTTTGAGAAGGTCACTTTAGTCAAGAGTGAGATTGCCTCTGAAGTTTGTCGTCCAGTTGGATTACTTCCCTGTTAGCTGCGCTAAGTTGGTGATTCTGCGTTTTGGGAAGAACTACGAATCAATAGGTCGGGAGTTTCGAATCTCTCTGGGCGCACCATAAGATCCAAGAAACTTCAGATCCTGCTCTGACTAGCCGGTCGCTGCCCTTAATCCAGGGAACTACCGCGTCTTTCGGGCTCTCTTCAAAGCTCACTCCTTCTACTTGTCAGACGTGAGTTCCAGTTGAAGCTCGTACTGGGGCTGAAGTTCCAGCGAACGTAACTGTTCGTTCTGACCCGCTCTTGGGCTGGAATCCCGGTACGACTTGTCCAGGAAAATCGGAGCGTCGGCGCGACGCGGGAGTATCTCCAACTCCAGACCTTCGCTGGCAATTTGCGAGCGAAAACGGTTCAGGCCTATGCGCCAGGGCTTTCCGTTGTAAAAGTTGTCCGCCAAGAGACGTCCGCCGGAAGTAAGCCGCGCCACGTCGCCGTCATAGTTCACCTGAAGAAAGAGAGCGTTCACTCCCTGCCAGTCCTGGGCGGGAATCATAAGCTTCCACTTTGCTGCGAGAGAGAATTCCTCCTCGTCCGGGGCCATCGCAACCCCGACAGGACGCCAGGACAAGGGTGGACCGATCTTTACCGGGGGCACGATTCCGGCCTCTCGCATTTTCTCCACAGAAAGGTGCGGCTTTTGCATAGGAAGCGATCCGATAAGGGTAGTCGCGCCTCGGCTTGTATCACTGACTTTCAGTTCAACTCGCGCGGCGGGCGGTTTCCGGACAACCGGCATGACGGTAAAGCGGAAAACCGGATCGCCATCGCGCTGCAAGGTCACGCGAGCACCATCCGCAAAGTACTGGTCAGGAGTGAGAAGCAAGCGGTCAGAGCCGCCAGCTTTCAATTTCCACGCTTCCTCCGCCTGCTCCTCGCTCAGCAGAACGATGCGGGTCGTGCCGCCGTGCTCCAGCGTTGCGGTGATCGCCGGATCAAGAGCGGGGCGGAGATTGGTCACGACAATGCTCCCATCCTGCTGCGTCAGATCGCCGAGAGGAGACGTTATCTTGACGCGGCTATTTTTTTCGAAGACAAACTCGGGCTGAACTCCCAGCGTCGCGACAAAGTAGTAGGTGACACCGGAAGCATCGACCGTGCGGGTAAAGAGCTGGGCGGTCGCGTAACGGAGATGTAAGTTGTCCAGCGTGAGACCGAAAGGCCAGATGCCGTAGGAACCGGAAGGAAGGTTTACCAGCTTTTCGGGGATGGTCAACGTCCGGTCTGCGAGTTTGATCGCACCCTGGAAACCGGGCCGCTCCGGCATCGCATAATCGCGGACATAGTTGTTGAAGAAAAGAAATCCGCTCTTACCATCCGTGCGAATCGCAACACGCGGAACGCTGAGGTCTTGCGGCCCTGCGGGGAGCTTTGCAGGCGCGAAAGGCAGCATGGGGGCGAGCACGCCGCCGAAGTCATTCAGAAAATAATTGAACACCTTGAGCTTGCGCAGAACCTCACGTTCTTCTCCAAACTCGCCAAGCGGGGCCTGAAAATCATAGGACTTTACAGGCACGTCGGTGGCATAACCGGTCGCCTGAGACTCCTGCAACGTCGTTTGCCTGCCGTCAGGATTTTCGCCGCCCTGAAACATGTAAGTGCCATAGAGATTGACTCCCGAACCCAGCATTACCGGCATCATCGCGGCAACATCGTCGGGTTGAATGACGGGACGGCGATGATAGGTGTCCTGTACTCCACCTCCCATTTCCGCGGTCATAAATGGGAAGCCGTTGAGCGCTCTGGTTGCCTGAGCTGCGCCGCCGCCAGGTCCGATCGCGCCCATATCGCCTGAAATCCGGCTGCCAAAGCGGAATGCGTATACCTCCTGAGGGGCCAGATCTCGGAGAGAAGAGTCCCAGGGAGCGTCCGGATATCCCCCAAAAACGCTGACAACCTCGTCTTTTGGCACAGCCGCGTTGTCCCAGCCGGTTATCGAATAGAGCGGCACATCGAGGCCGCTGGCAACAGCCATGTGTTTGAGCGCAATAATGTGCGCTTCGCCAGCGCCTGGCCCCCGCATCGCATATTCATTTTCCAGCTGGATTCCGATGACCGGGCCGCCGTCTTTCCATAAGAGCCCGTGCAACTGCTGGGCGATCTGCTCGTAGTAGGCTTTTACAAACGAGAGATATACAGGGTCGTTCCGGCGGGTATTCTTGACCTTTTGAACGATCCAGTCGGGAAATCCGCCACTTCTTACTTCGCCATGCACCCATGGTCCGATTCTCGGATAAACGTACATACCGTGCTTCGCGCATAGCTCGACAAAGTGCCGAAGATCGCGCCTGCCGGACCAGTCGAATTGCCCTTCAATTTCCTCGTGGTGAATCCAGATGACGTAGGCTGCGATGATCTGCACGCCCGCGAACTTCATCTTGAGGATTTGCTCCTCCCACTGCTGCTCTGGTACGCGGGTGTAGTGAAACTCGCCCATCACCGGGAGCCACGGTTTTCCGTTCAGCGTGAGATATCGATCGTTCATGCCTATTGTCTCGCCCTGCGGATTGACCGCTGTGCCCCCGTGAAAAGCGGCAGGTTTTGGCGGCGGAACGGGCGCTTGTGCATTGATAACGACCGAGGAAGACGCTGCTTCAATCTGTGAGAATGCGCCTGGCGAAGGCGAGAGCAGCAACGCCATGAGGAGGGGGAAAGAGCGGATGAAGAGGATTGTTTTTGCCGGCTCAGGTAGTCCTGAAGATGAAATCACTTCTTGTCCTGTTATGTGATGCCCTCATCGTAGCCCGGCAGTGGTCGCCGCGACAATCAACAAATACCGCGATTGAAGATTTCAATGGCGGGTCGAGAGTTCGAATCTCTCTGGGCGCACCATCATCATTTTGAACTTAATTGGCGCGTGCAAGTGGGGAGTTGAGATCGGCTTTCCGAGCTGTTTTGGAAGGGGCGGCTTAGAACATATCGCAGCCGGTGCACTCGGAGCTGCTTTGGCCGCCTCAGTCAATGCCTCGATGCAGGATCCGATTCCCTTGCCCAGATCCTCAAGGATTATCCTAAGGGTTTCACGTTGGGCGGCGTGCATGCGCCGCACGTCACCATGCTGCAGCGGTTCGTCAAAACAGCGGACCTCCCGATAGTGTATACAGCAGCCGACAAAGTGATTGCCAAGGCGAATCCAACCAATTTCAAGCTGACGGCGTACAAGTACGACTACATAGGTGACGCGAAGATCGGTAACGAGACCGTTGGCGTTGCCAACATCCTGGTGAAACCGACACCCGAACTGCTCAGGCTTCAGCAGGAATTGGCCGATGCGATCAAGCCGTTCGAGGCGCCTACAGGAACGGCCGCCGTATTCGCCACCACTCCCCAGGCACCCCATATCTCCGAGAACCTTATTCACTACGTCACAGGCTTCGTTCCCGATCACAGCGGAGATCATTACGTCCTGCACGTCAGCATCGGCGTCGGCACCACCGACTTTTTGAAGACCTTTAGCTCCGCACCGTTCGACGACTTTACCTTCTCCCCCGCGCCAGCATCGGTTTATCACCTGGGGGAATACGGCACCGCAATGAAAAAAACTGCATTCCGTCCCGCTGAAGCACTGACAAAAACGATCTACAGACCCTCCATTAGGCGACGATGGTCCGCGAACCAACCTAGGGAGGTTCGGATGAAGATACGCTCTCAACTGGACGGATCGAGACGTCAACTGCTGCAGATGGAACCAAGACGCTGTCTGCCGCTCTTTGCGGAGCCCTGGAGGGGTCACCAGATGACATGCAGATTAGTCTGGTCACCGGATCAATTTCGGGTTGCTGCTACGAAACAACAATAACCGCCTCGCTTACTTCGCGGCCAACGGGGATTCCCCGTGCCCTTCCGCCGCACCAATCTTCTCTGTGGCTTCGAATTCGTGGATCGCATTCTGCTTTTTCCCCATCGCGCGGTACGCCTGCCCAAGGAAGAAATGGGTGAGCTTGTTTCGTGGGTCCATCTGGACGGCATGCTGCAGATAAGTAGCAGCCATGGTCGGGTTGTTCTCCTTCAGAAGCACCTGCCCCAGCAGAATATAGGGTCCGGTCGTGTCTGGTTCAAGGAGGAGTGCCCGATTCAAAGCCTCTCGCGCTTTCTCGTACTGATTTTTTTGAAGATATGCATCTCCTAGCCGGTCATATACAGATCCATACATAGGATTGATCGCCGCTTCGCGCAGAAACTCGCGCAACGCATCATCGAAGTTTCCGTCTCCGAGCGCAACCTGGCCCGCCACCAGGTGAGCAAGCGGCAGATCTGGATTCAGCGCGAGCGCTTTTCGTGCCATCTCCTGCGCTGCACTTGGATTCTGCCAACGTAAGAGCATGCGAGCAAACAAAAGATAGGACGACGCCGTATCCGCCTGAAGACCATATAAGGTTGCAAAGTAGTGCCGGGACTCGTCATAACGGTGGGCGGTCATATAGCAAAGCGCCAACACATATCTGCCATCGATGTTCAGACTTATGAGGTTGCCATGGGCCTGCTCAAGTAGCGGAATTGCCTCTTGAGGGTGGCCCATTTTGAAAAGCGTCACACCTCGTATCTGCAAAGCTTCCTTGTCATTGGGATCCTGAGCAATCGCCTTCTGGAGTGCACCATCCGCGTCTTCAAGGTTCGCCTTAAGATAAAAGGCCTTGCCTCGCAGACGCTCTACACCCTGTGGTTCAGGACGCTCTCTAGTCAGAACATCTGTGGCTTTCAAGGCCTCGTCGAGCTGTCCTTGATCCAGCAGGCGCTGTGCTTCGGATAAGCCAGATATCAGAGTCTTCTCTGTACCCAAGGCTTTGGCCGGATGAACTGAATTGCTGGGCTGCTGCGCAGAAGCTGATAAAGTCGCAAGCAAAAACAAACAGACGTGGCTAGACCTATTCATTATGGCGATGACTCCTTACGGCATCAGTGAAACTTAGAAAAGGCTGCCTGCAATTTGCTCTGCAACATTACGGATTGTCTCGCGGATATCATCTTGTGATTGCACCCCAATTCCTTGGGTCGACTTAGGCATAGACCATCTGAGGATGAATACCCTGTCCCGCACCCTGCCTATGACTTGCTCTGTAACCACATCTTGTCCGTCAGGCCTTGTACATTCCACAGCCTCATTTCCAACTGCCCTGAGCGATATCGCGGTGGTACCGCACAGTGCGAGGTAAGCCGGGAATTCCTTTTCAAAAGCCGTCATGGTGTGAACAGCGATTTGCAAAGAAGATATGACGGCTCCCTGCAATCGCGTAAATTCACAGGTAGTATCTTGCGGAGTGGTGTGCACAACAGTTGAAGTTACATGGCCGCCAAGGACACCCCCCGCCGTGGCTGCATTGAGCCACGCACAATTTTCACCACGACATAGAGCGGTGGTAAGCAATAGAACACCCAGAATCAATCCAAAGACTCTTCGCATAGATACGCATCCTTGCTGTAGGTTTCCTCGCTAGCATCAGTATTGTCCACCGCTTTGAATGCCACCTTCAGACAAATCGGTGTGCATGTGCCACGGTACACTTTCTGTCGATATCTCGGGATGCTTACGTAAGAAGTCGAGAGAATACGTCGGTGCGCCGGGGTCCACCTTCTTGGTCACAAACATGGCTGATTCCCGCTTCGCTTTGTCCTTCATCCCTGCACGTCTGTAGAGAATCGCAAGATTGTAATGCGCAGCGAGATCATCAGGATCAATTGCCTGCAGCGCTTCAAACTGCTCCATCGCAAGTTTTGGCTCATCCCGCTGATAGTATGTGATACCAAGTTCACGGCGCGCATCCCGCGATTCCGGATATAGCTCAACGACCCTCTTCAAAGCCGCAACCTCCGCATCAGAATGCGCGGCCCGGCGTTCCACTTGCGCCATGTAATAAAGGGCGCGAGCACTGTCAGGCTTTAGCGACAATGCCTTTTCGAGCGACGCGCGAGCTTCGGAGTATTTTTCCCACTCGATATTTGTTAGACCTATATTGATGTAACCATCTGCATAGTCTGGCCTTAACTTGACTACTTCTCTGAACGCATGGATTGCATCAGCGTACTGCAGTTGATCGAGAAAACCGATGCCAAGGTTATTCCAGCGCATCCAGTCCGGATTGTCATGATCATCCGGTTGAGTAGGCTCGTTTTCTCCAATTTTGAGCGTGCGGCTTCGCACGGCAAGCTCCACAATCGGGTAGTCGGGATGATCCTTGCCTAAGACATTGTTCGTGTAGCTCTGGCGGAGATGCCGATAATTGACGCGAGCGGTAATCGTTACCGCGTCCTTGACCTCTTCAGGAATCTTGAACTCGTAGCGAACAAGTACAGAACGTCCGGCGGGGATGGTGTTGTCGTAGGCCACCGAGTGAATCGTCCAAACCTTGTGATTATCCACAAACGTACCCTCGGTGTTCACCGGACGGTTTGTGAAACTATGGGCCCGCGTGTCAAGCATTCCATCCGGCTGGATAAAGCCGCTATGATAAATTTCTTTGCTGACGCCACCCTTTACCGTGAACTCGACCCATGTTTCATATAGGTCGCGAACCTCGGGAATGAGGGAATGGCCGATATTTTTGTTCTGGATGACTACGAAAGTCTGAACTACGTCACCCGATT
The DNA here is from genome assembly GCA_964453815.1 of uncultured Acidobacteriaceae bacterium. GTDB lineage: Bacteria > Acidobacteriota > Terriglobia > Terriglobales > Acidobacteriaceae > Silvibacterium. The sequence goes on along the minus strand of CAYVSQ010000203.1, from coordinate 4,981 downwards.
TAAGCTTGAAGGGCTTTGGGCCCAGCGGGGCAATCATTTCATTTTGACCGGCAATCTTTAGGCCAAAGAGATCGATATTTAGGTAGTTGCCCGACCGGAGAAACTCAATCGTTTTCTGCAGCTGCTCGTCGAAACCGTAATAAAAAGGAACTGCCGTATTTCCAGCCGCCCATCTATGCGAGGCGAACGTACCATCCTTGGCGCCGGGATCGGGCAATAGATTTGCGGCCCGCTTCATATGGCAACCCTGGCAAGTCGTGAAGCCAGCGGTGTAAAAGGTCAACGGATTACGCTGAGAGAATTTGGAGCTCTGCCACTCATCGTATGTAGTGAAAGCGCGTATCCATTTATAGCCATTTAGCGGAGCGGGCAGGTTCGCCTTATGGCATGCGGCACAGAATTCCGGAGTGCGATAGAACGGCTGCATCACTGCTTTAGCGTGCCAATCTGGATGCGCAAGAATATCTGCGTATGGCACCTCGCCCGGAATGCGCTTACCCGTGGCATCCGTCATCACAGCCGGGACACCCATCACGTATCCACCGTTGCCAATGGTCGATTGCAGCTTTTGTATGGAATGACAGGTGGTGCACGTCAGGCCATCCTGATCGAACTTGCGGTCCACAATAGATTCTTGGGTTAGACCGCCCGAGAGCACGCCGATCGGATTATGGCAACTGTCGCAATGACGCGCAAATTGAATACCCTTCGTGTTCATCACGATGTTGACGCTCGTCCGGTAGAAGGGCGTACGGAAGGAGTTAGAATGAAGAGCCTGACGCCACTGGTGATAGGCTTCCTGGTGACAGTGAGCGCAATACTTCGCGTTTGGGAACGCGCCAGGTTGGATGAAGTCGTCCCCTTCAACTGCCGCGTTTCCTGGCAACGACAGGTTGCCTTTCATGACAGAGAAGTTGTAACTCGCCCGCACCTTGGCTGCATAGGCTTGTCGCTCTGGGCTCAATTCCGTTTTGGGTTGTGGCTGTGCCTGAATGTATTCTTCCTGCCCGTTCTTCTGGCCTGATTGGGACTGGGACTGCACCGACGGATAGTTCTGCTGTTGCGCGGCGTCTTGATGCGTCGTTGCTTGTGTGTTTCCGAGATAAATGTATAGCCCTGGCAACAGGAATACGAAGAAGCCCTTGCGGAGGCGCGCGGCCAGCATGGATTGTTCAGGGCGTTGATTCATCCGCATCAAATACTCCTACTCCACGCCGGGTGTTGCTATGTCGTCGCGCCCGGCTACCGACAAGATCTATTTCTGAGCCCCAGCCAATTGCCGCTACCCAGAGTCTGTTTGATGGGTAAGCTCCTGTTCAAATCGTGAAAACGCAGGAGAACTATCAGGCGAACGATAACGGAATCAGCAGCGCGTTGTCCTCTATCCTGCGAGCGATATATTTATCCATCCTTCGTTGGATAGTAGTAAACGTAGCCCACGGTGCCGAGCCCGATACTAACTCCTCAAATGGGCGTAGAAGTGCAAGCTCTCACATCGTAGGAAATTCATCCGAAGGTTTGAAGACAGCGCGTGCAGGCGTCCACGATACTCGTTGAGGTCTTAGAGACGAGGTCGATCTATATGGAGTTTCAGTTTCGTCTTAAGGCGTTACATGCCTGCTTGCTGGTCGGAGTCTCGACATTTGGGTCTGCCCAGAACAACCAGAACACAGCTCCGACCGCACAAGAGAGTGCGACGATCCCGCAGACTACAAGCGGGGGATCCGCAACAGGGGCCGCGCAGGCTCCGATTCTGGACGCTGAGCGGCGCCCGATTACTGCGGGCGGGTTTGTAAAGGAAGGTCTTGTGATATTCCAGGACGTTTCGGAAAAAGCCGGCATGAATGCCTGGCATCACCGCATGGGTAATCCTCAAAAGGACTATATTCTGGAAACGATTGGCTCCGGCGTGGCCCTTTTGGACTATGACAATGACGGCTGGTTGGACATTTATTTTGTCAACGGTTCAACCTATGAGGCACTAGCCGGTACTGCTGAGCCTCCTCACGCTGCGCTCTTCCATAATAACCATGACGGAACATTTACAGACGTGACTCTAAAGGCGGGTGTAGCCAATGATCGCTGGGGTTATGGCGTCGCCGTGGGCGATTATGATAACGACGGCTGGCCCGACTTGTACGTCGCGAACTTTGGAAAGAACCGCCTCTACCATAACAATCATGACGGAACATTTACCGATGTGGCGGAACGCGCAGGGGTAACACTCGGCAACTGGTCCACTGGGCCCAGCTTCGGTGATTACGACGGTGATGGCATGCTGGATCTTTTTGTTCCCGGATATATTCATTGGGACCTAGCTAACCAGCCCCTGTCAGGGTCCAAGTCTGTCGGGTACGTATTCTGCCAGTTTCGCGGAACGAAGACGATGTGCGGTCCGCGTGGTCTGCGTGGAGAACCTGATCATCTGTTCCACAACAACGGCGATGGAACCTTTACCGACGTTAGCGAAAAGGCAGCGGTCAGCGATAAAGAACAGTACTATGGATTCTCCTCAACCTTTGCGGATGTGAACCACGACGGCAAGGTCGACCTGATCGTCACCAATGACTCTTCTCCGAACTATCTTTATCTGAACAATGGTGACGGTACGTTTGAGAATGCAAGTTTTTATTCAGGTTTTGCGCTCAATCAGAACGCCCGCGAGACAGCCTCCATGGGCCTGGCAGTTGGGGATTACTTGAACAACGGATCACTGGATTTATATACAACAACTTTCTCCGATGACTATGACACGCTTTTTCGCAATGATGGACAGGGGAATTTCTCGGAAATATCCTCCAAACTGGGCCTGGCTGAACTCACATACCCCTTTCTGAGTTGGGGAACTCAATTCATCGATTACGACAACGACGGGTGGAAGGACCTGATGACTGTGAGCGGACACGTCTATCCACTCGTAGACCAGCATAACTGGGGTACCTCATGGGCGGAGAGGCCGTTGCTCTTTCGAAATACCAACAAGGGGAAGACGTTTGAGGTTGCTCCTGCCGTTGAGGGCACAGGCCTGGCCGATGTCATACCATCACGAGGTGCTGCCTTTGGAGATCTGTTCAACGATGGCAAGATTGATGTGGTAATCAACTGCATCGACCATACTCCAGTGCTGCTCCGCAACGTGAACCCCGATACGAATCATTGGGTAGGCCTCAAGCTCATTGGTGGACCCAAAGGGCCTCGAGATGCGATCGGAGCTACGGTGTTCCTGACTGCCGGTGGAATCCGTCAGCGCGCAGATGTAATGAGTGGAGGCAGCTTCGAATCCTCGAATGACCTACGGCCTCATTTTGGTCTCGGACAAGCGACGAGTATCGAGGACGTAGAGATTCATTGGCCGGGCGGCGCAGTCGAACACCTGACGCTGCCTGCGGTGGATCGATTCTTTGTCATAGAACAAGGAAAAGGGATACTCGGGAACCCCGTCAGTGCAAAAAGCCCGTCTGATCGGTAATCGGTTCTGAACCTCCAATCAGAGGACGGCTATCTTGGGTCGCCAACACCGGTGTTGAGGTTTCGCTCATGAAAGATCGATTGCCGTTAAGTCTGAATATTTTGGGAGCAAGAGGTTCATTGCGGCCGACAGCCCCAAACCTGCTGCGAGGATTATCAACAAAGAAGCATAGGATCCAGTCGAATCGAATGCGCGGCCCAGTATCACCGGACCAATGGCTGCTGAAGCGGCATAGAACGTCCAGGTGATACCGTAAAGCGTGGAAAACGCGCGCAGCCCGAAATAACGAGTGAGCAAGTAGGGTGTGATGGCGGCTTCGCCACCGGCTCCGATGCCAATCAGAACAGCAGCAAGGCAGCCCGCAGGAAAACTATTTGCCCGGGCGAGCAAAAAAATACCCGCTGCGGTGGTGAGGGTTATTACAAAGGCGACCCGAGCCCCGAAAAATCGGTCCAGGAGCCAGCCCACACCGATTCTTCCCAGCAGGCTCGAACCACCGAGCATGGACGCGCATAGCGCTGCACGACTGGCCGTAACTCCTCGATCCGTCAGCAACGCGGACATCTGAGTAATCGCTCCATTCATGCTTATCGAACTGACGCAAAGGACTGCGACGATAATCCAAAAGGCAAATGAACGCAGGCCTTGCTGCCATGTCCTTCCAGAATGTTCGACAGGAGCCGACTCGTGCCTGACTGGGCCACGGTCGCGAACGTAGAGCCAACTGAGCGGTAGCCCAAGTAGCAAGGCAATCCCGCCCAGTGACAGGTAGGCTGCCCTCCAGCCAAATCCGCTGATGATGGCTTGCGCAACAACCGGCAGGATCATGGCGCCCAAGCCCGCTCCCGCCATTACGAAAGCCAGCGCCATCCCCAAACGTTGCTGAAACCAGGTAGAGATGGATCGCGAATAGGCCAGATGAGCTGCACCGTTCCCGACCATGCCCAGTACGAAGCAGGTCACGTAGAACTGCCACAATCCGGAACGCAACAATGCCAGCGAAGCAATGCCGAAACCAAACACCGTCATGCAGGGAAGAATGATGCGGCGAGGACCACGGCGGTCAATCCACCGGCCCAGCAGTGGGGAACACAGGCCCACCGTGATGGCGGCGATTGCGAAGCCGCGCGAGATGGCTTCGCGATTCCAGCCAAATTCCGCGCTCAACGGCTTAACAAAAATCGCGAAGGTATAGACGAACAACGAGCCGAACCCGGCCATCACTCCGAAGCATGCAGCCAGTACTACGAGCCAGCCGTAATAACCGAGATGGAATTCAGTCGGGTCCGGCGCCGGCGTGGCACACTGCGTCGTATTGTTGTTTTGGAGATCGCGGGCCAAGTTCACGGTTCCTGCCTAAGCACAGAAGCGGGCCTTGTCATGAGACGCCCAATGCCGCCAGCGAATCCTGGACCGTTGGACTGCGACCATCAACGACATCCTGTCGCCGGATTTGGTGGAACTTCGACAGGATCATGTTCGCATTGCTGAGCGCTTCGATTCGTTGGGTGT
>CAYVSQ010000202.1:0-8300 GCA_964453815.1 uncultured Acidobacteriaceae bacterium | reverse complement strand
CTTGTCGGGTTCGAGGATTCGCCAACCACCCGTGTCATTGCTCCAGCGCCTGGAGAACAACCATGGCAATTGTCCACAAGAGAAACGTAAATACAAACACGACACCGCCGCCCAAAACCACAGCCACAAATTTATTTCTATATTGTTTTTCATTGCGGTTCTTGCGGCCGTTCGTCATTCGTCCAGAGGCATACCGGCCAGCTGCCTTGTGTACTCGTGCCGTTGACATAGAGCTAATTCTCAAACTCGGGCTCGGGGACTGGCAGGACATCGTCTTCCCTAGCAATCCAGACGTAGAGCGTCGGCAACAGGAAGATGCTCATGATGAGTGCCGCGATCAGGCCACCGACGATCACTATGGCAAAGGGTCGCTGCGAGTCAGATCCGATGCCGTGAGACATTGCCGCCGGAAGCAGTCCAAACGTCGCGACCAGCATCGTCATCATGATTGGGCGCAACCGCAGCACCGCGCCCTCTACAGCGGATTCCTCAATGGAATGCCCGCGCACGCGCAGCTGATTGATGTATTCCAGCATGATGACGCCGGTCTGCACGCAGACGCCAAAGAGAGCGAGGAATCCCACAGCCGACGAGACGCTGAAGTGCGTTCCTGTCGCCAGTAGCGCCAGCAATCCACCGATGGGCGCCATCGCTACGCTGGCAAGAATCAGCAGCGCCCACTTGAATGACTTGAACATCGTGTACAGGATGATGAAGATCAGGAGTACGGTTAACGGTACGATGATGAACATTCGTGCTTCCGCTCGCTTTTCGCTTTCGTACTCGCCCTCCCAATTAATGCGATACCCGCGCGGCAGCTTTACCTGTTTATTGACCTTGTCGATGGCCTCTTCCACAGCGCCGCCAAGATCGCGGCCGCGCACGCTGTACTTAATCGCAACATACCGCTGATTTCCCTCGCGATAAATCTCCGAGCCCTCGTCCCGCTCCACGATCTTGCACAGCTGATCGAGCGAAACACGCTCGCCCGATGGCGATAACAAGCGAATGTTCCTGATGGCTTCCTGAGTGTTGCGGTATTGAGGGAGAAAGCGCATGGTGAGGTCATAACTCGCCTCGCCTATCAGTACTTGACTGAGCGCGTTACCTCCGACGGCAGTCTGGATAGCGTCTTGTACATCAGCCACGTTGATTTGGAACCGTGCCGCCTGCTGACGGTCCACCACAAAGTTCAGATTGGGCTGACCTGTAACCTGGAGGACTCCGAGGTCAGTAATCCCCTTTACCTGACTCATAATGCTTGCGACCTCTGCCGCCTTAGCTTCGAGCGTATGCAGATCGTCGCCGTAGACCTTGGTCGCAAGTTCGCCCTTGACGCCGCTGACCGCTTCCTCCATGTTGTCCTCGATCGGCTGCGAGAAGCCCCAGATCACTCCGGGGAGTCTTTTCGAGAGCTGATCATTCATGGCGCCGATCAGTTCGTCTTTGTCCTCATGAAATATCGGACGCCACTGATCCTTGGGCTTTAAGTCGACGAAAAACTCCGTGTTGAAGAAGCCGGTGTGGTCGGTCCCGTCATCCGGGCGTCCAGTTTGACTGGTGCACTGGGTTACTTCAGGAAAGGAGCAAAGCAGAATTCTGGCTTCGTTGGCGACCCGTGTGCCTTCGCTGGGCCCTGCGCTTTGAGCAAGCGTGCCGCGCACCCACAACGCTCCTTCATCCAGGTGCGGCAGGAATTCAGAGCCTATCACGCCTCCCAAGGCGAGGTAGCTGGCGAGACAAAGGGCCGCGAGGGCAACGCCAACGGTTACTACTCGGTGATGGACAGCCCAGGTGACGCTCTTGCGGTAACGCGCAGTAAGCCACTCCATGGCCGGGTTCTTCCATTCTTTCGCTCCTCTGTAAAAGAGGAAGCTGGCCAGCACAGGCGCGATGATAATCGAAAAAATCAGAGCACCCAGCAAAGCAAAGGCCACAGTCCAGGCCATGGGCTTAAATAAGCGTCCTTCCACGGCCTCCAGAGTGAAGATGGGCAAGTAGGCCGTGATGATGATGAGGATCGCGTAGAAAACTGGCCGCTGGACTTCATGCGCGGCATCCCGGATCTTCTCAGCCGGCGTTATTGTTCCATTGCCCTTGCGATTCAGATGGCGGACTATATTTTCTACCATCACTACTGCGCCATCGACCACCATGCCGAAGTCCAGAGCGCCCAGCGAAAGCAGATTAGCCGGGACACCCTTCAGATCCAAGCAAATGGACGCGAACAACAGCGAAAACGGGATAGTAAGCGCCACGATCAGGGCGCCGCGCACATTGCCGAGGAAGAGGAAAAGAATAATGACAACCAGGACGATTCCCTCGGTCAAATTGTGCATGACCGTGTGGGTGGTGAAATGCATCAGGTCGCTTCGATCGATAAAGGGGACCAGCTTCACTCCCTTCGGCAGTATGCGATCGTTGAGTTCGTGTACTTTCTTGTGGATGCCTTCGAGCACTGGCTCCGCATCGGCGCCCTTTTGCAGAAGCGCGATACTTGAAACCACATCGTCGTTGTCGACGATTTTCCCATCCTCGCGGTGGTACGCACGGCCAAACTGGCCGAGCCGTATCTTCGGACCCTGCGAGACGACAGCAATGTCTTTCACCCGAAGGGCGGTGCCGTTTCTGGTCGTAATGACCGTGTTCTCGATGTCCTGAATGGTTCGGACCAGACCCACTTGTCGGACGTTGATTTGTTGCAGCCCGGCCTCGATGAAGCTGCCGCCTCCATTTGCATTGTTGTTCGTGAGCTGCTGTTCTACTTGCGCAATGCTGAGTCCATAGGAAACCAGCTTGTCAGGGTCGATGCGGACCTGATATTCACGCGTCGGGCCGCCAAACGGGTTGGTGTCGACAACGCCGGGTACCGACTTCAGATTCTTCTCAATTACCCAGTCTTCGAGTGACTTCAACTCCATCACATCGTACTGGGGATTCCTGCTTTCCAGCGTGTAGAAATAGATCTGCCCAACCGGGCTCCAGTCCGTGCCCATCTGCGGAACAACGCCCGCCGGCAACGTAACCTGGGAAAGCCGTTCCAGAACGTGCGTACGGTTCTCGAAATTCGTGGTTTCCTCGCCGAAAACCATTTCCACTGTCGAAAGCCCGAAAATCGACCACGAGCGGACGTGAATCATTCCCGGAATGCCATTCATCTGGATTTCGATGGGAATGGTTACCTGTTGCTCGATCTGCTCAGCGGAGATGCCCGGCCACTGCGCGATTACGTCGACATAGTTGTTCGCGACATCTGGATACGCCTCGACGGGAAGCCTGTGGAATGAAACGATGCCCCACGCAAACAGCAGGATCGTGCCCGCCAAAACCAAAAAACGGTTCTGCAGCGCGAAGTCGACAAGCCTGCGAATCATTGCGCCTCCAGCGTGCTTTCCAGCCGAAGCGCGCCTGCTACCACCTTCTGGCCCGGCTCGATACCCGAGAGGATTTCCTGCTTGCCGTCAGGCAGCATGTTGCCGGAATTCACTTCAACACGCTTGAAGTGCTTGTCACCTGCGGGGACAAAGACCCAGTTGCGGTCGCGCAGGTGCAGAATCGCGGCCGCTGGCACCACGGCGCGAACTGACTTCGTCTTGCTCTCAAGGGTTGCGGTGACGAACATACCCAGCCTGAGAATGCCGGGATTGGGAACCTCGATGCGGACCTTCGCAGTACGAATGCTGGGATCAAGCACCGGACCGATGTCGCTAACATGGCCCGTCAACACTCTGTCGGGGAAAGCGTTGATCCTGATCCGCGCAGCCTGCCCAACCTCGAGCGTCGGAAGGTCATTTTCATAGACATCGCAGATCACCCATACGACAGATAAATCGGCAATCGTGAAGGTTGTGGCGGAACCTGTAAACGTCACGCCGGCAGCAGCGGCATTCGTCACGTTCTGCGCAACGATCACACCATTGATCGGTGCATAGACAGGCACGATGCTGGATGGATGGTCCTTATTCACACCGAGAGTATTCAGCTGCTCTTTGGCCGCGGTCAGATCAGCCGTGGCGTCCCTTTCCGCGTCTTCGGCCTGTTCGAGCATGCCCAGTGAGATCGCGCCGTGCGCGTAGAGGTCCTGGGCACGGACAAAGGCCTTCTTTGCAAACTGCTCATCGTTCACTGCCTTCAAATATGTGTCGAAGGCATTCGTAATGTCTGGACTCTGGACCTTCAGTAGCAGATCACCCTTCTTTACGTGGTCATCGAGACGTGCGCGAATGTCGACCACACGACCGCTGGCCAGCGAGATAACAGGAACTTCGCGTGCAATATCCGGATTCACACTGCCAGTGACGTTCAGCTGCTCAAAGGCTTCTATTTGTTCCGCGGCCACAAGAGGAAATTGTTCAGGGTTGTCGACGGTTACAAGGCCCTCGTTTCCAACCTGGATGACTTGCGCAGGCGGCGGCGCACCATCGGCGGGGTTGGATTTCTTTTCACAGGCCGCCAACATGAGACACACGGCGAGGCAGAAAATGGCTTTCAGAATGGACTCGCTCATCATTGAATTACCTCGCGCCCTACAGCAAGATTTAACTGGCCGGCCGCGGTCAGATAGGAACCGATTAGCTGGAGATAAGCCATTTGCACATTTCGGTAATCGCTTTGCGCATTCAGAAAATCCATGAGCGACGCGCCGCCGTGCTGCCAGGCATAGGTGACCGTCTCCCGAACACGCAAAGCCTGCGCCAGGTACTTATCCTTGTAGGGCCGCAGTAACATCACATTGCCGTTCACCAGCACATACGCAGAATCCACATCGCTGAATACCTGGGCTCGCGTTGCATCCGTCAGCTGCTGGTTGCGGCCTATGTCAATCTGGGTGCGCTGCTTCTCGCCCTGGTTGCGATCAAAGATGCGTAGCGGAATACCCACGCTGAGGCCCAGCGTCTGGGTCGCATTCGGATTATTGTTCGATGAATTCCACGTGTACCAACCGCTGAATGTCGGATCGGTCGATCCGTTGGCAATCGCCAGCTTGTGATTGGTGTCCGCCTGCTGCAACGACTGCAGCGCCGCTTTCAGATCGGGCCGGTTATCAAGAGCAATCTCGCGAAAGGTTTCCAGCGGCTGCAACTGATTGGAAAAATCAAAAGGGCCCTGGATCTCGAACTGATCGATGGGTGTTCTGTCGTTCAACAACTGCAGCAATTGAATCTTCGAGGTTCGAAGGGTCACTTCGGCAACCTGGAGATCGGACTCATACTGCACCCGCTGCAGTTCGATCCTGTCCAGGTCTATCTGTGCCAGGTCACCGCTCTTGAAGCGCGCTCGGCTGATGTCGATGATGTGGTCGTAGTAGTCAAGTTCCTGTCGGGACAGATCCACGATCGCCTTGGCCTGAAGGGTCTGAACAAACGCGGCCCGAAGATTGAAAATCAGATTGCGCTCGAGGTCCTCGTGCTGTGAACGGGAAATCTGCGTGCCCACCTGGGCACTCTGAAGACGAAGCTCCCGCTTGTGGTCGCGCTCATGCAAATAACTAAGCGTAGGCACGACAAATGTGCCGCTGAGCGGGGTCCAGATTCCCTTATTCGGAGCGATCTGCGTGCCATCCGCGGTCACGCTGAACTGCGGATTCGGGCGCAGGAAGGCCGTGATTTCTTCGGCCTTCATCTCGTCTACATTGAGCGCGTCGGCTTTCAGCGTGGGATTTGCTGCTTCGAACTTGACCTTGATCTCCTCCCAGGTAAGACCCTGCTGTGCGGCGGCTGGAAGGCCCGAAGCCAGTAGTACGCCCACTGCGGCAGCGACGCCAATGGTTCTAAATAGCAATTTAAGAATTTGCATTTCGAGAAACTCTGGTCTGCTGGCGAAAACGATTCGGGCCCCCTGCGTTTCAACGCGGATACGTGGTCGAGTGAGACAGCTTCAGCATAGAGTGCAGACGGACTGCGGCAGCTCTATCTTTCATCCCTGGCCTCCCCATCTTCGGACTGCGGCTGCCCTATCTTCTGGCCAATCGTCATCAATGATGAAATCGCTGCGAAAAGAGGCCTCTCCGGTATCTACAATGGAGATACGTTTGCCGTGCACATTCGCTCGGCATCGCAAGTGAATATGTACGCGACGATCTTCAAGGGAAACAAGCGGTCAGCCCTGCTCAAGGCAGGAATCATGATTGCGACCATCGCGCTTGTGGACTGGTGGGTGGTTGGCGAGATTCCGCTCGGCTTCCTCTACCTGGCTCCTATGCTGACCGTCGGGGGGGTTCTGGACCCGTGGCAGATCGGTGCGTTTGCGGTTCTGTGCACCTTTCTGGCAGAGATCTTCGATGATCTCGCATGGAACCTGCGAACAGGATTATCCCGAGATGTGCTCTACTTTGCTGCCTTTATGGGTGTGGGATTCTTCGTTCGCGAGGTGAACCGCAACCGCAGGATTGCGCTGGAGCACCTTCATGAAATCGAGCACCAAAGCGAGGCGCGTCTCGAAGCAGAAGAGCAATTGAGAATCTTGATTGAAAGTAGTCCTGCAGCCATCGTTACGGCGGATGCCGAAGGTCACGTATTGATGGCGAATGAGGCTGCGCACCGAATGCTGGGTATTCCACAAGGATATCTGCCGGGAAGAGTGATTCATCGTTATCTACCCTCCTTGACGAATGTCTTGAGGAAAGACGTCTCCCAGCAACTTTTTCGCACAGTCATGCAGGCCCGCGGCCAACGAGATGACGGAGAAGGTTTCCTCGCTGACATCTGTTTCTCTACCTATCGCACCAACGCCGGATCGCGCCTCACCGCTATGGTGTTGGACGCTTCTGAGGAATTCAGAACACAGGAGGTATCTGGTCTGCATCAGTTGCTTGCTGGGTCGCGGATTGCAATCGGCGCCGTTTCCCACGAGATTCGCAATGTGTCCGCAGCCATTGCCGCCATTTATCAGAATCTCGCAAACGGTGGATTGCTTGCCGGAAACAAGGATTTCGAAGCTCTTGGCAATCTCATCGTCGCGCTCGAACGTATTGCAAGCGTCAATCTTCGACAGTCCGGCGATCAGGCTACCGAAGTCGATCTTGCTGCTCTGCTCGACGAATTGAAAATAGTGGTTACCCCATCCTTGCAAGAGGAAAATATCGAGGCACAGTGGACTATAGAACCCGGCTTGCCTCTCGTGTGGGCTGACCGGCCAAGCCTCATGCAAGTGTTTCTGAACCTGATTACCAACAGCGTCCGAGCCCTTTCTAAAGACGGTGATCGAGTTCTTTCTATCACTGCGAAAAATGACGGCAGCCAGGTCCTCATAGAATTTGCAGACAACGGCGGCGGAGTGGCCCATCCCGAACATCTGTTCCGTCCATTCCAGGCAGGGGCGGTAGCAACTGGTCTCGGGCTCTACCTGTCACGCGCATTCATGCGCTCCTTCGGTGGGGAATTACATTACCTGCCAATTCCCAACGGTGCCTGCTTTGTTGTTTGCCTGACGCCGGCCTTATCTGGTCATGAATAGCATGCCCGCAATTCGCATACTTATGGTGGACGACCATAGCCTGTTCAGAGAAAGTCTGAGCAGGTTTCTTGAAGCCGATCCCGCCTTTCTGGTGGTGGGTCAGTGTGGGACTGCAAGCGAGGCCATCGCAGCATATTCTGAGACTCCAACCGATGTAATCTTGCTCGACTACGATCTTGGCGAGGAACAGGGGACTCGCTTGCTTCCAGAGTTGAAGAGTCACCTTGGGGAGGCGAGAGTTCTCATGGTGACGGCGGGCATGTCGGATACGATTGCACTCCAGGCGATGGAAGCCGGGGCCTCAGGAGTTTTCCTGAAGCACAGCAGTCTCGACCAACTGGTAACTGCCATCCGTCAGGTTGTAAAAGGGGAGATATGGTTGGACACGGGAGTCGCTCACTCGCTTTTTGGGGAGCGAAGTACCCGGAGAGATCACTTTGAACGTATGCAGCCTCTCACATCTCGCCAAAGTGAAGTGCTGAGAGGTATTCTCGACGGGCTTACGAACAAGGAGATCGCATGGAATCTTAAGGTCTCCGAGAGCTCCGTTAAGGCGGCCATTCAGGAGTTGTTCCACAAAGCGGGAGTGAGGACGCGGAGCCAACTGGTGAGAATTGCGATTGAGAAACACTCTTCCGATTGGTTGAAGTCAAAAACAAGAGACTAATATCAGCCCAAACGCCTATAGAAGCCGCGCCATCTGAGACAACCCTGATTCAGAGACCGTAACTCACCCCCTGAGGCAACCTGTCGCCTCTCCGTGACGAATTATTTCCTCGGAAGTCGATAGGCGGGACGCGCGAGGCGGCCGTTCGGTGCGACCAAGGTGAGGTGAGACGTGGGGA
>CAYVSQ010000201.1:0-4868 GCA_964453815.1 uncultured Acidobacteriaceae bacterium | reverse complement strand
GTTCCAATGTGAACTGTATTTTGGCCAGCGTTAGATTGGGCTTCGCGCCGATGCACGCGGTCACCTGCGTCGCGCTCGACTGCGAGATTTTTCCTTCAGGTTGCGCCGGCACTGATGATGTGTGACTCCTCGGACTTCAAGACAAGACGTTATTTCGCAATCGGTCCCGATCCGGACTCGGCAGATGCCTCCTCGGATGCTCTAACCTGCTGTAGACGATACCCATCCCGGGTTCGCACATGGTACCTCTGCAGATCCTTGCCCACCAATTTCACCGTGATCGTGCGCCAGCCGCGATTGGCATTTTGTTGCGGATAGTAGCTGAGAGAGTAAAGATGTGAAAGGTCATCACGGATCGACGCGAATGCTTTCGTTTCATCTCTCCAGCTCTTGGCGAAATACGCTTTGCCGCCCGTGGCCTTGCTCATGCGCTCAAAGACTGCGGTGGAGATCGGCTCTAACTGCGCGTCCTGGGTACTGACCATGTAAATGATCGTTCCCGTGGACTGTGCCAGCTCGGCCACATCCTCCGGCGGTACCAGGCTGGCGTTGTCGGGTCCGTTCGAGAAGACCACGACCACCTTTCGCCCGGTAATCCTGGCGGCATCCTTGACGGTCAACAACAGGCAATTGTAGAGAGCGGCATCGTCCCCTGCGACCGTGTTTCGCACGCCTCGCAGAACCTGCTCGCGGTCAGCGGTCAGCGGCGAGGCCCGCGAAAGATCGCGGCTATACGAATAGAAGGCGACCTTGCTGGCGCTTTCCAGGGAGCGCACGAAACCTGCAATGGCATCCTGAGCGAAGACAAAGCCCCGGTACATGTAGTTGCTGGTGTCAAAGAGAATGAAGACGTTGGCATCGGAGTACCGGGACACCGTTACCGGGGGCGTCGCAGCAGCGGGTACCTGGGGACTCTGCTCCACGGTTTCGGTCCCGGACGTGACGGTGTCCGTCGCGGCGTCCGTCACGGTACGGGTGGGCTCATTGCCTGCTTCAAAGGTCGCGATCTTCTCTGGAATCCGATCCTCGGTAACGGTGAAATCCTGAGGGCGAAGACCGGTAACATAGTCCCCCTTGTGATCGGTAACCGCCACGTTGAGTTGCACCAGATTGACATTCACCCGGAGACGCGTCTCGTTGTCCTGCGCCACGGTCCAGGCAGAACCCAGAAAGAGAACGCTAATTAGCCAAAAGCTGAGATATCTCTTTGCCATAATCCTCCTGTCTCACAACGCATCCACCCAACCGCATTTGGCCGGGTGCTCACCGCTGAGCAGTTGTCTCTGTCCCAGGCGGCGGTCCGACCTTACCCTGCAGAAAGTCATCGCCCGCTTCGTGCATAGCGCGCACCACGGCGGGCCAATCTTCGTAATCGTCGGCGAAGATCTTCGAAATCATTAAACGGGTCAGCAGTGGAGATAGAACATTCAACGTTACCGGTGAATCGCTCCTCTGGTCCGCTAGTCGAGCCCAATATAAGTTGGTGGAGTCCCACGATTCCCCGAACAGGCGGCTCGAATAACCTGAAAAAGCCGGGAAAGGTTTGACATTCAGGAGCTCCCGCCCGTAGCTCTGCGCCAATTCCGGATGAGGAATGCCGAAGTCCTTCGAGATACGCTCCAGGCTGACCTCCGCCGGGTGCTCATGGGAGAGCTTGTCCAACGCCTGACCTGATACTCCCAAAAGTGCCGTCTCTTGCGGGAATCGCTGGCGAAACTCCACAGCCAGATAGAAGGTGTCTGCCGGCAGAAGCCGAGCGATCTCGGGTGTTATATCTTTCGTCTGCAGGGCCTGCTCTACTTGCTCCAGCCGTTGCGGTGACATCCGATCGGAAAGGATAGAGATGACCTTCTCCCGCAACTCTGGATTGCCTGTCGAAGCAGCCAGGAGCTCTTCTCCAGACCGTTGATAGAGTGCGACGGCATGCAATTCGTGGGGGCCCACATTCCACCAGCGCGACAGCGTTGCGCCAGCCAGTAGATCCGGCACGATCTCCGCCCAGATCAATGCCTGCACATTCTCCGGGGGAATAAAATCCTGCTCCGCAGCGGCCAGGGCGTAGGGCAAGTCCGCCAGCGACCCGACCAGGTAAGCACCGCCGCCGGCCGGCGCGCCTATACCGAATAACGTTGAGGGCTGCCAGACATGTTCTTCTCCAACAATCGTCTCTCCCGAGAAGTCATGGGAGCGCACGAAAAGGGGATTGATGTGCAGAATTTGAGAGCCCGGAGGTTCATAGTAGGCGTAGTTCAGGCCCACCAGGGTGTCCCTTAAGAAGGGCGCAAGCTGGCCGCGGGCCGCCTCCACTTTTGCGGGCGAGTTTGCCTGCTGGATTACTTTCGTCAGGTCTGTATGTACCTGCAATTCGGCATGGCGCGCGCTCATAACACCGGGCGCCCACTGGTCCTTCTCGCTTTCGGTGAAGATGGGACGGGGCATCTCGAATTCCCGCAGTTCTCCCGCCTCGGAAAGCAGCCGCTTGCTCGGGGGAGCTCCGTGCGCCATGGCATTCAGCCCCTCGCCAAGCTCCGATAGCCTGTCGAGGGAGGTCAGGCGTTGATCATCCATGACCAGACGCATCCTGGCGGCCATCTCCGTTCGAATTTTTTCACCCTGTGGGCTCTTTTGCGGAGGACCGGCCAGCAGGTCGACGATTTCATCCTGCGAATGGTTAGCTTTGCCGGTGGCCGCGAGCATTAGCTCGTCCAGGGACTTGTAGCCTGCATCGAAGAGCTGAGCCGGCGAGCCAATCTTGTCGAAAGGATCGATGACTTTCTGCCACGACGAATCGAGTTGCGCCTTCTGGATCTCTCCCTGAAAAGCCAGGATTTGCCAGAGCCCGAGATTCGCCTGATAGATTCCCAAGGCATTTCCGCGCAGTTGCTGGTTGGAAATTCGATCGAGCGCTCCGGCTACGTTGATAAACCGGGTAATAGAAGCGTCGTTCAATTCCGGGAATTGGGAAAAAATTGGATACCAGCCGCTGAACTGCGGATAGGTATGCGCCATCAGCAGCATTGTCTCGGGGGACAAGCTTCTCTGCGGAGACCGTTCGCCGTCCACTTCACTCAACGTGAAATAGATCTGCAGCGGACTGCTATCCGTGTCTAGTCGTGAAAAGGAAACCATTGCCTCCAGTAACTGCTCGGGATGGTTGAGATGCTGGGCGCGCTTGGCCCAGTCGCGCACAATTTTGAATTCAGACTTCTGGCTCAGGATCTGCTTCCAGACATCGAGGTTTCCTGGAATGCGTGGTTCGTCATCCGGCAGCCATTGTTGGCGTGTGAAAAGAACCAAAAGTGCTGGGGCTTTGCGAAAGGACGCTGCCGCAGCAAATGCTTCAGGGTCTGGCTCACGGAATGCCTCGTAAAGACGCTTTAGCCGCGGCCCCCTGGTCAGGTGCGCCTGCTGCGTCTGGCCCACACGGGAAAGAGTGTCAAAATACACTGCTAGCCAACCCTTATCCTGCGCCATCAGGTGCATGACGAATTCTCCCGGAGATCCGGGGCTCGCTCCCACCAAGTCCTTCCATTCCGATTCCGCGGCCTTGCCTCCGGGCACAAGCACTCTTCGCGAGCGAATACAGATCTGCGTTCCGTAAAAATCCATGACGCCGGCGTAGGGGAGCAGATTCCTTAACCCCGTAGATTGCAGTAATGCAACCCTGGTTTCGGGATCGATTCTGGCAAATGCCCAGTAAAGACGAGCTACGTGCGGATCGTGTAGTAATACGTCGAGCAAATCCGGGTTATTTAGCTTGGTCCACGTGTTCAGGTTCGTCCAATCACTCTGTCTAAAAATCACCGGAGCCCGGGAAGGCACAAACGAGTAGGTGAACGGCGTGTTGGTTGCCAGTGCTTGCTCCAATTGCGTCAGAGGAAAGCCCGAGTCAATCGTGAGAAAGGCGCTGTCAGCGTCGCTGGTCGCCAGGGATAGGTCTTTTTGTCCACATGCACTGTGCAGACGGTAGCCAAGTATCTGAAGCAAGGGTCCGGCATCCTCGCAGCGGGTAACGCGAATCTCACCGGTTTGCGCCGCCAGGGTCTGGAGTTCCCTAGCCTGTTGCACGTACCGCTCCAAGAGCAGCAAATATTCCGTTCTCCGGCCCTGCTGATAGCCCAGGGTATATACGTTTCGGGCCAACGCCGGGAGAACGTCTTCCGGAGAGATCTTTTGACTCATGCCGGCCATGCGCAGGAACGATCGCAGAGGCCCAGGGATGGTAACTTGATTTGGCAGGGAAGGGGCTGGCTTCGGAGATTGTGCAACAGGGGAAGGGGACGAAGGAGGATCGGGCTGCTCCTGGTCGCCAGCAAAGGCCGTGGAGCAGAACAGTAGACCCAGGGAGACCGTTAGAACGAGAGCTGACCGACTAAGAGGGAATCTCATGGCTGGATGCCTCCTGAGAAACTTCAAGTCCTGCCTTCACCGCGCCATATACGACTCGCTCCACATCTGACGAGGAGCTAGCCGGCGCAAGCTCAAACCGCGATTTGCTCAGACCCCTATTTGGTCACAACCTTATACCGGTTGCACCTTTTCTGCTTCTATGGACTCGCGGTTCTTGCATCGCAAAAGCGACAGCACCACGTTATACCACCATCCGCGTTAAATCCAAGATGCTTCTTTCTGCTGCAGAACAATTCATGAAATCTTGGTTTTTGCCCGGTCAACATTCGGCGTCATTCACATCCTCATGCAGCATTTCCGGCTTCGCATCCGCACTCTCAAGCAGTAGCCAAGGAAAGCAATTCTCCGAGGTCGAATGCCGAGTTTGACGCAGTTCCCCGAGGTAAGGACGGAGCAATCACAAGGGCCTGGCTGTGACCCTCAAACCATACCAGGAACGAAGATTGCTCCGATCCCGG
>CAYVSQ010000200.1:0-25310 GCA_964453815.1 uncultured Acidobacteriaceae bacterium | reverse complement strand
GACTCTGCGAAAAACGTACTCGACGACGACGGCCACCGTGACGCCAAGCGGTGTGGTAAACCCCAGCCACAGGGTGTTCTCCACCCGGTCATTGACGTTGAGCAGGGTCTGATCCCACAGAGGGATCGCGCCGGCGAGCAGGAAGCCGAAGCCCACGGCGGTACCGTAATCAGAAATGATTCCAATCAGATAGAAGGCGATGAACAGCGACAGGACGATCCACAGGAAGTGGGTGAGGGGATCGGCCACCAGCAATGTGACGCCAAGCAAGGTGTAAGCAGTCGCAATCGTAAATGCAAGAGCCGCCCGAAATCCGGAGCGCAGCGTTGCCGTCGGGTTTTCCCGGCTGAGAAAGAGGGTGAAAATTGCCGCCAGGAACCCATTCGGAATGCGGAAGGTCATGACGATGATCATGACAATGGTGGCAGCGATGGTAATGCGGGCGACGACCCAGGCTCGTCCCGGATATGGGGCAAGCTCATTCTTGAGGAAGCCCCAGAACCACTGGCCCGCCTGGTCGATCGCGCGTGACGGATCGGCTGCGGGCAGCGTCTCGCTCCGGGAAGCCATGCCTACCGCGACCTCTCTGGAACATCTCCTCGAATGATCACGACGGCAGATTCGCTGATCCGGAAGGGTTCGGTTTCGGCAGCATTAATGCGCACACGCACCGGGTAACGTGTCGCCAGGTGCACCCAGTTCAGCGAGCGCTGCACATCCGGCAACCCGGGAGAAAACGACCCAACCAACGTCGTATCAGGCAGCACTCCAAAGCCTACGCTGTCGACGACTCCGTCATATCGCACATTGGGCCGGGAGAGCACATAGACATAGGCGCGCATGCCGGGATGGATACGCCTGAGTTGCGTCTCGCGGAAGTTGGCCACCGCCCACCATACGCGAGTGTCAATCAAAGTGAAGACCTGCTGGCCGGTGTGCGCATAGGCGCCTTGCGAGATGATGAGATTAGTAACCCGCGCATCGAAAGGGGAATAGACCCTGGTATTGTTCAGGTTGTATTGGGCGGTCCGGATAGCGGAGGCCCGGCCCTCGCGCTGGGCCGTGAGCGGGTCGAGGGTCAGGACGCTGTGCTGCGATTGCCCCAGTTGCGCATGGCTTTGTTCCATTACAGCTTTCGCCTGCTCGTATTGCGCCTGGGCAGATCGCACCTGAGCTTCCGCGAGGATTACTTGTGCGCGTTGCTGATGTACTGCCTGTTCCCGCGCAGTCACCGCCGTCCTGGCCTGATCCACCTGATCCACGGTGACGAATTGCTTGGCCAGTAGCGGCTCAATACGGTGATAGTTATTGGTTGTGTAGAGCAGTTCAGCGTCGGCGCTGTCGAGGGCAGCCTGTGCGGCGGCTACATTCGCTTTTGCCTCGTTCACGGCCGCCGCGGCACGGTCGACATTCGCCGCGGTGCTGTCCGTGTTCGCACGCGCGGCTCCGACGGCGCTCACCTGCGAGGCGATCGTCCTGCTCTGGTCGACAATCTGCCCCTCAAGCGTGTCCCGGTCGGAAATGGCTTTTTGCAGTGCGTACTCATAAGGACGCGGATCAATCTGGAAAAGCAACTCGCCCTGCTTGATGAAGGCGTTGTCCTGCACGGCGAGCTGCGTGATCGGGCCGTCTACCTGCGGAGCAATGCCGATGAAATTAGCAAAGACCTCCGCGTCATCGGTGCGAGGATATTTGTTCGTCTCGCTTACCACCATCAGACCGGTGATCAGCGCCGCGGCGATGATGGCAATGCTCACGATTCTGCCGAGGCGTTTGGACTGCGGAGCTGGGTCGTTTTCGGGCATCATTTCTCCTTTGTCGAATCAGCTGAAGAACAGCAACCAAAGAGTGAATGTGAAAAATGCAGCAAGGCACGGGTACACCACGATGAGTGGTGTCAGTTGTTCCTCCAGCTTGATGCGCACGAAGAACAAACGGACAATAACGGCGAGCAGGATGCCAATGACGCCGCACAATATCCACGAAGGAAAAAACGATCCCAGGATATTGAATGTGGGCGCACGGGAACATCCGGCGATCAACAGCAAAGCTGCGGACAACGCTTCGCTCGCGAGAGTTCGGAGGATGCTCAAACCGCGAGGAGTGCCTGACTTTCCGGTCATTTCACGGCCCTTTTGCATGAAGCAGATCTCCAGTCTGGAAGGCTAATGCGGCGACTCCGGTCAACAGGTTTGTGCGCGCGGTCACATCGGCAGTGCGCGCCGCGGCCAGAGTGCGCTGTGCGGAAACCACATCGATCTGGCTGCGAACGCCGTAGTTGTACGACTGCAAGGCCGCATCGTAAGACTCGCTTGCAGAGGCCAGGAGCGCGGCTGCCGCCTTCTGCTGGCGGAGTGCCGTCCGCGCGGTGGAGTATGCTGACCAAACCTGATTTTCTACCTGGTCGCGAATGGCGTCGACCTGCGCTGCAGCCTGCTTCTGATCGGCTCTTGCCCGGGCCAGCCGGTTCTCGCGAGCAAAACCATCAAACAGATTCCAGGTCAGGCTGAGTCTCGCATCCCAGGTCTCCTGATTCGTAGAGTAAATTGACGGTCCCTGATTTTGTTGTCCATTGCTGCGAGACAGGCCCCCGAAGCCATCGAAGCTCAGGGTGGGCAGATAAGCAGTCTTTGCGACCTTGATTTCGGCCCCGGCGGCGCGAAGCTGCTCTACCTGCTGCATAAGGTCAGGGCGCTGCTCCAGCGCCCGGTTGATGGACGTCTCTACCGTATCGGGGATCTCTTGTGGAATAGTCAGATCCTGAATGCTCTCGACCTGGAACTGGCTGGTAGGGGAGATGCCGAGAGCTGTTGCGAGGTCGCCGTGCGCAATCTCCGTCGCTCCGATCGCTGCCTGCAGATCGTAGTCTGCCTGGGCGGCAGCGCTGCGGGCTTCGAGAACGTCCGGCAAGGTTGCGAGACCTTCATGAAGGCGCGCTTCGGCGGCCGCCTGCACCGTCTGCGCGTTCTTCAGATTGGCCTCTTGCGCTTCCTCCTGGCCTTTGCTGTCGAGTACCTTGTAATACGCCTCCATGACCTGGAAGATAGTCTTGCGGTGTGTGTCGTTGAAGAGGAAGTTGGCTGCCAGCAGATTGCTTCGACTGATGGCCACATCCTGCAATCGCCTGCCAAAATCAAAAATAATGTAATCCATGGCCAGGGTCGGAGAAAAGGTCCCGGTCGTCTGGCGGATCCATTGCGGAGAGAAAAAGATATTCGTGCGGTTGGTGTCCGCGAGCGCCATCGCGGCCAGAGTGGGATAAAGGCTTGCCTTGGAGACTCCCAGATCGGCGGCGCGCGCTTTCGCATTCTCCCATGCTACGCGCGTATCCGGGTTATTCTGCTCCGCGATGTTGACAAGCTCAGGCAGCGTATAAGGCTTGGACGGATCAGGCGTGAAGGCAGGAGCCGGTCGCGCGGGCGCTTTCAACTGCTGACCGGAAGGCGCATCCCAGGGCCGCTCGGGGGCCGCGGGCGCTTTTTGCGCACTGACGATCCTGCCGGCAAACAACAGGCCCAGCATGATGACTGATTGTGCTAAAAATCGAGCCATTTCCAATCCCCATTGCCGTCCCTCGTCGCGTGCCCGAAGCAGTCGAATGATACCATGCTGCAATCTCCGTAGAGACAGGATAGCCATGTGCCAGTTTGTCCGCTTCACCGCTGCTGTCAGCGCGAGGATGGTACCTCGGCATAGAGTATCGCATTGCTGAGCTGATGATTTTGCTCAACCGCAACAGGAAATTTCAGGAGGTTCATCGACGCAATGCGCAGGAAGCTTTTTGTGGTCCTCTTTCTGTCAGCCACAGCCTCGATGTTACCTGCGGGTGTGGGAGTGGCGGCAGATCGGCAATGGAATGCTGCTTGGATCACACATCCCACGGCTCCCTTGCGTGAGCCTCGGGTTTTGCACTTTCGCAAGTCTCTTCAGCTCGCAGCCACGCCCGATCACTACGTGGTCCATGTCAGTGCTGACAATCGCTTCATTCTTTACGTAAATGGTCATCGAGTAGGCGACGGCCCGGCACGCGGCGATCTGGCGCACTGGCGCTACGAAACCTTCGATCTGGCCCCATATCTAACGCCGGGAGCCAATCTTCTGGCCGCCACAGTATGGAATTTCGGAATTTACGCACCTGTCGCGCAGATCACCGACCGCACCGCCTTCCTCTTGCAGGGCGACGGACCGGTCGAGGCAAGCGCGAGCACGCCGAAGGGCTGGATGGTTGAGATCGAAGCTGGGCAGGTCCCTGTCCCCAGGCAGCCTGAGGGATTTTCGGCATACATGGCAAACGGCCCCGGAGAAGAGTTGGACGCGGCAAAGTACGACTGGCATTGGAACGATTCTGAGGTTTCGGGCAGCGCATGGGTACGTGCTGCATCTCCAATGCGCGAAAACATCTATCCGGAAGCGGCCCGCGCCGGTCTGGCGGGAGAGACGGTCGACAACTACTGGCAACTCGTTCCGGATGAGCTGCCGCACATGGAGTACACCCCCACCGATCCTGGAAAAACGGTCCGCTCCGACGAACCAGCAGCGGGTGAATTTCCTGCTGATCCTGTGACGATTCCCGGAAACCGTCACGTACATCTTCTGCTGGATCGAAAAACATTGACTACAGCCTACCCCCAACTGACCGTCTCCGGAGGAAAAGGCGCCAACATCCGATTCACCTACGCTGAAGCGCTCTATGACGAGAAGCAGCACAAAGGGGATCGGGACGAAGTAGCCAACCGGCAGGCCCTGGGCGTTCATGACCGCTTTCTTCCCGACGGCGGGGAGCATCGTACCTTCGAGCCTCTTTGGTGGAGAGCGTGGAGATACCTCGACCTGGATATCCAGACCGGCGACCAACCATTGACACTCGAATCCCTGAAAGCGGAATTCACTGCATATCCATTTGAGCAGCGAGCTTCCTTCGACGCGAAAGACCCTGATCTGGCACGCATATGGGATATCAGCTGGCGCACGGCGCGGCTCGATGCCCATGAGACATATATGGATACGCCCTACTACGAACAATTGCAATATATAGGCGATACCCGTATCCAGGCGCTGATTTCGTATACCCTGACGGGAGACGATCGTCTTGCAAGGCAGGCGCTCGCCGCATTTGACGAATCTCGCATTCCCGCTGGGCTAACTCAGAGCCGGTACCCAACGTCACAGCCCCAGATCATCCCCACATTTTCACTCTTGTGGATCGGTATGTTGCATGACTACTGGATGTACCGTCCCGATCCCTCGCCGGTTAAAGAGGCCTTACCCGGCACACGCACTGTCCTCGATTGGTTTTCACGGTATGAGCAGCCGGATGGATTGCTGAGGAAGCTTCCATGGTGGAGCTTTGTCGATTGGGTTTCAAGTGGAGAACTGCCCAGTTACGACGCGAATGACGAATCCTGCACAACCACACTCCAGTATCTGGGAGCTTTGCTGGATGCAGCGGAAATGGAACAGACGTTGGGCGATCCTGATCTCGCCAAACACGAGTTTGACCGAGCGGAGCGTGTACGAACCGGCATCTATGACAGGTGCTGGGACGCGCATCGCAAGCTGTTGGCAGACAGCCCCGCCCACACCACTTTCAGTCAGCAATCCAATGCTTTGGCAGTTCTTTATGACGTAGTTCCCCGGAACGAACAGCAGGGCGTGTTGAATCAAATAATCAGGATCGAGCCGGGCACGGCACCCGGCGGAATCCTCAGTAGCTCCTACTATTTTCGTTTCTATCTCGCGCGGGCGCTCGATCGTGCCGGAATGGCCGATGAGTATCCCGCGACTCTGAAGCCATGGCGCGACCTGCTACCTCTGCATTTCAGCACCTGGCCGGAAACACCGGGCGACACCCGGTCCGACTCGCATGCCTGGACCGCGCATCCTGCTTACGACTTGCTGACGCTTGTCGCCGGAATACAACCCGCAGCCCCAGGGTTTGCCTCCGTGCGAATCGCTCCACACCTCGCGGATTTACAGACTCTCTCCGCGGAGTTTCCTCACCCGCGGGGAACGATCAGTGTACATTTTGAGAGGCATGGGGGGGACCTTGAGGGAACCGTTACTCTGCCGCCAAATCTGAACGGCTCCTTCGTCTGGAGTGGGAAGGAACATGCATTGCTTCCTGGCCTCAACCGGATCGGTGAACAGCCGGTGTCTGGGACAACACAATGAAGCGGTTATGGCATTACTGCAGCCCGCTGAGAAAGAAGGTACGCTGCACGTCCTTCCGGCGGTGGGCTTTCCTGAGTCGAAACTTTTTTCAGCGGCGCACCCTCAAAGTCCTGGTAGGAGTATAGAGGCCGATGATCGGGGGGACTCCCACTCTGACAAATCCCACGGACTTCGGTGTTGCCGGCAGATTTCCTCCAAACCAACGAGGGTCCTCCGGATGCGAAGCTTGGGATGGGGAGGTAAGTTCTCTGGGTCAAGTTCGTCTAACCTCTCTTTGTGGGCAGGTTTATGAGAAGACGCGCTCGCGACCATGATGGGTTCAAAGCTTGTACAGGCTCTTCTTCACAAAACGGCGACTGCTTCCCGCTCCGACTCAGCATCTCAACATACATGGTGCAACTACTAGCACAGCGGTTTGCAGTCCTAATCTTGGCAAGCACAACCCGTTCAGGTATCTCCTGAAACATTTAGCTGTAACAATCAATCATGGTCACTCAACTCCCCCCCAACGCTTCAGCGAGTGCTCCACGCCGTCGTGCTCCCAGACTTGTGGTTCTCCTCGTTCTGGTCGCGGTCCTGGTCTTCTGCATTGCATTCTCGTGGACGACGCGGGACGCCATGGTGCACCTTCCTTTCCTCAATCAGCAGAACAAGTCCTGGAATCACACCGACAACCAGAAGAGTATTGTCGATCAGAGTCCGTGGCTGACTGTGCAGTCTCTCACGCCGCTTGCGGTGAGCTCCGAAGAGCGCCAGTACGCACGTGAGGCTGCTCGCCTCGCCGATCACGAAGTGGACCAGGCATTCGCCGCAGCGCTGCGACAAGCCACAACGCAGCGAAAGACCCTTACCGCAGACGCGCTGGCCCATTCGCAGAAGGTCGCGCAATTTCAAGAGCTCGTCAAAGAAGATCAGGTGCGAGTGCAGAGCCTGAGCGCACCGGCGAATAGCACTGCCGCGACAAAGATGAATCGCGACCAGACGGCATCCGGGACTGATGACCTGGAAGTTGCCAAGGCGCAGCTGACACTCGACCAGGACGAACTCGGAGATGAACAGCAGGAATTTGCTCGCGCGTCCGGCGACCAACGCGGCAAAATCCAACAGGAACTCGCGGCGCACAATGCGGCGACCAGCAAATACGACGTGCAGTTCGGCGACCAGGGACAGATCACGGTTCTGTCGGCCCGGCGATACGGCACACTCGCTGGGCGCATCGGGGCATGGTTCGCGCAACGGAGCCGCTATGACTTGATCCAGCAAGCCATCCAACAAGCCCGGATGGACGCGGATAAGCTTACGGCTGAGCACAACGCTCTTGAAGCGCAGGCCAACGGTGGCCCCACCACTTCCGATGGTGCACAGGACACCGCGTCCAGGCTCACCCAGATCAAGCAGAGAAGTGAACAGCGACAGCTGCTAGGCATCTACGCCGACCGGATTCAAACGCAGCAGCAACTCGCTAACATCTACGGCAAGTGGGCCGACCAGGTGCTTCTACAGCATAGGATCGTGCTGCACCTTATTCTGCAGTCGTTTGCGCTGATCGCGTTCATTCTCATTTGCGTCATTCTCGCCAACGAGATCGTGCGCCGCTTCCTGGAGCGTCCCTCACTTGACAGCCGGCGGATGGACACTCTGCGCATGCTCACGAAGCTGGGGGTGCAGCTTCTTGGCTTCGTGCTTATTTTACTGGTCGTCTTTGGTGTCCCAGCGGAAATGTCTACGGTCCTGGGTCTTACGACAGCAGGGCTCACCGTTGCTTTGCAGTCTTTTATTCTGGCCTTCTTTGGCTGGTTTATCCTCATGGGCAAAAACGGCATTCACGTTGGCGACCGGGTCGAGATCAATGGCGTTGGAGGCGAGGTCATCGAGGTAAGCCTTTTTCGCACCACAATGCTCGAGACCGGCAACTGGACGGACAAGGGGCACCCTACCGGACGCAGCGTCACCTTCCTCAACAACTTTGCCATCACTGGACAGTACTTCAATTTCTCCACAGTCGGCCAATGGATGTGGGATGAGATTTCGGTCAGCGTTCCTGCATCGAGCGACACATACGCGATGGTCGAACTTGTCCACAAGGCAGTTGCAGATGAAACCGAGAAAGGTGCCCGGCTTGCCGAAGAGGCGTGGAAACGCGTGTCGTCACAAAATGGCTTGAGCCAGTTCAGCGCGGCTGCTTCGGTGAATCTGAGGCCGGCTGCATCAGGACTGGACCTCATCGTCCGCTATGTTACCCGGGCGTCAGATCGCTTCGATGTGCGCAATCGCGTGTACCAACGCGTCGTCGATGCGCTTCATAAGCCATCTTCGCTGCCATCTACGTCCAGTCAGGCGACGGTCAGTTAACGATTGCTAATGCCTTGCCAGCTGGTTTCAGTGACCCTGGGATTTCAGGAGTTGCCGAGCTGGTCGAGGTCGACCTGTTCGTATTCTTTGCGCTCGATGCCTTCGCGGATCTGCTTCGGCGTCTTGCCGAGCTGGGTCATTTTGTACGCATAGGCACCCTCTTTTGCACAGGTGGAACAAATGGCGCCGTGCGTGCCTTCAAAGCAGCTATGCAGGCTGGTGTGTCCCAGCGCTTTGTCGCAGCGGCAATAGCAGGGAAGCTGATAGAGCACATTCGGCACCTTTGCCGCCTGCTGGTAAACCTTCACCTGCCACGGATATTGGAAGTAAGGGCCGGAAAGCTGACTCCCGGAGAGTACAGCAGGTAGCTGAGTGCCACGGGCTGGTGCTTCGGGATGATAGGCCGGAATATCGTCTGCTGGATTCGACCACTGCGCATACCCTGCGACCGTCACCAGTCCCAAAGCCACACTTAGAAGAACACGCTTCATTCACACCTCACGAGATCATGGTAAACGGTCCGCGCTCAGCCTGGGATGAGGGAGGAAGATTGATTGAAGTGGGGGTGGGGGGAGTTGGGAAAAAACAAAAAAAAGGCGGCACGAACGGTAAATTGTCCGTGCCGGGAGGCCAGTGACGCAACTTGTGATAAAACTCTTTTACCGGATCAGGAGCCCCGCTCAACTTACCCGGTTCTCATGCCTCTACTAACATCAGATGCAACTCTCAGCGGTTAGGAAGCATTTTTTTTACGCTTCAGATCGCACCTTGCATCTACAACCAGTACAACTGCTCGAAGTATACGCGGAATCCGTGCAACGCACAAGTCTTCTTTATCTCGTAACCCGGATCAATCTCTAGAGTTGTCTTTTCTAGTGCTATTTTGGACCATTTTTGGCTTCGACCTTGCTCTGGCCACTTTTAGAGGTCATAATTCGCGCTGCTATGACCCACTCCACTGAAGACGACCCGATCGCATCTCTGCCGGATGCTTCGAATTCCGTTCGCCCCCCTCGCCGGAAGCTTTGGCAAACCGCTCTGCTCTTTGCGGGGTCTGCGGCGTTTGGCGGGCTGGCCGTCGCTTTCTGGAACCGAAAAACGCTGGCCGAGATGCGGAACCGGACCCCAGAGCCACCCCATCGGACTGTTGGCAGAGAAGACGATATCTATTGATAGAAGTTTCAGATGCAGGCGCGGTCATTCTGCCATCCTCTTCACAGAAGGTTAGGGAAGAAGGTTAGGGAAGAAGAGCCTCGATGGCCGCAGCCAGGTCGAAGTCCCGTTGCGTGAGGCCGCCGGCATCGTGTGAAACCAGAGCCAGGCGCACCTTGTTGTAGCGGATTTCGATGTCCGGGTGATGGCCTGCAGCCTCCGCCTTGCTGGCGACAGCGTTTACGAAATCCATCGCGGCCACAAAGTCGGGGAATGTAGCTTGACGAATGATCTCATCCTGCTCTTCCGTCCAATTGGGCAGCAATTTCAGCTTTTCGCGGACATCGTCCCTACTTAAGATCGGCATCGCACCTCCCCTCGGAGTTGAGAGCACAGTCTACACATTCTAATTGATGGACTCCTCGCTAGTCTCAACCGTGCCGGCAAATGAGAGTGGCGAGAAGCGTCCGTGATTGCTGATTTCCTTCCGCAGGTCTTCCCAAAGCCGATTGGGCATTTCGAGATAGACCTTTACGACACGGGGATCAAACTGCGATCCGGCACAGCGCTCTATCTCTTCGCGGGCAGCATCAAATGATCTCGCCTGACGATAAGGCCGGTCGGAGGTGATGGCGTCGAGGGTGTCGGCGACAGCGAAGATGCGCGCCCCCACTGGAATCTGATCGCCCACTAATCCTCGCGGATACCCGCTGCCATCGTAATGCTCCTGGTGGCTATACACGATTTCAGCGGCGTCCCTCAGAAACGGAATTTTGCGCAGCATTTGGTAGCCCCGCGCACAATGTTCGCGCATCATATTTTGCTCCTGGCCGTCCAGCCTACCGGCTTTCAGCAGAATCGCATCGGGAATCGCCATCTTGCCGATATCGTGCAAGAAAGCGCCGCGCGCCACGGTCCGAATTTGCTCAGGCGGTACTTCCATGGCCCGGGCAAGGGCAATCGTGTATGCGGTTACACGTTTGGAGTGACCTTCTGTCTCTGCGTCTTTCAGGTCGAGTGCGTCGCCCAAGGCTTCGAGAGTGATATCGTAGGAGCGTTCGAGGTCAGTCATTGCGTGGCGGAGCATCTCCGTGCGCGCGGTGACCAGTTGCTCCAGGTTGTAGCGATAGACGGAGTTCTGCTGCACAAGACGGCGGTATTCTAGCGCCCGTCTTACGGTTGTTAGTAGTTGTTCCCTCTCGAATGGCTTCAGCAGATAGTCGTAGGCGCCCTTGCGCATGGCGGAAATAGCAACACTGATGTCATGAACGGCGGTGACCATCACCATCGGCGTGTCGGGTTGCACTTCGCGGACTCGCTCAAGCAGACCGATGCCATCGAGGCCGGTCATCATAATGTCGGACAAAATAAGATCGTAGGGAGGATCGTTTGCCAGGCGCTCGATAGCCTCGATCCCATTCGAGGCCAGTACGGGGGCGTAGTGCGACTTCTCCAGCATGGCCGCCATTACGGTCCGCACATACGGCTCATCGTCGACAATCAAAATCCGTTCGGACGCCATCTTTCTCCGTTCGTTCGCCGCATGCCGATTTGATACTTCACTGCTTGCCCCGACTAGATGGCAGACAGCCACTCCCGGTTCAATCCATGCAACGAGCAGAGGGAGAGAGAACTAACTATTCCTCTTAAATCTGGCACAAACTGTGGGTGGCCATTTGCCCACATGACTGAACAACCCTTGTACGGGTTGATGCTTCTAAAGATATACCGTTATTCGGTATCGGCAAGACATGAATTTTCCTTCTCATGCGCTTTCCAAATAACCAGTCCATATACACTTAGGGCAGAGGGAATATGTTCGATTTGGAAGGGATTGCTCATAACAGCCCGATCGGAATGGTAGCTTCCTGTCAGATGCAGCAGCATGCGGGAAACGTCCAGCGTGATGTCTATGAGAGCCACCGGCATCGCGTCTTCGCTCTGGCCTTCTATATGACAGGCAATGAGTTGGAGGCCGAGGGGATCTTGACCAAGACGTTTATCCAAGCCTTCAGTGCGGCTGAAACGCCTCAAGCCGAGCACATAGATGCCGTGCTACTGGGAGAGTTGCGCCAACGCTTTCCGCTCGGCCAAAATGAGCCGTCGACTCCTGTGGTTAAGGGTGAAGTAATCCCGAATTTGCATTTAACGCGCCACAACGTCCGCCGCACCGATTTAGAGGAAGCCATTCAGATCCTGCCCCCGACAGAGCGCCTTATGTTCCTCCTACGTGATGTCGAAGGGTATTCGCCGGCGGAGATTTCCCGGTTAATAGAGATTCCCGAATCCCAGATACAGCGCATGCTCTTCTCGGCACGTATTCGGCTGCGACGGGAGTTGGCAATGGTTCAAGCTGATCGGCGCGAAGCCGCCTAGTTCTTCAATTCCCTTTAGTATCACGTGGATCAAGGCTGGTTCGATTTTTTTTTGGCTGACTTCCGCGATTTTTGGTCCAATCCGGTTTGTTGGTCTGCCGCGCCCGTCCTAATGCCAGCGCCCCATCGGGCACGTCTTCCGTAATCGACGACCCCGCCGCTATATATGCTCCCGCGCCAATCACCACTGGAGCTACCAGAGTAGAGTCGCTTCCAACGAATACCCCATCGCCGATGAGCGTGCGGTGCTTGTTTACGCCATCGTAGTTGCAGGTTATGGTGCCCGCGCCGATGTTCACGCCACTCCCAATCTCGGCGTCGCCCAGGTAGGTCAGGTGATTCGCCTTCGATCCCTTGCCCAGTTTCACCTTCTTCGTCTCGACAAAGTTACCCACGTGCGCACCCTCGCCGATCTCGCTCTCCGGGCGTATGTGGGAATAAGGACCGATCATCGCCGTGTCAGCTATGCGCGAGCTGCTGATGATGCAACCTTGACGCACCACCACGCCATCCGCGAGCGTCGAATTCTCAATCACGGAGTAGGATCTGACGCGGCAGTTCTCGCCGATCTTTGTCTCTCCCAGCAATTGCACAAAGGGCTCAATGACTGTGTCGGACCCGATCTCTACGCCTGCATCGATCACTGTAGTCTCGGGACGCAGAATCGTCACACCGTCGGCCATCAGCTGGCGTGCGGTTTCCAGGCGCAGCTCGCGGTCCAACTCCATCATTTCGGCGATGGTATTCGCGCCCAGCACTTCGGTCGCATTCGCGGCCTCAAGCGCGACCACGCGCTCGCCTGCGGCCACCAAGAGGCCGGCCATATCCGTCAGGTAATATTCCCCATGCGCATTCTCCGTCTTCAGCTCGGATATGTGTGCGAATAGCGGCTCCGTGTTGTACCCATAGATGCCGGAATTGATCTCGCGAACGCCGCGTTGCTCGGGAGTGAGAGCCTTTTGCTCGACAATCGCCGTGACCTCAGGCGAGTCCCCCGATTTGCGCAGTACGCGTCCATAGCCGTTCGGATCGGAGGGAGCAGCAGTAAGGATGGTCATCGCCGCTCTCTGCTCGATGTGAAAGTCGCGCAGCCTGGCAATAGTTTCGGACTTAAGCAGCGGCACGTCTCCGGAGAGAACGAGCAATTGCTGGTATTCGCGTACTGACGGCTCCGCGACCTGGATCGCATGTCCAGTCCCGCGTTGCTCCTCCTGGTGCACGAAGCGGACGCCGGTGTCTTTCACCGCTGCTTCGACTGTCGCCGACTGGTGCCCGACGACGACGTAGATATCCTTGGGTGAGACGACCTGGCTTGCGCTCGCGATGACGTGCCTAAGCAGAGCCTTGCCGCCGATCTCATGCAGCACTTTGGCGCGCTTCGACTTGAGCCGCGTGCCCTTGCCCCCAGCCATGATGACGATTGCTAATTGCATAAAGACAGGGTACAGGGAACAGGGTGTACCAGCCATTAGCAATTAGGAATTAGCGACTAGCGATCTGGGACGAGAGTTCCGCTGCGGGCTCGTCCTAAAGACTAATGGGTTAATCTGCCTAGTTTCCTGGCCCTTCCATCTGTTGCTGCATGCCCGGAGGCATTGGAATGGTGATATCGATAGGATGCGCCGGCCCCAATTTGAGGTCACTCAGCGGAGTGACGAACTGCGATTCATTGCCTACCACCAGTACGGCCAGTTTCGCGGGGTCGATATACTTTTTCGCGACTCGTTCAAGATCGGGAATCGTCACGGCTTCAATGCCCGCGCGATATCTCGCGAGAAAATCCGCCGGATAGCCGTAGAACTCAAGCGTCACCGCCTCGGCCAGCACCTTCTCCTTGCTGTCGTAATGGAAGATGAAGGAGTTGAGCAGTTGATCTTTCGCGCTCTTCAATTCCGCTTCCGTGAAAGGCTCCGTCTTCAGCTTGCCGATCTCATCGAGCATCGCCTGCGTCGCCTTTACCGTGGATTCGCTCTTGGTCGAAGCCGTTGTATAGAACATCCCTGGATGATCGTATGACGCACCATAGCTGCCGCTCACCGAGTAGGCCAGTCCCTGCTTGGTGCGCACGTCCTGAAAGAGCCGCGAGCCGAAGCCGCCGGAAAAGATCTCATTCAGGACCCTCAGCGCATAGTAATCGGGATTGCTCCGTTCCGTGCCCAGACCCACGATCCATGCATTGCTCTGGTTCACGTCGGCCTTGTTCACGAAGTAGACACCCGGTTTCGGTCCGGGAAACTCTCCATGGGGTTTCGGCCAGGCCTCGCCGCGCGGCAAGCTATCGAAAGTCTCGCGTAATCTCTTCTCCATCGCAGCGGCATCGAAGTCGCCCTCGACTGAGATGATTATGTTGTTCGGAGCTACGGTCTTGGCATGCCACGCCTTCAAATCGTCGACCGTCACTCCCATTACGGTGGCAATTTCCGCCTGTCGGCCATACGGGCTGTCCGGGCCATAGACCAACCTGGCCGCTTCCCGCTGTGCGATTCCCGAAGCGTCGTCGTTTCTTCTAACGATGCCTGCGACCGCCTGCTGCTTGGCCAGCTTCAGTTTTTCATCGCTGAAGGCCGGATTCTTAAGCAGATCCACTGCGATGCGGAAGACTTGGTCTTCATCTTTCGTGAGGCTCGACCAGGAGACGGACGTGGAATCGATATCACCGCCTGTCTCCACTTTGGCCGCTTTTGCTTCGAGCAGGTCGTCGAGCTTATCTCCATCCGTGGTCGTCGTGCCGCTGGTTCTCCAAGTATCGCCGTACAGGTCGATCAGACCGGTCTTGGCCGCCGGCACATCGCGCGAACCGCCGCGAACGCTGATCGAACCATTGATGAAAGGCAGTTCATGGTCTTCCTCAAGCAAAATCACCAGCCCATTCTTGAGCTCAATCCGCTTCGGCTGTACTGGATTGAATGGGGCCAGCGGCGGAACCGGAATCTTCATCCACGGTTCGATCCGGCCGGCAGCCTTGGAGTCGGGTGGAAGAGTTGTTGTTTGTGGCTGCTGGGCAAGCGCGAAGCCAGTGCAGCAAAGCAACGCAGCGGCTAGAAAAGATACGCGACGGTTGAGCCTCATCGTCCACCTGCCTGGGCTTGCTGCGGCTGTTTCGGCGCCTCAAACTCGATCATCGCGTAAGTCCGGTTGTTGTCCACAAATACCTTGTTTGCCACTCTGCGCACATCCGCCTTGGTCACCGCATCGATCTTGTGCAGTTGATTGAAGAGCTCCCGCCAGTCGCCGTATCGCTGCTGGTAGATGGCAAGCTGCTCGGCCAGCCCCTGATTATCGCCAAGCCCGCGGAGCAAGTCAGCGCGTGCGCGTGTCTTGAACATGGCTAGCTCTTCATCGGTCACGTCGGTCGTTTTCAATTTCTCAATCTCTTTGTGGATAGCGGTCCGCATCTCTTCCGGCGTGTGTCCCTGGTTCGGCAGGGCGGCGAAGGCAAAGAGTCCGGGATACTTATCGCCGGGAAATCCGCTGAAGCCCTCCGCCACGGCGGCGATCTGCTGATCGCGCACCAGAGAGCGATAGAGTCGCGAGGTGCGCCCGTTCGAGAAGATGTCCTGGATCGCGTCATACACCGCGTCGTCCGGGTCGAGATAGTCGGGACGGTGGTAGCCCTCAAGATACAAAGGCTGGGTCGCCTCCTTGATAATGACCGACTTCTCAGCGGTTTGTGGAGGTTCGACCGTCGTCATTGCCTCCGGCTTTTGCCCCGCGGGAATCGCGCCGAAATACTTTTCCAGTACTGGCATCGCCTCGCTTGCCTTTACATCGCCTGCCACGGCGATCACGATGTTTGCCGGCACGTAGTACTTCTTGTGGAAGGCCTCCGCCTCGGTCGCCGTAATCTGGCTCAACTCGCTCTGCCAACCCACGCCCGGCCGATGGTAAGGGTGTGCAACGTATGCCGCCGCCAGGAACTGCTCTTCCATACGGCCAATCGGGTTCGAATCGATGCGCATGCGCCGCTCTTCCATCACCACATCGCGCTCCTTGTAGAACTCGCGCGGAACCGGATTGGCGATGCGGTCGCTCTCCATATCCGCCCACAGTTCGAGACGGTTCGATGGCATGCTCCAGAAGTATTGCGTTGCATCGAGACTCGTCTCGGCGTTCAGCCCCGACGCGCCGTTGGCCTCCGCAATCTCCGTGAACTCATTCGGAATTACATATTGCTGCGCATCCGTCTGCGCGGCGAGAAAAGCCTCATGCAGCTGCTTCAGCTTCGCCGAATCCTGGCCCACGCGCTTGCGATATTCGGTGTCATACGCGGCGTAGGCCGCCTCAACTTTATCGAGCGCAATCTTCTCCGCGGCATAGTTGGTTGTGCCAATCTCCTTGGTGCCCTTGAATGCCAGGTGCTCGAACATATGCGCCAGTCCTGATTGGCCCCCGGGATCATTCGCATCGCCCGCATCCACGATGGTGAAATAGGAGAAAACGGGAGCCCCGGGACGCTCCAGAACGATCAAGGTAAGCCCGTTGGGCAGCACCTTTGTGGTGACGCGCTTTTCAAAATCCGTTAGCAACCGCGAAGGGCTGGCCAGATCCTGGCCAAAACCGTGAGCGGCGATCGCCAGACAGCATCCCAGCGCCAGCCAGCGCACGGCAGAAAGGAATTTCATGGAACCTCTACAGGATTGGAGTCATCGCGCCCGCGCTCCGCCGGAGCACGAATAAGCGCCTATATATGTATTGACGTATTTCGCCAACTTTTAGGGTATCAAATCCGGGCAGAATCACCCGAAATGCCCAGTCGCACAGGTTTGGTGTTGAGTAAACCCAGCCACAGTGTTCAGAAATCTACTTCGACTTTTTGATTACCGCCGAATAATCAACCACGTAGGCAACCAGTCCCTGAGTCGAGGTCAGCTTTGAGTATCCGGCTTCGAGCTGCTGATAGTAATGATCGAGCGAGAAGTCCAGGTCGTTTGACGGATCCTTGTCGATCAGCTCCATATCTACGTCGTCCATGGTCAACCTGCCGAACCTCATCCGGCCGCCTCGAAAATAGATATAGTTCTTCGCAGGTTCCGGCGGCTCCTTCAGGGTCGCATCCGCAGGGCCGAAAACCTGCACCAGAGCATCGCCTTCGATACGCACCGCGGTCAATTTGCCCGTAATGCGAGGCGGCGGAAACAGGGCTGCGATGGGAAGGATAATGTCGTCACCCTCCATATGAAACCGCGATTGCTTTCCGGGCTGAGCGACGCTGGACAACTTGATACCCAGCGCATCTAGAAGGCCCTTCTTCAGAAGGCCCGCTACTTTCAGATCCGTAAACCGAAGCCGCATGTCCCCGTCATCCACAATCGAGACAGCAGCTTTTCCCTCAAAGGGTATGTCGACCCCCTTGTGCAGGTGGCCCTTCACTTTCATCATGTTGCCGTCGAAGGTTACCGCGAGATTCTTGATCGGGGCTCGGGCGTGAGGCATCAGATATTCATTTAGCAGCGCCGTCAGGTCCGCCGCTTTCAGGCGCGTTTCGCCTGACTGAATCTGCAATACAAAAGAGGCCTTCTTATCGAGAACAACCATTTGTCCGGATTTGGGAATCATCCACGCGTCCAGCCGTGTGACGGTCAACAGTACATTGTCGAGAATATGGAACTGGGCATTGTGCACCTGCATGCGGACCGCGCCCGCAACCGGAGGTTTTTGCAAAATAGGCGGTGCGGCCATCGCCAATGCGTTGGACACAAATAGAGCCAGCAGTAGTCGAACGATCGGTTTCATTGTCAGGGATCTCCCAGGCGGGTCAACGGGTTAGATGCACGTTGCAGCCGGAGCGGATTCGAAGTGGTCTATTCTCTTTGTGGTTCGACACGCGCTCATGCCCGTTGCACGAACAGGCCGGAGAAATTTTGGCGATAACGAATGAACAGAACGATCCACAGTGCGGCGACTAAAACGGCTGTGACCAGTCCCTGCGGAAACAGCAGCAGGTGAAAAAGAAGGATGTTGACAATCACTGGACCGAGAAGAGCAAGTGCGAGCGGAACGAAACGGTTCGCAAGCAGAAGCACGCCGCCGGCAACCTGCACGCCGCTCACAAAATGCATGTAGTGTGACTGCATGAGCGCGCCCGCGAACTGGCCCGCCAATCCCGGAGGTAATGCTCCAGGAATAAAGTGCAGGAAACCGTTCAGCCCGAATATGAGGAAGACCAGGCCAAGTAAGATTCGCGCAATCAACGCTACGATCTTCATACAGGTTCCGTTCCAGATGCAGTCAAGAGGTTTTTTCGAGCTTATTGCAGACTGCATCATGCAGTCCTTGCTTGACCCTCGCTTGCGCAGCTCAGTATTCTGCCCAGTATTCACCTCCCGTCCCACCCGCGCAAGACCGGCGTGCATCGCTGCTAGCAGGAGAACCAAATCATGAGCACTGCCGTCATCGCAAAGGCTCACTCCCAGGTCATTACTCCGCTACTGAGCCGCGCCGCCGTCCTGGGAGCTGGCGCGATGGGTTCGCGCATTGCCGCGCACCTGGCCAACGCCGGCGTGCCAGTTCTGTTGCTCGACATCCTTCCGCCCAACAATTCTGACCCGAAGGCCCGCAGCGGCATCGTCACCAGCGCGGTTGCAGCGTTGCTCAAGGCAAAACCCGCAGCGTTTTACGATGCCGCATCCGCCCGCCTCATCACGCCGGGTAATTTCGAAGACGATCTCGGCGGGCTGAAAGACTGCGACTGGATCATCGAAGCCGTCACCGAAGATCTCGCCATCAAGCAGGCATTGCTTGCGAAAATCATTCCGCACATCGGCCCGCGTTCTATCGTCACCACCAACACTAGTGGGCTTCCGGTCGCCTCGATCGCGGCCAACGCCCCCCCGGAATTCCGTCGCCGCTGGTTTGGCACGCACTTTTTTAACCCGCCCCGCTACATGCGCCTGCTGGAAATCATCCCTACGCCGGAGGCCGACCCTGCCGCCGTTGCCTCCATCGCCGCCTTTGCCGATCGGCGTCTCGGCAAGTCCATCGTTTACGCGCGCGACACACCCAACTTCATCGCCAACCGCATCGGCGTCTTCTCCATGCTCACTGCGGTACGCCTGATGCAGGAGCAGAACCTAACCATCGAAGATGTGGACACCCTTACTGGCTCCGTCATCGGGTGGCCGCGCACCGGAACCTTTCGCCTCGCGGACATGGTAGGCCTGGATGTCTTGGCCCACGTGGCCGGTAATTTTTCCCAAGCGCGCAGCAGCGACTCCAGCGCAACCTCGTTGCCAGCGTTCATTGAGACCATGCTCGAACGCCGCTGGCTGGGCGACAAAACCGGTCAGGGCTTCTACAAGAAAGATCCGGAAGCAAAAGACCCCAAAAACAATCGTCTCGCGCTCGACTGGCACACGCTCGACTACCGTCCAGCCGCGCGTCCCAAATTTCCATCCATCGAAATGGTCAAGAACGCCGAGTCGCTCCCCGAACGCCTGCGTCTGGTCCTTCGCGGCGACGTAAGAAAAGACAAAGCAGCCGCTTTCCTCTTCCCGCTGCTCACCGGCATCTGGAACTACGCCGCCGACTGCCTGCCGGAGATTGCCGACTCGGCCGCCTCCATCGACCGCGCTATGCGCGCCGGCTTCAACTGGGAGCTTGGCCCCTTTGAGATGTGGGACGTCGCCGGCGTCGCCGAGACCACGGCTCAACTCCGCGCAACCGATCAGCATGTCAGCCCGCGGGCGGAAAAGCTGCTCGCGTCTGGCAATACATCGTGGTACACCGACGACCCTGAAGGCCGCACGGTCTTCGATCACGCCACGAGCAGTCACAAACCTATCGACCAACCCGAAGGAATTGCGAGCGCCGCGACCTTCCGGCGCGCAAACAAGGTCATCCGCAAGAATCCGGGCTGTTCGCTCATCGACATCGGAGAGGACATCGCCCTGCTCGAACTGCATTCGAAGAAGAATGCCATCGGCGATGATATCGTCTCGCTCATAACCCAGACGCTCAACCCTACAAGCGAGTACGTCCGCAATTTTCGTGGATTTGTCATCAGCGGAGATGCCAACGACTTTTCCGTCGGGGCAAATCTTATGCAGCTCCTTCTCGGCATTCAGGAGGGCGACTGGGACGAGGTAGGCCTAGCCGTGCGCGCCTTCCAGCGCATGACCGCCTCCATCAAATTCTGTCCGCGTCCAGTGGTCGCCGCGCCTTTCAATCTCTGCCTGGGAGGAGGAACGGAGATCTCTCTCCATGCCGCGCGCCGTCAATCGCACGCTGAACTCTACATGGGCCTCGTCGAAACCGGAGTCGGCCTCGTCCCTGGCGGCGGGGGTACCAAGGAGATGACGCTCCACGCCATCGACGCCGCACGTGCCTCATCCGGCATCGATTATGCTGCCACGCCTGCGCGTTTTGCCCTGTCCGCCGATCTGCAGGATGCTCTCCGCCAGCGCTTTGAGACCGTGGCCATGGCGAAGGTCTCGACCTCCGCCGCTGAAGCTCGAGCGCTGGATCTGCTGATGCCTGCTGACCAGATCACGTTGAACCGTGAACGCCTGCTTCTCGATGCGCGCGAAGCTGCGATCTACCTGGTCGAGACCGGCTATACCGCGCCAGCGCTGCGCACAGTCGCCGTGCCTGGAGAAGCCGTGCTGCCCACGCTCAAACTTGGCATTCACCTGATGCGCCAAGCCGAATACATCAGCGACCACGACGTTACAGTCGCAACCCATGTCGCGCGGATCCTTTGCGGAGGCGCTCTCACGCCCGGTTCCCTCGTCACCGAAGAGTATCTACTCGATCTCGAACGCGAATCATTCCTCTCACTCTGCGGGGAACGCAAGACCCAGGAGCGGATTGCCTACACCTTGCAAACCGGTCGGCCGCTCAGGAACTAATTCGATCTGGTAGAACATTTCTTGGTCTTGATCATTCTCCGTGCAGCCACGGTAACAGCGATCGCTGCTCTCATCGCAGCGACCATGGCGGAGCCGCCACTTATTGCCGCGCAGTCTGAATCAGCCTCTGTGCCATCAACAGAACAAACCGAAACTGGTCGCGTCCGCTTACCCAACGGAATAGAAGTGACCTACCGTATCCGCCTGCTGCCGATTGCCTCATTTCCCAGCCTGCCGGCGGCCATTGCCGCCCAGCTCAATGAGAAGAAATGTATGGTCCCCCAAACCTACCAGGCCCGCACTCCGGAAAACGTCATCCATGGAGCATTGGAGCGAAAGGGAAGTGACGACTGGGCCGTCCTCTGCTCCGTCAACGGAGCCACCACGCTTTATGTTTTCTTACAGTCGCAGGTCGCGGCTCCCATTGCGTTGCGTCACCAGCGCGACACCGAATGGCTCGGCTCAGAAGTATTAGGCGCCTACGGTTCTGCCTGGGGAATCTCTCTGCGTCTACCCGCGCAGATCCCGGCTGCGAAAAGTAGTGCTTTCGCTGATCGCAGCAACCTCGATCACGACGCAATTGAAGATGCGGACATCGAGAGGTCCTCCGCCACCCACTATTTCCAGAACGGGACGTGGATCATTCTCGAGAGCCCGAATTAGCCACGTTGGGCACGGCTCGCCCGGCTTGCGTATCATTTATGTCGACAGGTACTCCTTCATGACTGAAGTCTTCATCGCCGCCGCCGTCCGCACCGCAGTGGGCAAAGCTCCTAAAGGTACGCTGGCGACTACGCGCCCCGACGAGCTCGCCGCCGTTGCCATTCGAAGCGCACTCGATCGTGTGCCCGCGCTCGATCCGACGGAGATCGAGGACGTCATCCTCGGCTGCGCTATGCCCGAGGCCGAGCAGGGAACCAATGTCGCCCGCATCGCCAGCCTACGCGCCGGTCTGCCTGTCGAAGTCTCGGCCATGACCATCAACCGCTTCTGTTCCTCTGGTCTTCAGGCCATCGCTCTCGCCGCCGACTCCATCCGCTCAGGCCGCGCACAGGCGGCGCTCGCCGGTGGAACCGAATCCATGAGCGTGATCCCCTCGGGTGGCAACAAAATCAGCGCGAACCCGTGGCTGATCGAGCACTATCCTGATGCCTATCTGTCGATGGGGCTAACGGCCGAGAATATCGCGAAGAAATACGGTATTACGCGCGATCAAGCCGACGAGTTTGCGCTCGGCAGCCATCAGAAAGCTCTCGCTGCGATCGCAGAGGGAAAGTTTCAAGAAGAAATCGTGCCCGTCACGGTGACAAATATCACATCCAACGGAAAGTCATCGAAGCCTCAGGTAAAGACATCGCAATTCACTATCGATGAAGGCCCACGTGCCGATACGTCTCCTGAGGCACTGGCCAAACTCAAGCCCGTATTCCACGCAAAAGGCACAGTCACAGCAGGGAACTCGTCGCAGACCTCCGACGGAGCCGCTGTCGCGGTGGTGGTCTCCGAACAACGTGCTAGGGAACTCGGTATCCAACCGCTCGGACGCTTTATTAGCTTTGCAACAGCAGGATGCCCGCCGGAGATCATGGGCATCGGGCCGGTTTACGCGATTCCCAAGGCGCTCAAGCTTGCCGGATTGACTCTGGACCAGATCGATCTGATCGAACTCAATGAAGCCTTTGCCGCGCAGGCGTTGGCCGTGATCCAGCAGGCTGGACTCGACCCGGCCAAAGTCAACGTCAACGGCGGAGCCGTTGCCCTCGGCCATCCCCTCGGGTGCACAGGAGCGAAATTGACGGCGACGATCCTACATGAGCTCAGACGCCGCGATCTGCGTTACGGATTGGTGACGATGTGCGTCGGTGGAGGCATGGGGGCAGCAGGGGTGTTTGAGAGCTTGAACTGATTGAAGTTCGGATTAGACGACTGCGATCCGAAATCCATGAAAACGGCGTAGGATATTCCGTTGCACAGGAGTCTTTTCATGGCCACCGCTACCCCCTCCGCTCCCGCCACAGTAATTACCGGCGGCAGCTTCCTATTGAGCGAAGCTGATCCCGCGAGCATTTTCACGCCGGAAGATTTCTCCGATGAGCAGCACCAGATCTCTGATACTGCGGCTGAGTTTGCGGCGAATGAGGTACTACCCGCTGCCAGCGAGATCGAGGCAAAGCATTTCGACGTGACCCGGGCACTCTTAAAGAAAGCCGGAGACCTCGGCCTCATGGCTGTCGATATTCCCGAGGAGTACGGCGGCCTTGCTATGGACAAGGTCACCTCTGCAATCATCGCCGACCGCATGTCGGTGCTGGCCAGCTTCAGCGTGGCCTTCAGCGCGCATGTCGGCATCGGCACGCTGCCCATCGTTTGGTACGGCACCGACGCGCAGAAGGAAAAGTATCTTCCACGGCTGGCGAGCGGTGAATGGATCGCTGCCTACGCGCTGTCGGAAGCATCGTCCGGCTCTG
Organism: uncultured Acidobacteriaceae bacterium; assembly: GCA_964453815.1. Lineage (GTDB taxonomy): Bacteria > Acidobacteriota > Terriglobia > Terriglobales > Acidobacteriaceae > Silvibacterium. The sequence continues at coordinate 1,946 of CAYVSQ010000200.1, read as the reverse complement.
ATGCGATGAATATCCGCGCGCGCGCGGTTCTCGATGGAGACCAGTACGTCCTCAACGGCGAAAAGATGTGGATCACCAATGCCGGATTCGCCGATCTTTACACCGTCTTCGCAAAGGTTGCTGACCCCTCTGATCCCGACCCAGGGAAAGCAAAAATGTCGGCGTTCCTTATCGAGCGCACCACCCCCGGCCTGACCATCGGCGCGGAGGAGCACAAGCTCGGCATCCGCGGATCATCGACCTGCCCCCTCATCCTCAATGACTGTCGTATCCCCGCCGAGAATCTCCTCGGCGAAGCGGGCAAGGGGCACCACATCGCCTTCAACATCCTCAACATTGGGCGCTTCAAGCTGGGAGCAGCCTGCGTAGGCGGCTCGCGCACCTCGCTGGCCAACGCCATTCACTACGCGAAAGAGCGCAAGGCTTTCGGCAAGTCGATCGCTGAGTTCGGCCTTATCCAGCAGAAGATCTCCGACTCGGCTACTCGCATCTATGTCGGCGAATCGATGGCCTACCGCACCATCGGTGCTATCGACGCCGCGCTGGCCGCGATTCCCGAGGGAGAGGCCCGCAGCGCCCGCGAGATCCAAAAGCGCATCGAGGAATATGCCGTCGAGTGCTCCATCCTCAAGGTCTGGGGCTCGGAGATGCTCGACGCCATTGTTGACCACACTGTGCAGATTTACGCCGGTTACGGATACGTCGAGGAGTATCCTGCCGAGCGCGCCTATCGCGACTCACGCATTAACCGCATCTTTGAAGGCACCAACGAGATCAACCGCCTCATCATCACAGGCTTCCTGATGAAGCGCGCCATGAGCGGCCAGCTCCCGATGCTGGCGGCGATCAAGCAGCTTATGGATGAGCTTATGTCTCCGCCGTCATTCTCGACCGGCCACGAAGACGATGATCCGCTTGCCCGGGAGGCTCAGATGCTGGCCAATGCGAAAAAGCTTGCACTCTTCGCATCCGGCGCGGCCAGCCAGAAGTATATGAACGCTCTCGCCGACCAGCAGGAGGTTATGGCTGCTCTGGCCGACATCATCATCGAGGTTTACGCCTTCGATTCCGCTCTCGTACGGGCGCGCAAGCTCGCCGCCGCGAAGGCACCGCACGCTGCTCTGGCTGCCGCCATGACCCAGCTCCACGCCGCAAATGCCTTTCACATCATCGAGGCTGCCGCCCGCCAGGTCATTGCCGCCGTTGCGGAGGGGGACATGCTCCGGACGCAACTGGCGATCTTCCGCCGCCTGGTGAAGCACGAGCCGGCAGACACCATCGCCCTCAGCCGGACCATTGCCCAGGCCGCCATCGAGAAGGGACGCTACCCGCTTTAAGAGCAGCAGATGCAAGCGGGATCCCCGGGGACCCCTTGGGGACCCTCCCCCTCTGTACGATTTGCCAGGAGTTACAAACCTTAGACGTGACAAGCGTGTGAAAATATTGGGGTTTATTTCACCTAATTTGATTCTAAAAGGTTTACCGCTAGAAACTGCACCGAGTTAGTGGCAGCAGCTTGTTCAAATGTAAATCATTCATAATACAGCGGCTAATTACCTATAACAGATTTCAAAGGGGTTGCGAGGCGGCTTTTCTCTTTTTGGCGCGTCCGGAAAAAAGTGGCTTTTAGGCAATAGTCGGCCAAGTCTCTGGTCGAGGATCCGGTTCGAACCCAGCGTCCGGACCAGCACGTGCCCAAAAGACTGTTACACGTCTGTGTGGATTGCCTGATCACTCGAGGCGTCATCGATCTACAAGCCGACTTGAGATGCATGATTTTTCCTTGACAATTCATAACCATTTGGTTATGAATTAAATATGCCGAGCGTAGCAGACAGTCTCTTCAGGGCCCTCGCCGATCCGACTCGCCGAGCCATCTTCGAGCGGCTGACCCGCGACGGCGAGCAGACCGTCCACGCTTTGACGGAGCGCGCGGGTGTGTCTCA
>CAYVSQ010000199.1:0-5898 GCA_964453815.1 uncultured Acidobacteriaceae bacterium | reverse complement strand
CAGTGCTTCAACCCGCCGGCCGCGCTCTCCGTGCTGCCTTATTTTTTAAAAACGACCGGGATGGTGTTGGCTGGATTCTCTAAAACTCAAATGTTCGATGCGATCAAGGCCGCAGTCGATAAGAAGGAACTGGGAGCTCCGGCCTCGGGCTCGTTGATCTACATGATGTCGAAGGAAGGGTACCTTACCGACCAGCCGCCCCATAACCTCAACCACCTCATGTATGACCTTCCACGCATGGATGGCGCGGCGTGGGGCGCAAATCTGCCCGGCGCACCCATCTATTTTCAGCAGCTGAATCCAGCGCCGATTACCGAGTTTTATGTTGTCATGGGTAACTGGTCAGACGGAACGCCCGTAAACGGAAACAGTAAGTCCGCGAGCGAGTCTCACAAGCACTAGGGACGGTCCTTGCGAAGCACTTGCAGTACTCTGCGTCTCCGGGTGAGTCTTTCCAGCGACGAGATGCCCGTTCGCCAGTACGTTGTCTCTGCAAAAATAGTTAGGAGGCGTCATGGGCAGATTGATCTTCGGAATGATGCAATCTCTCGATGGATATATTGATGGGACTGCGGGCGATGTGCAACTCGGCCCGCCCGGTCCGATCCTTTCTCGCTATTTCGCCGATTACGTCCGTGGCCTGGACGGCCTTCTCTACGGCAGACGCTTGTATGAGGTCATGCGTTACTGGGATGAGGACCAGCCGGGCTGGGACGAGATCGAGCATGATTTCGCCCAAGCCTGGCGCCCGAAGCCGAAATGGGTTGCATCCCGTTCTTTGACGTCCGTTGGTCCGAACGCCACACTTGTCGAAGGCGATGTGTGCGACTTTGCCGCAAAGCTGAAGTCCGAACGAGATGGAGACATCGACGTCGCTGGCGCGGAGCTCGCGAACGTGCTGTCGGCGGCGGGTTTGATTGATGAGTATCGCCTGTACTTTCGTCCGTACGTGCTCGGCGCCGGTAAACCCTTCTTCGCCGGGCCCCTGCCCCCGCTTCGCCTGGTGAAGCATGACGCCATCGGAGAGGACGCGGTCCGATTGACCTACGTGCCCGCCTGATCATCTTCCATTCCGGTTAGTACTCAAAAGTCTCGTCAGTAATCATCGAAAACTTCCAGCATTCTTGTCGATTTGCGAGTTTCGTAGCAGCCTCGGAACTGGCCAGCACTCTCAACCGGTATGGTAGATTGGCAGTCACCATGCCTTCTCGATTCTCTCTCCTCCCGATTTCCTCGACCCTTCTTGTGCTCACTACAATCGTGCTTCCCGCACAGGAAACCGGCGCACCTCACCTCGAAAAGCGTGGTGTTACCACCCAACTGATCGTCGATGGCAAGCCATTTCTGATGCTGGCCGGAGAGTTGCACAATTCCAGCTCGTCGAGCCTGGAATACATGAAGCCCGAGTGGCCACCGCTGGACGCCATGTCGCTGAACACCGTGCTCACGCCGCTCTCCTGGGAGTTGATCGAGCCAAGCGAGGGTAAGTTCGACTTCACGCTGGTTGATGGCCTGCTTTCTCAGGCACGCGAGCAGCACATGCGTGTCGTATTTCTTTGGCTTGCTTCATGGAAGAATGGCATGTCTAGCTATGCGCCCGTCTGGGTCAAACAGGATACGAAGCGCTTTCCGCGCGTCGTTCACAACGGTAATCCGGTAGAAATTCTGTCGCCGCAGAGTACAGCAACGCGCGAAGCCGACGCTCGCGCCTTCGCGGCCCTTATGCAACACCTGCGCGAGGTCGATGCGGGCAATCACACCGTGCTGATGATGCAAGTGGAAAATGAAGTCGGAGTTTTGGGGGATGCGCGCGACCACTCCGCGGAAGCAAACGAGGCCTTTGCCTCTGCCGTACCTGCGGAACTGATGCAATACATGAAGGCCCACAAGGATTCACTCGACCCCGAGCTGAGGGCGCTCTGGGAAGAGAACGGCGAGAAGATCTCCGGCACCTGGGCGCAGGTCTTCGGCGATACTGCGCGCGCCGACGAAATCTTCATGGCGTGGAACTATGCGCGCTTTGTGAACGCCGTAGCCGCCAAAGGCAAAGCTGCCTACAACATTCCGATGTACGTCAACACCTGGCTGGCGGGCCAGGACACTCCGCCCGGTGATTACCCCAGCGGCGGACCACAGCCGCGCGTGGTCGATATCTGGAAGGCTGCGGGAACTTCCATCGACATTTTTTCTCCCGATCTTTATGCGCCGGACTTTTCCGGCTGGAGCCGTCGCTACCACCGCGCCGGCAATCCGCTCTTCCTCCCTGAGACCAACGGCGGAGCGCAGGGCGCAGTTAACGTCTTCTACGCTGTGGGAGAACATTCGGCGCTCGGCTTTTCACCCTTTGGAATCGATCAGGTCTTCGTTCCCGAAGCCGCAGCACCGAATGCCGGAACCAGGCCGCGCGGCCCCGCGCCTCCGACACCCGATCTGGGAACCAGCTACAAAACTATCGCCCAACTGTGGCCGCTAATCCAAGAACAGCAGACCAGAGGCAATGTACATGGCTTCATTCTGGACAAGGGCCATCCGTCCGTCGACTTCAACTTGAACGGATACGTCGTTCACGTAACCCTTGATGAGATCTTCGGCATGCACGCCGAGAATGGCTACGGACTGATCATGGCCACCGGGCCCGACGAATTTATGGGCGCCGGAACGGGATTCCGTGTCTCCTTCCGTACTCGTTCGGGCTCGCCGCATATCGGAATCGCGTCCGTAGACGAAGGCCAGTTTAAAGACGGCGAATGGATCCCGGGCCGCCGTCTCAATGGCGATGAGAACGACCAGGGAAACTACTGGCGCTTCGATCCGTGGCAGGTCAGGATCGAAAAAGCGAAGGTATACAAATTTGATTAGCCAGGAAACGGCTCTCCCTAGAGGCCTTAACACGGGTGACTCAAACGGTTATATCCGTCCCACGTGACTCGCGCCCGAAGTAAGTAACCAGCGCCAGGCAGCTGGCGACCAGCAGGACGGTGACGGCGAGCACGCGCCCGAAGCCGCCGAAGCGCTCAGCGGCCCGCGCTTGCAGAACCGCATTTCGCGAAGTAATCAGGTTGCCGAGTTGGTAGGCAAGGCCCGGAAAAATCGCTCGCATCGGACCCGGCGACAGCTCGCTTAGATAAGCGGGCACGACACCCCATGCCCCCTGCACCATGAACTGCATCAGAAACGCGCCGCTGGCAAGCGCAATCAGCGAGTGCGCCAGCGCATACAGAGGAATCACCGGCAGCGACAGCAAGGCCGCGGTAATGATTGTCCGCTTGCGCCCGAAGCGCTCCGAGATCCCTCCGAAAAACACGCCCCCCAGCAGCGCGCCGACGTTGTAGATAATCCCCACCACGCCCGTTAGCGTCGCCGAAAAATGGTGGCCCTTCTCCAGAAAAGTCGGATATAAATCCTGCGTGCCGTGCGAGAAGGCGTTGAAGCAGGTCATCAGCAGCACCAGGAATAGGAACGTCGGAGCGAACTGCCGGATCCCGCTCGCAAGACTTGTCTTCACCTGGGCAGCGACTTGCGCCTTGACCGCTTCGCGCTCGCGCCATACCGGCGATTCCTGTACCTGCCTGCCGATATAGAAGACCAGCAAAGCAGGCGCCGCGCCCACAAGAAACATGCCGCGCCAACCCACTGGGTGCCCGTGCCAAGTCATCCGTGAGAAGAGGGGGAACAGCAATGCATACGCGGCCGCAGCAGCCAGATACCCCACCGCATATCCCTCCTGCAACACGCCGGAGAAGAAGCCGCGTCTTTCCTTCGGCAGCGTCTCGAACGCCAAGGCAGCGCCCACACCCCACTCACCGCCCATCGCGATCCCAAAGAGCGCACGCAGCCAGAACAGTGCGTGCAGCGACGTGGCAAAAGCGCTCGCCAGCTCAAAAGCGGAGTAGCAGGCGATATTCAGCATCAGTATCGGACGCCGTCCATATCTATCCGCCAGAGCGCCGAACAGAAACGCCCCCACCGGCCGAAAGGCCAGCGTCAGAAAGAGAGCCTCAGCCACAAGCGCAGGCGTGGCCTGAAAATATCTTGCAATCGGCGCTACACAGAAGACCAGAATGAAGAAATCGAATGCATCGAGCGTCCAGCCAAGAAAGCATGCCGTAAACGCATGACGCTGCTGCGGGCTGAGGCTCCGGGATTGGCTCGACATAACGAGATGGAGAGGCCGCGCCGCGCGGCTCCCCACGAGCTTATCAGAGCTGTTCTTGCTTTAAGTAAGAACCTTAGCGTGGCCTGTGATCTTCCGGCACACCGTTCACAGCGGTTTGATCCGTCGCCGGCTGCTCCAGCTCCTTGGCCCGCTTGTGAATTTGATGATGCAGGCAGTAGAGCGCCAGCTCAAGCCTGTCTGAGACACCCAGCTTGTCGTAGATCTTGCGCAGATAATTCTTGATCACTTGCTCGGTCGTGCCCAGCTGAAAGGCAATCTCCTTATTACGCTTACCCTGCGTGATACAGGCGATGATGGAAAGCTCTTTCGGCGAAAGCCGGGGTTGCGATTTGGGATTGGTAATAGCCGTGGCTTGCGACCGATATGCCTCGATTACCCAGTTGACTGACTGGTTATCGATCCACGTTTCTCCCGCGCCGATTTTGCGCACGCACTTCACCAGCAAATCGGGGGAGATCGACCGAGGAATGATGCCACGCACGCCCCGCCGGTAAAGCTCCACAGTGTTCGCCTCGTCCGCGTTTGCCGTTTGCACAATGATCTTGATATCCGGCGCCCCGCGAACTATCTCAGGAATGGCATTCGTGACGCCCGCGATCAGATTGCTTTCGAGCAGAAGCACATCCGCCGGATGGCGCTCCAGCGCCGCATGCAGATTCTCGAAGCGGTCCACCTGAGCCACAACGCGAAGATCATCCTCCAGCGCGAAGACCTTGCGCATGCCAACGCGATAAATCGCTTGTGAGTCCGCCAATATAATACGAACCAGCGGCCGCTCCGAGGTTCCCGGCGAAACCTCTTCCCGCGTCGCTTCTTCGTTACTTCCTGGAACAATATCAGCCATAATTCTTCACGTCCGCCGACAACTACAGGAAACTGTACTCGTCGATCACAGCTGCGGCATACGTCGCCTCGGGTTTCCGGTAAGAGCGCACAATTCTCCCCGTACAATGGACTCCGGCTGTCTCATACGGAGCGATCGTCCCCTCCGGTATTTCGATCAAGAACTCGACCACCGTGCCTGGCGCCAACAGCTCGTCCAGGTGCAACAGCACGCCATTCGCCGAAATATTATCCGTAACCGCCTCATACCGCTTCGCTGAAACCATCAGGTGCACAGGCAATGCCAGTGGAAAACGCACCGCGGAACGCAGCCCCTCCGGGGTCTCCGGCTCCACGCGCTCGATTTCCAATGCCGCAACATCCATATGCATTCCATAACCCACAACCGATCAGGATTCCTCGGATACTTTTAAGGGTATCGGATCGAGAAGCTGATCGGCTGCTCCAGCGAATTACCAAAGTTTACACCGAAGACTCAAAGTAATACAGAAAATAGGGCGAGCCATGACGATTACGACCCTATCGACAATCACAGCCTCTCTGTTTCTATCGAGTTACCCTGGCAGCCGGAGCTGCCGGCTGAAACGCGGCGGATGCTCCTATCCACTCCAGATCGCGATTGTGGTCCACACCCATCATCTTCCCCCGGCCAAGGCGCACAAGGGGTAACACCGGCTCAAGATTCCCGCCGTCAGGCCACAGATAGAGAATGCGTATTTCCGGCTGGGTTGGCCCATGCGGCGTATCAATCACGTTTTCGAACTTCACACGCTGCTGTAACAGATAGTTATGGCGATCCCGTCGCGGAATCGCCGTCAGATCCTCGTCCGTGGGCGCAAACTGAATGCCCTTCCCGGCAAACGAAAATAGCGGCTTGA
>CAYVSQ010000198.1:0-8426 GCA_964453815.1 uncultured Acidobacteriaceae bacterium | reverse complement strand
TCCGGCATGGGCGCGGCTTCTGCCGGTTCCATGCTCAGCTCGACGATGCGCTTTTTGCTGGCGGTGATGTTGGTTTCGCCGTGCACGATTTCGCCGTCATCCATGCGCGCGTAGAGGCTCACGTCGGCCGTGGTTGCAGGGTAGATGTGACCGCGTGTTGCCAGGATTTCGGCCGCGAGGCGGATGGCCTGGGCGAAATCCCCCGTCATCTCAGAGAGTGCGGCGACAAAAAGATTGCCGAAGCTGTGGCCTTCGAGTCCCGCGCCGGAGCGGAAGCGGTGGCTGAAGAGGCGCGCGATGAGGTGCTCGTCAGCCGAGAGCGCGACCATGCAGTTGCGCAGATCGCCGGGCGCAAGCATGTTGAAGTCTTTGCGCAGGCGGCCGCTCGACCCGCCATCATCGGTGACTGTAACGACAGCAGCTAAATGGCTGATAAGACATGGGTAGCCATCGCAGTCCCGTTGCGCGACGGTGGGCGATGGGACGTAGTGCTTGAGCCCGCGAAGCAGGGTGGAAAGACCCGTGCCTCCGCCCATGGCGACGACTCGTAAATTTGCCTTCTCAGCAGTTTGCAGCGGAGTTTCGGAAACGGGCGCGAGGATCGCAGGTTTCATAAAAGATGACTCCCTGAACGTATCGCCTTTTACCTTAACTTTCCCTGAAGAAAAGCTCTAAAAGAGACGAACCCTGCTTGCGCAGGAAAGTTAAGGCGTTTCCGGATAAAGAAGTTCAGTAAAGCGCGGATCGTCAGCCATGTCCTGGAAATCGGAGTCGCTGCGCGCCTGGATACGGTTCTGTGGATTCAGTTCGATAGCGGCGATCAGGTGCTCCAGGCACTCTTCGGCCTGACCGGTGATGCTGTCGAGGATAGCGAGGCCGTAGTGCGCGTAGTCGGCGGAGGGGTTTTTCTTGAGGATGCCGTCAAGCTGGTCGCGGGCGTCCTCGTAGTCCCCGGTATTGAGTAACGAAATGGCGTAGTCATACTGCTCCCCGGGCGTCGCGAAGGTGAGCGCGGCATGCTTGGCCTGGCGCTCGCAGGCGGCGAGGTAAACCTTTGACCGTTCGAGCAGTTCCGGAGGGGCCGTGATGATTAACTTCTCAAATGCGGTGCGAGCCTTCTCATACTTGCCTTCCTGCATGAGCTGAACGGCGCTCTGGTAGTGCTGGATGGCCTGCTCGTGGGCCTTGTCGACAGCAGGACGTGTTTTTTCAGCGGCGGTGCGAGGAGTGCGGCGAATACCAGCAGCCTGACGTGTATCTTGCATAAGGACGATTTTTCCTTGGTTCCCTTGAGACATACAGCGCACCCGGGGCGCGTGCATGCAGAAAATTTCCCGCTGAACTCGTTTTTATACGCAGAACGGCGCTGCGCGTCAACCATACCATAGTGTACGCGGGCGCGTGTCCGATCAGACGTAACCGAATAGAGTCATGAAGCCGAAGTCCATGTGAAGCTGCTGGTGGCAGTGGAAGAGCGTCAGACCGGGGTTATCCGCTATGAAATCAACCTCAACCTCCTGATAGCCGCCCACCATGACGACATCTTTGAAGACCCCGGAGGTAGGCTGTCCCGCGATCCGGGTCAGCTCAAAGCTATGCCGGTGCAGGTGGATGGGGTGGATGTCCTCGCTGGCATTGCGCATCCGGATACGGTAACGCTTTCCCTTGCGCAGATGAAAGGAAGGCGTCGTCATCATCTGATCCATGGGATAAGCTACGCCGTTGATCGACCACTGATTGAATCCGTCGAGCGCGGCGTTCTGCTTTTCAAAGAGCATGTCGAATGTCTCATCCGGCTGCGCGAGATTCGCTCCTGGATTGCCAAAATGCGCATAGTTCCATTTGAAGGGTTTGGGCGGCAGCCACTGGGGTTTGCCGTTGTATCCGGCATACTCGACGACGATGCCCATACCGTGGTGACGATCCTCGTCGGCCAGATCGCCCATGACCCACATCCCCGGATGGTTCATCTCGATGATGGCCGAAATGCGTTCAGCGGTTCCGAGCCAGAGGCCGGGCACGCGCACTGGCCTGGGCAGAAGGTTGCCGTCCATGGCGATGATGCTGAAGGTGTGGCCGGGCAGGGCGAGGCTGCGAATCTCACCGGCGCTGCCATTCAGAACGTGGAAGAGCACATGCTCGCCTTCTTTCACGCGCACCGGCTCACCATGTCCCAACATTCGACCGTTGATGGTGAACGAGTCGTATCCGACCTCATAGCCGTGCGGCATATCTTGGGCGAGCGAAGCCTTCATCTTGCTCTCCCCTGCATCCCTCAGGGCGGTTACAGTCTGTGCTGGCAAAAGGAAGTCCATGGCCATGTCTCCACCACGGCTCAAGGTAGGCTGGAATTCTTTCAGCGTAAGGAACACCTCACGGTCGTAATCTCCGGCGTGTCGTTTGGGCTCGACGAAAACAGGGCCCACGAGCCCGCTGTATTGGCCAGCCGCGAGATTCGCTCCAGCGCGAACATGCGTGTGGTAGAAGCGAAAACCCGAAGGTTTGGGTAAAAAGGATATTCTCCGGCTGCCATGTGGCGGAATAAAAGGTGTGCCCTCTTCGGCAGCTCCATCGACGTCGGCCGAAACCAATTGACCGTGCCAGTGGAGCTGCTCGGGCGTATCCGTATCGTTGCGAATATCAACCGCGACTCGCTCTCCCTCTTTCAAACGGATCAATGGACCGGGAAACTGTCCGTTGTAGGTCGTGACAGAAATGATCCGATTCGGCGCCAGCTCAATGGGTTTCGTGGCGATACTGAGGGTGTAGTCCGCCGAACCCTCATTCTGGGAAGCAGGATCGTTGTCGCGAGTCTTTGTGGGCTGACTTAGAAGGCCAGATGGCGCGAACACAGTAGCAGCACCTGCAGCAGCCCCAGCGGCCCTCAGGAACTTCCGGCGAGAAAGGTGAGACCCGGACATGGTCCTCCAGCCTGCCGCGGACACTGCCGGCAGCTCGGCACCCCAACTATATATCGAATCTCGATGAGCTTTTTGAGCTCCCCAACTTGTGATTCGCGACAAGCATAAGCGTGCTCGACGTGGGTAGGCTCTGTTGGTTACGCATTGCCCTTGTTCGCGGTACCTGCGCGGGTGTAGGTCAGAATGGAATGCGATTTTACGCTGGAGGCAAGTGATGAGGGCGGTGATCCTACCGAACGGGTCTGCGAGGGATTCTAATTTTGCGATGGCAATACTGCCGCCACACTGGCGACCTGTTCTTATAGGGTACCTGCCTCGGCACCAATCCTAGACCGCCTCCTCTGCCGAAGGTTAGTTTGGACGTCCCGATCACCTGGACCTCGATGAGATCCTGTGGAGGGCTGTTACGGGTGGTTTGTCGCCAATCCGGCAGTGTCGTTAGCAAGCGAAAATGTCCGCTTTTCGTATCAAATGAAGTGTCCGGTTTGATTAATTAGCTAGTGGTAGTAGAGGCGGTGGGAAAGTGCGCATCCCGCGTTGTGTGCGGGATTTGCAAGGGAGGTGGGAAAGTCGGCCGTCTGACTTTTCCGCCTGCCGTCTTTTCCACGGCCGGGAATTTGGGTTGAAAGATCCTTGATTTCGCTCGAATGTTCACTTTCGTAGAGTCCACTTGACAGCCAGCACCCCTGAGGTATTTGATGTTGTGTTGTTGCGGTGAAGGAGTTCACCCTTAACCGCTGCCCACCCAGCCTTTTATAGACGGGCAGATGATGACTCCTAACAGGGAAATCCTGTTTGAGGAGTCATGTCCCAACGCGATCTCCCTGATTACAAACTGGAGCTTGAGTCCATGACGAATACATGGGTTCTGTCTGCTTTATGGGTTGGTCTCGCGCTGGTTGCCACGTTGCTGGCGATCTGGTTTCGCATTTCTACCGCTCTGTCGGAGATCGTTGTCGGCACAGTTGCACAACTGATCATCGGAGCCGCCTTAGGACGCGGCGGATTGTTAGGCAACACGGAATGGATCGCCTTCCTGGCGGGAACAGGGGCGATTGTACTTACGTTTCTGGCGGGAGCCGAACTCGACCCGGCGATCTTCCGTACTAAGTGGCGTGAAGCGCTGATCATCGGCCTTGCTGGCTTCTTCGGCCCTTTTCTTGGCTGCACTCTCGTCGCACATTTAGTTCTCCACTGGTCCATCATGGCGAGCTGGCTCTGCGGAGTTGCACTCTCCACGACGTCCGTCGCAGTTGTCTATGCTGTCATGCTTGAACTGGGGTTCAACGCAACGGAATACGGTAAAGCGATACTCGCAGCCTGCTTTGTGAATGATTTGGGAACGGTCATCGCCCTGGGACTCATTTTTTCTCCTTTCACCTTCAAGACCCTCATCTTTGTGGTGGTCAGCGTGGCAGTATTTGCTGTCCTGCCATTTCTCACGCCGTGGTTCTTCCGTAAGTACGGCGGGAGCGTGTCAGAGCTCGAAGCGAAATATCTCTTGTTTGTTCTTTTCGCTCTTGGAGGGTTGGCGCTGTGGGCCGGAAGCGAAGCAGTTCTTCCGGCTTATCTGATCGGCATGGTGCTGGCCGGAACCGTTGGTAAGGACCACGCGCTGATCCGCCGGTTGCGAACTCTTACTTTTGGGTTTCTCACGCCGTTCTACTTCATCCGCGCAGGTTCCTTCGTATCTGTGCCCGCGTTACTCGCGAGTCCTGTGGCCCTGCTAGTTCTCTTCCTTGCCAAGATGGGAACAAAGCTTACTGCTGTATTGCCTGCAGTCCGCGCGCATCAGTATGAAGGTTCAGCTGGGGCCTACTACACGCTGATGATGTCAACGGGCCTGACCTTTGGGACGATTTCTGCACTCTTCGGGTTGAATCACAAGATCATCAACCAAGCCCAGTATTCGTATCTCGTCGGCACAGTAATCGCAAGTGCCGTGATTCCAACTCTGATTGCGAATATGTTCTTCCTCCCGAGACATTTGCTTCCCAGAAAACGCCAGGAAACTCACTCTGGCCATCCGCTGCAACAGCCCGCAGAGTCAGAAAGCATTTAGGAGGAGAAGTGACCAACCACGTGAAACAAGTCTTTGAGACCATTCTCGTTGCCTATGACGGCTCTCCTCAATCCCAACGGGCCACAGATATCGCATTTTCGATGGCGCAAGCCTTAGGGTCCAAGCTTCTGATTTTCGCGGTGATTCGTCCGCCAGAACCGGCGGCACGAACAGAGCTAAATGCAATTCTCGATGATGCTCGAGAACACTATGAGCAAAGCTTTGTCCTCTTACGTGAACGGGCAATAAAAGGAGGACTTGCACTTGAAACGGAAATCGAGGTCGGCCATCCCGCCGAGCACATCGTCCACCGTGCGGAACAAACACACGCCACATTGATCGTTATGGGAAGGCGCGGCATTTCAACATTCAAACGTTGGATGCTTGGTTCGATTTCGGAACGCGTGCTTCGATATGCGCACTGTCCTGTGATGGTTGTGCATTAACAGCAGTTGATCAGACGAATTACAGTTTGCGACATCTATGCCAAAGCATTGCCGGAGAGTTCGCGAGGAACTGAACAGACAATTATGAAATGAGCAATTACCAGGTGTTGGAGTCCGCCTTGAAACGCTCGAAAGGGCAGATGACTCCTCGGGACTTCATCACTTGGAGGAGCAATGTTGGAACGAAACGGAAATAACAAGCCAGCGCGTCGGGCGGGAGAGCTCAACGAAAAGCAAAAGTTTCGTCTGAGGATCACCTGTCAATATATCGACAAGCTGCTGGGCGATCTCGATCACGTGCTTCACGCGGCCACGTCGCAATCCCCTTTCCCCCGTTACATCGTAGACATGACTCCTGCACAAATTCGCGTTTTGGAGGACTATAGTCGCCGCTTCCGTTCGCAACTGCTACGAACGATCGCGTGGCAGCAGATGAAACCAGAGCCACCGAATATTCCAGCTTCACGTGCTGTTCTGACGAACCTTGCTTTCGTGGACATTGCTGTCGAGGAGCTGAAGCCTAGCTATATGCGCGGGTCCGGCGAAGTACCCGAGGACGCAGTGAACGAATTGAATGGCATCGTTCATGAGCTGCGTGCTCTGATCACAGTCATGGAGTGTTACCTCAAGCAGGAGTTCACCACGGATCTTGAGACACGACTTCAACAACTGGAGGCAACCGGCTTCGATGTTGATTTGTTGCGCCTGCTTGAAAGAATCGTAACGCGGAATGGGCTAGTTGAGTTTCGGGCGAGGATCGATGCGCTTGCGGCGCGCCTGGAAGACGACAGCTTCGAGCTTGCACTGTTTGGACGAGTTAGCAGTGGCAAATCTTCTCTCCTCAATGCTCTTCTCAACATGGATGTTCTTCCCGTGGGCATCAACCCGATTACGGCGGTGCCCACAAAACTGCGCTATGGTCCTACACTCAGAGCTGCGGTTGAATATGGAGACGGGCGCAGCGAAGGTGTTACCGTCGAACAGTTGTCCAAGCTTGTTACGGAGCAAGGCAATCCCGGAAACCTCAAGAATGTGGTGCGCGCTTTGGTCGAGGTGCCATCCCCTCGGCTAAAGGAGGGAATACTGCTGGTAGACACCCCAGGGCTGGGTTCATTGGCGAGACGCGGCGGCGCCGAGACTCTAGCTTACCTTCCTTCTTGCGATCTCGGGCTTCTGCTCATCGACGCCGGCACAACGTTGAATGAAGAGGACATTGGAACGCTGCGACTACTTTACGAGGCGGGCATTCCTGCCCTGGTCTTACTGAGTAAAGCTGACCTGCTTGCAGAAGGAGATCTGCATCGAGCGATCCACTACATCCAGGAACATGTAGAGGGCGATCTAGGCCTCAAAGTAACCGTTCACTCTGTGAGCGCATTGCGTCAATATGCAGTGCTGCTCGACGAGTTCTTCGAACGCGAACTGCTTCCACGGTTTCAAAAAGCTCGGGCGCTTCGGGAAGCCTCGGTTGCTAGAAAGATCGGTTTCCTTCGGGAGGCAATGACCTCGGCGATGGAGAGTAGCCTTCGACGCGAAAAGCAAGAACCGCTTAAGGAGCAGCAACTGGCCTCGTCGCAGCTCGAAGGCAGACTCCGTGTACTGACCGGCGAAGTGGGTGAGCAACGGACTGTCCTCGACCATGCCTTCCGCACTTTTGGGGAAAAACCCGATGCCGTCGTTGAGGCTGTTGCAGAGGAAGGAGTCAGGTGGGTGCACGCTGCGTCTGCGACGCAGATCCCTTCCTTGCGGCTCTCGGAATGGATTCATGAGGTCATCACCAGGTCTATTCAACCTCCTATTGATCGGTTTCAGGATGTGGGCCAACGCACAATCGAATCTCTGCAGAAAATTGCCAAGGAGATGGGCCGAAAGGACTCCCCCTCAAAGAAAGACTTCGAAGTGCTCTTGCGCGACTTGCCACGATTCGAGTTAGCGGCGCTTCCATGCCCATTCACCGTTACCCTATGGAAAGTTCTCGGGGCAGGTGTGCTTCGCTCGATGATTCGTACTCATCTTCGAGAGAGCATAGGCACAGATATCAAGCAGGAGCTCCACCTGTACGGCATGGCTTTGTCCAGGTGGAGCGAGCAAGTCGTTCGCAAACTGGAAGCACTGGTGAATTCGTATGCGGATGCGTATCGCGTGCAGTTACAGCGGATGACCGGCCTTCATGGTAAGAATACTGACCTGGAGCAGATCGAGGCTGATTTGGATCTGCTCCTGAACTGGAGCGGGAGCAGCGATTCAAGCTTGAAATACAACGGCATGAAGTGAGGGAGAGATAGCCTTTGCAAAAATACTTTTTAATTGCGTTCGGAGGTTCGCTGGGCTCAATCGCGCGCTTCTGGGTTGGTTCGACGGTCGCCAGTCGGATGGGCACGAAATTCCCCTATGGCACGTTTGTCATCAACATCACAGCGTGTGTCATCATCGGCTTTTCTCTTACTCTTCTGGGCACCCGCACGGAATTGAACCCAGCTTGGCGATTTCTTATTCCAGTGGGGTTTGTCGGCGCCTACAGTACCTTTTCAACTTTCGAATGGGAGATATTTTCCAATCTTCAGACGGGCGCATTCCTGATCGGTGCGTCGTACATGGTCTTGAGTTTGATCTTTGGGCTCATCGGCGTCTGGGGCGGAACCCTGATCGCGAAGGCGATCTCATGAAGGCGACCAAAGTCAAGAGCTATGAGTCCATCCTCCAGGTGCAGGGGGACATCGGGGGCCTTTTTGTCAGCTTCATGAAGAATTTTCAAACCTGTCGGATGCAAGAAACGGCGCAAAAACAGATTCAACATCTTTGTAACTCTCACACCTGGGGCATCGCTGCTTCTCAACGAGTTGTTACCGCAGTACAGCTATTCCTGGATCTCCTGGCGAAACAACCTGCCACTCAAGCTTCTATGTGTGATATATGTGTGCTTCTTGAAGCAGAGAAAGACCGCGGCACGCGTCAGTTTCTCGGATGTCTGCAACGCAAGCTAGTGGCGCAATGGCT
>CAYVSQ010000197.1:0-2504 GCA_964453815.1 uncultured Acidobacteriaceae bacterium | reverse complement strand
CTCATACTGACCAGACGAAGTATCCTGCATCTCGTCCACCAGCAAGTGGCGCAGCGTTCCGCCGGCTGAAAGCGCGAAATCGCTGGAACCTTCGTCCGAATGAAGCGCCTCGCGCGCGGAAAGCGCAACCTCGGTGAAGTCGCATTCACCGCGCTCCGCGAAAAGCAATCGTAGTTCCGCCAGCGTATGCCGTAGCACCCGAAAGAGCGCCTTGGCAACCTCCCACTGGTCGTCCGGGTATTTCGCCGGTGGCAGTGCGAGCACACCGGCCAGCGCTTCGCGAAGCTCGTCGCCTTGAATTCTCTGGACCAGATCCTTAAGCCGAGCTGTATCGGGCTTCAGAATCTCAAACTTCATGTCTGTCCGCCAATGCCGCTTGCGCCAATCTCCATCGGTCTTCAACACCAGCCAGATCAGCGCGACCCAATGATCCAGATGCTCAGCAATCGCCTCTGGAGGATCGTGCCTGCCTGCGCACAGAGCAATTGGCGAGGGATTCTCATCGATTCCAGGCTCGATACCAAGCTGCGCAGCCAGGGACGTCAGATCCTGCAGAACATCTGCAGGCAATGCCCGTAGCGCGCGTGAAAGGCCAGCACACACAATGCTTTCCAGCGATCGCTCGAGCTTCATGCGTACCTCGCGATCAAGCTCTGCATCATCGGTTGCACGGGGCGCTAGGGGCATCAGCTCGCCCCATTGCTCACGAGTTCTCAGCATGTCTGCCAGCAGCGTTTCGCAGTCAGCGAGGTTGCCATCGCGATGCAGCAGCACGGTACAAAGCGCCGCATGCAAGGCGGCATCTTCACCACCAAGCTGCAGAAGTGTTCGTCGCGCCGCCAGCCGATACAGCGGCTCTGCATCTTCGATCGGCTGTCGCGGCCCACCTGCTCCTGATAGTAGTGGAAGCGAGTTCGCAATCTCAGCGCACACCGAGTCGATCGAGCGAATGTTCAATCGACTCGGCCTCTCCAGCAATCCCCAGCCAAGTTTTGCGCTGCGCTCAATGGCAGCCTTCGCCAGCCCCCAGGTCTCTTGCTCAAAGCTCGAAGAGTCTTGCTTGAGCGCTCCTTGCTTAGCCTGCTGTAATTGCTCCAGCACACGCTCGCGCAGCTCGGAGGTCGCCTTGTTGGTAAATGTGATGGCGAGCACTTCTTCCGGCTGCTCGACCGTGTCGGTTCCAAGCAGCTTCAGATAGCGCTGCACCAGAAGCCCGGTCTTCCCTGATCCGGCAGGCGCTTCGACGATGCACGAAGCCCTTGTATCAAGCGCTGCCGCTCGCGCCTCCGCATCATTGGTTGTGGAAGGGAAGCGCAGTAAATTACTCAACGGCGTCCTCCGCCTCTTCACTGTTCTCTTCGGCGAATTCTCCAAGAGATGAAGGATCAATACGGCAGAGGAGCCGCTGCGCACATCGAGTGCAGTTGATTTCGAAACTCTTCGGATGCACCTCCGCCTTTCCTGCTGCGAAGTCTTCGGCGAGCTGCGTTAGCACTTGTCGCCACTCCTCTGCCAGCGAAGCAAGGTCCCGGATATTTGTCTTCGACCGCGAGGGCGGCAGAATACCTTCCTCCGCCTGGTACCCGTGCCATTTCATATCGCGTCCAGCGCGCACCTTTGCAAAGGCCACGCCTTTCAGTTCGTCGCCTTCGGCAAGCAGCGTATAAAGCGGAAGCTGGGGATCATCGGGCCGCGGCCCCGACCACTGCTTCGGATCGACATCTGCGCCCGTCTTGTAGTCGACGAAAAAGAGGCCATCCGCTACAGTGTCGACACGGTCCACGCGCACCTCCAGTGTGAGTGGTCCTACCGTCACGAGCTCTTTGCGCTCAACATCGGAAACGGCGAACGGCCCTCTGCGCAACTCCTGCTCCAGCCACTGTTGCAACACCGTGCGCAGTCGATGCTTCTGCAGCCATAGATACGCGCGGTCCCATCCGTCGTGCAGCTGCAGCCGGCTGGGCAGTGCGAAGTCGATCGCGCGCATCAGGATTTCGTCGCGGTCCGTCGAGCTCATCAGGCGGAGCCTGTCTTGTGTCTTCGTTTCGCGCCAGAAATATTGAAGAACGCGATGCAGCAGGCTTCCGCTCTCTCCTGCGTCCAGGCCCATCGTGCCGATTTTGGGTTCGGTGGCCCGCAGGCGCAGCTCGGCAAAGGCCAGGAACCCGCATGCCGCCTGCAGTTTGAGCACGGAGGCTCCGCCGCCGACTTCATGCGATGGCAGCGGAGGCAGCTCTCCATCATCTGTCACGATCTCGCTGTCCACTTGATCGAAAGGTTGCGTGTAGAGTTTCAACGCCGTGGCATTGACGGATTCGATCTCAAGTTCACCCAGGATCGGTGACGGCCGCAACTTTCCATT
The DNA here is from genome assembly GCA_964453815.1 of uncultured Acidobacteriaceae bacterium. GTDB lineage: Bacteria > Acidobacteriota > Terriglobia > Terriglobales > Acidobacteriaceae > Silvibacterium. Next base: position 142 of record CAYVSQ010000197.1, on the reverse strand, counting down.
TTCATCCTCGGCCGCATGGCAGAACAGCACCGTGCTTGACGAACGTAAGAGGTTCTCCGTAAGTGCGCGGCAGGTTGATACAGAGAGAACGGGATCACTGCCTGGCATCTTAAAAGCTCGTTGTAGTGTCCACGGCAGCAAG
>CAYVSQ010000196.1:0-3574 GCA_964453815.1 uncultured Acidobacteriaceae bacterium | reverse complement strand
GTCCGGCGCTTCAAAGTTCACTAGGGGGAAGTTGCCACGGTCCACGGAGGCAACAACCACGCGGGTGGTGCCGAAATCGATACCAATTTTCATTTCTCTTAGTTTACCGCGAAGTTACGCCCCAGGAGCGAACCCGAGGAGTGTCTTCGGAGGTGCCTGTCAGGCCTTAGGCTTGAGTTCTTCGGCAAGGCGTTGAGGCGCGATCAGAAGATAGCTGCCGACCAACAAATCGCGTACCTCATTCCAATCGACTTTGCCAACGTCGAGTCGAAGCGCTACCCAGCCTCTGGAGGCCAGGTAGGCGGGAGGGTAGAAGCGGCGGGGTTGCGCCTCGGCGAGCGCGTTGTTCTCGCCTGGCATTACCTTGCAGGTGACTGCCACGATGCCGTCTCCATGATGGTTGTCGAGGAAGTAGGCGAAGGTCTTCTTCCGGACGAGGAACTGTGCGTGCGACCCGTAGATCTGACGTATGGCCTCAGGGAACGAGAGGGCGATCTCAGTCAGGCGTGTGAGGCGCGGGTCTTCTACGGAGCGCTTTGGGGCAGCGGATTTGGGCATAAGGGCCGCTTCTCATCTTAGCCCGTCGACGCATGGCTATTCCTCGCGGAGGGCCACCATGGGATGCAGCGTCGCTGCCCGTTGCGCTGGCAACAAGCTGGCGAGGAGCGCGACCACTGTCATTCCAATGATTGCCGCACCCAGAGTCAGCGGGTCGCCCGGCGTCAGTCCGTAGAGCATAGATGCGGCAGCCTTTCCGGCAATCAATACTAGCGCTGCTCCAGCCGCGAGGCCGATGCCCAGCAATATCGCGGCTTCGCGCAGTACCATGCCCAGAATGTCGTGACGGTTTGCGCCGAGGGCCATGCGGACGCCAATCTCATTCCTGCGCCGGACTACCATGTAGGAGATCACCCCGTACAGGCCCACCATCGCGAGAATCGTCGCCAGCACTCCAAAGAATCCCGACAGCGTAGCCATCAACTGCTCACGCAGCAGGCCTTCGCGAATCTGTGTCTTGAAAACGGTGAAGTTCAACACCATCGCCGGATTCACATCGTTCGCCGCACGCTTGACGGAGGAAATGAGCGTCAGCAGCGGCTCATCGGAACGAATCATCAGCGTTGACTGCTGCTCCGGCCCGTTCGCCTGCGTAAACGAGACGAAGGCGCCGGGCAGCGGGGCTTCGCGCAGCTCATAGTATTTCGTGTCTTTCACCAGGCCGACAATCTGATAGGTCGTGTCCGCTCCTCCCGCATCGTGAAACACCCGTCCCACAGGATTCGCGCCACCGAAGAATTTGCGCGCGAAGGCTTCATTCACAATAGCTACGCGAGGTGACTTCGGCGTATCTGTCTGATTGAAATCCCGTCCCGCAAGCAGCGGCGTCTCCATCGTCTGGAAATAGCCGGGGCCGACGCGGTTGAACATCGTGTCCTGCCGTTGAGGACCATCCGGAATATCGATGTTGTCGTCCCATCCGCTATGACTCATCGGGACAATCAGGACTTCTGCAGCGGAACTCACTCCCGGAACCGCCCGCATGCGCTCGATCAGCTGATGCTTGTAGGCCATCTGGTTCTCCAGGGGCAGCTTCAGCGGGGAGTAGTCAAAATTTGTAACAAGAATGTGATCTTGCTGAAAGCCTGCATTCAGTGCCAGCAAATTGCGGAAAGTGCGCACGAAGAGAAAAGCCCCCGCCAGCAGCATCAGCGAGAGCGCAACCTGGGACACCACCAGCGCGCGCCGCAGCAGGAAGCGGTCACGTCTCGCGGTTGCCCCGCGTCCGCCGGCCTTCATCGCAACACCCGGCTCAGTATGCGAAGCCTGAACCGCGGGAGCTAGCCCAAACAGAAGACAGGTAAAAATCGCCAGCCCCGCGGCGAATCCGAGCACGCGCCAATCCGGCGTCAGTTCCACAAAAATGCGGCTTTGCTGCGTGCTGAGAAACGCGACCAGAACCCGGCTCAGAATCTGCGCTAGCGCCGCGCCCGCAAATGTTCCCAGGGCGGCAAGTAACAGACTCTCCGCCAGCAACTGGCGAATCAGCCGCGAGCGCGATGCGCCCAGGGTCAGCCGCAGCGCCATCTCCCGTTGCCTTGCGCTGGCCCGTGCCAGCATCAGATTCGCCAGGTTCGCGCAGGCAATCAGAAGCACCAGTCCCGAGAGAGCCAGCAGCAGCCACAACGGATCTTCATAATCCTTTCGCAGCTGGGAGACACCCCTCGTCGCCGGTAATGCCCCCAGATGGAAGGATAGATAGTCCTTTTTCGCGATGGCGTCGTACTCAGCCGGCAGCGTCGTTGCAAATATGCCCGGAGAGATCGCATCCAGTTGAGCGGAAGCGCGCTCCAGCCCCCAGCCTGGCTTGAGGCGTCCAATCGTCGCGATCCACCATGAAACAGGGCTGTCCATCAGGCCACCCTTGGTAGAAAAGACCGGCTGGCTGCACATGGCAACCGCTACATCGAAATTCTGCCCTACCTCAATGCCATAGAAACTGGGCGGCGCCACGCCAGTGATCTGGAAGGGATGGCCGTCGAGCGTGATCTTGCTCCCCAAAACCTCAGTACGTCCCCCGTATTCGCGCTGCCAAAAGCCATAACTCAACACCGCGCCCTGCGCCCCGCAGCCTTTATAGTCGTCCGCCGGAGAAATCAGCCGCCCCAGCAACGGCTGCACGCCCAGCACATCGAAGAAGTCTCCGCTTACCATCAATACATTTGCATAACGGGCCTCGCCACCCAGGCCAAGGTTGAAACGGAAGGGGGCCCACCCGGCAATTTCGGAGAAGCCTTGTTGCTGCTCGCGCAACTGATTCCAGAGGGCGCCGGTGAGATCCGCATAGCGCGAATAAAAGTCTCCCCGGCAACAGTGCGGAGAACGTACGATGCCCACCGTGGCCAGCTGCTCCGGAGCCTTCACCGGCAAGGTGCGCAGGCGTACCGCGTCCAGCAGTTGAAAAATTCCCGTATTCGCGCCAATGCCCAGGGCAAGCGACAGAATAGCGACGGTCGCAAAACCGGGATTCCTGAGCAGCAAACGTGCGCCATAACGGAGGTCGCTCCACAGGCCTGCAATCAGCCATTCTCTTCCATCTCTGCCTACTGGCAATGGCGAGCCGGCGGCGTGGACGGTGGCCTTGAGGCCGGAAACCAGAGTGCCGTCGTTGAGTTCCCTGCGCAATGTTTGATAGGCGAGGTCGGCGCCGACTCCGCTAATCAACATCTCGTCATAGCGGTCGCGCAGATGCTGGCTGAGTTCTTCGACGACTTCGGCTTCGCGCGTGGGATCAAGATTCAGTGAGGGGATGGCCGCTCGAATCTCTTTGGGCCAGTCAGGCATTTTCGGCCTCCATGATGCGATGGATCGCGATGACGAAGTTCAACCAGGTGGAGCGCTGGGCCTTGAGCATTTCCCTGCCTTGGGCGGTGAGTCTGTAGTAGCGGCGGCGGCGCTGGCCGGACTTCTCGACCCAGCGTCCAGCAATCAGGCCACGCGCTTCGAGCCGGTAAAGCAACGGGTAGAAAGACGCGACATTGAACTTCAAGACTCCGCCGGAGCGCTCTTCGATCAG
>CAYVSQ010000195.1:0-4076 GCA_964453815.1 uncultured Acidobacteriaceae bacterium | reverse complement strand
GTGCTCCGACTCTGAAGAGAAGTGTGCAGGCTGCAAAGAAGAGGAAAAAGGCACTATCCATCGCAAATCAGTGAGCCATGAGAAGGCGGCCTCTGTTCCCTCAATCGTGCATAGGGTCATCAATGCCCACGGCCGCCCGTTAGACACCGCAACCCGGGCTTTTATGGAACCACGATTTGGGTTCGACTTCGGTCGCGTTCGCATCCATACGGATTCACAGGCGGCTCAGTCGGCCAGCGCCGTTAAAGCTCTCGCTTACACGGTGAATAACTCCATTGCATTCAGTGCCGGAAGTTATGCACCGTATACCGCGGCCGGGCGGCGTCTTTTGGCGCATGAGCTTGCTCACGTGGTGCAGCAGATGGGCCAACCTGCGCTCTTACGCAATTCTCGGGCCCCTATAACAACTTCAGACAGCATGGAGGATGAGGATTCGCAGGTGGGAGTGCTGGCAACGCAGACGGAGGCACCGGCCTCTTCCCAGACGGAACCGGAAGGTATGAATCTGCAGCGGGCCCCTGATCCGAACGCTTCCCAGATCGATGGCCCCGCGAATACGCCGGCTCCGGATCCATCCCCCCAAAGACAAGCTTCCTCTCCCGCAGATCATGCTGCGGAAGTCGCATTATCCCAGTTGGAGCCCGGTGAGGTGACCGGGACTGTGAAGCCGCCAGCTTTCAGCATGTACGCCTACGCGATTGACAGCGCCGATATGAAGACCGAGCACATGAACTTTGTGCAGGATCTGGCGAGCATGATCAAGGGCGGTCCGGCCAACCTGGTTCGCGTGCTGATGATCGGAAACGCCGACGCCACGGGTGAGTCGCAGCACAACCAGGTGCTCTCCCAAAGCCGAGCACAGACGGCTGCCGCAACGCTGCGGAAACAAGGCTTGACGGACGTGCAGACTGACGGACATGGAGAGGGCGATCCGGCTGACAGCAATGACACCTTGTCCGGCAGAAGCCGCAATCGGCGGGTGGATATTCAGCTCGTTTTTCTCAAGACAATCATGCGCCGCCCAAAGCCGCCAACTCCCGGGCCGATCCCTACTCCTACTCCCCCACCCACGCCGACACCTACCCCTTCGCCCACCCCGACACCCGTTCCGCCGGGTGTAACGCCACCGCCGACGAACACAAACCCACCACCCAAAAATGTGACGCCACCACCGACAGACACTGTGGAGCCGCCTAAGAAAGACGACGATACAGAGGAGGCCACCTCCTTCTGTGACAGACATCCGTATGTCTGCGGCGCCCTTGGCGGTGCTGGTGCCCTGGGCGTAGGGATCGGAATCGGAGCCGGAATTCTGGGTGTTGGTGAAGGAATTCTCGACGGCCTTGGAGGTCTGGTCTTCTGCGCAGCGAACCCGGAGCTTTGCTTCGAGGGTCCGCCTACCCCTCCGAAGCCGCCAGAACCGCCAGACAATAACAACCCACCGGAGAAAAAGGAGCCCGAAGAGCCGAAGAAGCCGCCCAGGGTAGAGTTCTCGCGTGTCAACGCGGACAATACGCCTCCCGGTTCACCGGATCGCATTCCACCGCGTGTCAATACGCCGGTCGCGGTCATCGTGACCGATCCGCCTGCGGAAGCCGCTCCGATCATTATCGAGATTCAGGGGGCCGGCGTTATTCTCGGCAATGCTACGCTCGATGGCGGCTCATCCGTTCCAGTTCATGATTCCACAGTCATCGACCTGCAAGGCACACTGATGTCAAAAGCGGAGAAGCAGCCCGGCGCGCTCCAACTCACGGCACGATACGGCGGCGCGGTCGTTGGAAGAAGCAACTATTTCGGCGTTTCTGCCATTCCGCAAAACGTGAGGGTAGTCTTTGAGTCCGGGGTGAATAATGGCCAGCACATGATTCTCCGTGTCGGCACATTCTGGGAATCAGATAGCGGGAATACAGGCGATCTGGATGGAGTCGAATGGATTGAGTCGGTAGAAACGGATGACGGTGGCGCGACCGGCATGTTCAAGGGCTTTCCGGAGGGCAAAGCCGACGAGGTAAAGTCACCCGGAAATGAACCGCAGCCGGTTGTCGATCGCCATGGCACGCGAATTTCGTTAATAACTGGCGTAGGCAAGCAGGAAACACGCCAGCTGCTGGAATATGATGATAATCGCGTTCACAGCCCCTGGAACGCCATGGTCAATTCGGGCTTCCTGATCACGCGGGAAGTTTCAGAGGATACGACCCGGATCCCGGCTGATCCGTTGGCTCCATGCTTGAAGCTGACTACATCCAAGACAGGTGTTTCGGCATCGATTCGAGGTCTCTCCTCTTCTGCCGGCAGCGCCTCGCCAGATCCGTGTGTAGCTGACTTTCAATTGCCATGTGCGCAATTTGGCCTCGTAATCAGAGAACCGGAAGGCGGTGGCGGCGGCCAAGGTGGGCCTGGAGGCCGGATCGGACAAGGCATGGGAGGCGGGGCAGGTAAGAGAATCAAGCCCAAAGGCGGCTCCGGCGCCGGACCTGCTGCGACCGAAGGTGGAGGCGCTGGTTCCGGTGGCAAGGGTGGAGAGGGCGAAACGCGCATCCACCCAAAGCACATTACGGGTAAGTTCACAGATCAAAGCGCGGGCGTCTTCTACGGTTCGGGTCTGCCCGCTTCACCCGTCAAGGGACAGACATATCCAATCATAATCCGTTACACGCTTGCCGGGCAGCATTACACTTCGGAGATTCCGTACAAGGTGGTGGACGTGACATCCGATAGTGTGCAACTCGTCAGCATGAACGATGATGAGCTGAACCTTGCACCGGATGGGCAGCCGCCTGCTGTAATGCAGCCGCACTCGGCTGCGCAGGTCAAGGTTTCGGTATTGCAGAAGAAATGAGCCTGGGCGACGCGGCCGTCGATAGTTGGATCGGACCGTGGTTCCTGGCAATGATGACCTCTCGCAGCGTGAAGAGTGTGCTCTCCAATTCGAAACTGCCCCGGCTGAGAAAGACGCGCCTAATCTTGTGCGTTGCGCCGCGGCAGGTCACGATAGGGACTATCGTTTATGAGGATCTATCCTGTTGTCCCCGTGCCAATGGTCCCCAATGAGCGCATTGGCGAGCCAGTTGTGTCGAGTCAGTCCGTTTGCTAGTTTGACATGCATGCCACCGAATGCGCCCGAAGATCTGAGCTGGACCGTAGAGACTCTTTACCGGTCTGAATCGGGCAGGATTCTGGCTACTTTGGTGCGCCTGCTCGGCGATCTAGATCTCGCCGAAGAGGCCATGCACGAGGCCTTTGCTGCCGCTTTGGACGGATGGCCTCAGTCGGGCATACCGGACAAACCGCGCCCGTGGCTGATTTCAACCGCACGCTTCAAGGCCATTGACGGGCTGCGCCGGCGGGCGCGCTTCGACGGCGCACAGAGAGAAATCGAGCTGTACCTTCAAGCGCGCATCAGCGAAACGGTTCAGGAAGAGGAGATCGAGGACGATCGCCTTCGTCTCATCTTCACCTGCTGCCATCCCGCTCTGCCACCGGAGGGACAGCTTGCGCTCACACTGCGTGAAGTCTGCGGCCTGACAACAGAGGAGATTGCCCGGGCATTTCTGGTCACGCCGGCAACGCTCGCGCAGCGCATTGTGCGCGCAAAGGCAAAGATTCGAGAGACACCGATTCCATACGAGGTACCGGCGCCGCAGGAATTGCCGGAGCGACTGAACGCGGTGCTTCAGGTCATCTATCTCGTCTTTAACGAGGGCTACTCAGCTACGGCGGGAGCGGAGGTAACGCGGGCCGCGCTAACCGGCGAGGCGATTCGATTGGGCCGACTGCTGACCGACCTCCAGCCAAAACCGGAGGCCATTGGGCTGCTTTCCCTGATGCTGCTCCAGGAATCCCGTCGCGCCGCCAGAACTTCCCCCACCGGAGAGCTGATTTTACTGGAAAATCAAGACCCCTCGCTCTGGAACCGCGAGCAGATCGCGGAGGGAGTGGCATTGGTGGAGAAAGCCCTGAGTTCCCGCCGCTTCGGCCCTTACACACTGCAGGCTGCGATTGCGGCTGTTCATGCGGAGGCGGAATCGAGCGCTGCGACCGACTGGCGGCAGATTGTTGCGCTTTACGAC
>CAYVSQ010000194.1:0-3675 GCA_964453815.1 uncultured Acidobacteriaceae bacterium | reverse complement strand
ATCCAGGTGCGCAGCCGTGCTTCCGGGGAAAACGGGAGAAGCGGCACGGTCTTCACAGTCTTCTTCCCATCGGGATTTGAAGATGCGGTCGTACCTGAGAAGCGGGCTCTGGACGGCGTCGAGATGACAGGCTAGTTCGTCAGAACTCAGTTCACGGGAAAGTCTGGCTTGTCTTCAACTGCGGGTGTGTTCCACGCCGATCTAGCTCCTTCGACCGGAGTCAGGCCCTTGAGCGCGCAGCTCGAAGCATGATGTGCCCCGGAGTATTTCGATTGCGTTACATGGAAGCGATGCAGTCTCATGTAACGCACGCGCAATCCACCAAGGGTGGAAGGCATGGACTTGGGGACGCGGTCTAGATCGATCAGCACCAGCAAAGACGGTTCAGCCGGATTGTCCTGGCTCTGAGCCACGCCGACACCGAAGATCGCCAAGTCGGCCATGAGATGCGGAGCGAACTCACGCACAACCGCGGCAGCGCCCGCCAACACACTTTCGGAAAGATGAATGCCGCTTGCCGTAAGTGGAGCGGCGGGAGCAAGGCCGCGCGCGAGCGTCCCTGCGTCGGTCGAGATCAACTGCGTGCGCAGGCCATCAAAAGTCTGCGGCACGCTGACGCGCGGCCTGGACTTGTCCGCGTACACGATGAGTGCGGCGTCTCCGGGACTGTCGAGGCTCTTGCCTGCGGAAGTTGCCAGGATGCCCGTCTCGGGATTCACAAGCGATGCTCCGGTCGTCTCCGCAACCAATTGCGCTCGGGCCATGGCTTCGGATGGAACCGCCATGACGGGGGCTGCGGTTGCCGGAGCGTCGTATCGAATGCAGGCTACCTTGTGTGGGGTTGGCGTCCCCACGATGCTAAGGCGACTACCCGCCTGCGCGCCCAACTCACGAAGAACATCGCCGATAGGGTTGGCCACGCTCAGACCGATGCCATCGCCATTCGTTCCGCCGGCAAAGAACAAGCCGACAGGCTGCGCGTTACTGGAATCCACGACAAGAGCGCCGGAGTCGCCGCTGTCGGAGAAATTATCTCCTGCGATGCCGATCTGGCCGGTGAAGGTTTTGCTGTAATACGGTTGGGTCTCTGCACAGTCCTTGAAGTAGTCAATCCTGACGCTCAAGTCTACAGTCTCGACCGTAGAACATGTGAGTCCGGTGGTTCGGCTGCTCTTTGCTAACTCGATGCTGCCTAAATTGCTCGAGTTCAGGGTCTCTCCGGTTCCCGCCATGGGGGGAGCTGCTTCGAGCGAACTGCTGGTGCGGGCGGTGTTTGGTTTTGGCGCATCCAGCTGCAGGATGCTGCCTGTGGGATCGACCGCGCCCGAAACAACCGCCGCAAGCGCGGCATCGACGTTGCTTTGAGTGGTCGCCAGCGGCACATAATACCTAAGAGAACCAACCGGCCGCAGAGTCGAACCCGCACGGCTCAGCGGCACGCAGCCGTTATCGATCAGGCCCGGCTCGTCGATCGTGTCACCGATTTTCGCCTGATCCGACTCAGCCAGCACGTGATTGTTGCTGAGGATGTATTGATTACGGGCCGTGTCTTCGACCAGTGCGCCCAGCGTTCCGCCACAGCAGTCGGCGATATAGGAAGTTCCTTCGTGGTCCTGATAGGTGTCGTAATCGTTGTCATTCCCACCGGACGTGCCGAGGGCGATCATACCGGTCTGCGCAGCCTGATTCGTTGAGGGATTGCTGTTCAATCCGTTCGTATTGAGCAGAATCTTGAGTGGGGAAGTGGCCGTTGTCCCATTCACTGCCCCTGCCAGGTAGATGGTACTGCCCGCGGAAAGAGAAGATGGCGCGGTGTAGCTCACCTTGCAGGTCGTGAATTGATCCAGACTGTGCTGGCAACTGATGTGATCGAGGGTGCCAAGATTCTTTGTGCCGTCATTGCCTGTAGGAGATGCTCCGGCAGGCGATTCGCTCAGGGACCACTTGACCGAGCCCGCATTGACCTCAGCGATCTCCGCTGTCACTTCCAACGTCCCCCCAGCGGTGAGAGCCGCATTTTCCGGCAAGAGCGATTGCACAAAACCCGGAGTGACGCTGATGACCGCGGCAGCGGTCGCGGTAGGATCGCTTACCAGCCGCGCCAGAATGTGGATCTGAACTCTATTGCGCGAAAGAGCATTGGGCGGTGTGTAGGTGCCGGCGGCATCGATGTGGCCCTCGCCCAGCGAAGAGGCGTTTTCTCCTTCTGCGATGGACCAATTCACGGCAGCAGGCTCGCCCGATGGCAGCAGCGCGGAGAGTTTCACCTGGCCATTCGAGTTGATCATCGCGGACGACGGTGTGATCGAAAACGCGCCACCGTTTGCACTCATCTCCGCGAGCTGACCGGTGCCGCATCCGGCGGCGAGCAACAGCAGGGATGTGAGCGCCAGCGCGATGCGCGGGCTGAATCGTTTCGGCATAGAGTGTCGGTGACGGCCCGGAAAAAGCTCAGCCACCATCTTAGACCTCATCAGAGTCGTCCGAGTTAACGGATTGTCACAACTCAGTCTCACGAAATCACCCGGCGCACGAAGCCTTTGATCCCGAAGCGACCCAGGAGAGCAAGTGAAATAAGAAGCGCCGCTACGATCATCAACGCGGGCATGTGCGGAACTCCAGGCGTGAGCGCCGCGCGAAGTCCTTCGCTCATGTAGACGATGGGGTTAAGCAGGACGACGATTTGTAGCCAGCGGATTTGGCTGAGAACTGCCCAGGGATAATAGACACATCCCAAAAACGTGATGGGCACGACAACAATAGAAAAGACGAGTCCAATCTGCTGGGGCTTCACATTTGCACCAATGGTGAGACCGAGTGCGCCTGCCACGAGACTGGCCAATATAAGCGTGACGACGAGCATGGGCCAGCTCGCAACGTGCGCATGCACGGGCGTCGCCGGAATAAAGTAGGCCAGGGGCAGAACAAGCAGTGCTGCCAGGATGCTTTGAGCGGCGCTGAAGCAGATTTTCTCGATGGCTACCGCGGGAACGGGCAGCGGACACATAACGCGATCGTCGATCTCCCGAGTTATGCCAAACTCCTGCGAGAGCGGCAGCGCAACGGCTGCGATTCCGCTGAACATGATCGCAACCGCCATCAGTCCTGGCAAAAGCACAGTCGCGAAATTCGGCCCGCCGACTCCGCCCGATTGACCGATATGAGGAAAAACGTAGGTGAATACAAAAAGAAACAATAACGGTTGCATAACTACGCGAACCACGAAAGGACCAAGCTCGCGGCGCAATACGCGAAGATCGCGCAGCAATAGACCGGAAAATGCCGTGGCATAAGACACTCTCTTCGCAGGGCTGATTCGGCTATTACTCACGCAGGTCTCTCCCCGTCAGCCGAATGAATACCGTCTCCAGGCTGGGCTCGTTGATAGAGATATCTCGCACGCCGTAACTTAGCGCCGCTCCTACGATTTCTGGGAGCAGGCCGTCTCTTCCGTGCGCAAAGATACGCAGGCCGCCCGGCATCGTCTCTATGCTGGTGATTTGCGATAAGGAATTCAGTTTTGCCGCGAGTGGTTGCGTGTCCTCACTTTGGCGCAGCTCAACTTCAATGACGGTATCTGCGCCAAGCGTAGTTTTGAGCCGTTGCGGTGCATCGAGCGCAAGCAATTTGCCGTGGTCGATAATAGCCACCCGATCGCACAGCTCGTCGGCCTCT
>CAYVSQ010000193.1:0-4283 GCA_964453815.1 uncultured Acidobacteriaceae bacterium | reverse complement strand
GGTCGTGAGCAGCCGCTGATGGCGGCTATCGACTTGGCCCATCGCGTCAAGGCCTCGATCCGCCAGCATGTGGGATCGACGCTGCGCTGCTCGGTGGGTCTTGCGTCCAACCGTTACCTGGCCAAGATCGCCTCAGACATGGAGAAGCCAGACGGCCTGGTGGCACTAACTCCCGACATTCTGGAAGCGGCGCTCAACGGCTTGGTACTGCGCGACCTGCCCGGCATTGGGGCGCGCATGGAGCGCCATCTTAACGACCGCGGCATCCGCACCATGTCGCAACTGCTGGCTCTAACCCGCGAGCAGATGAACGATGCCTGGAGCGGCATTGGCGGGGAAAAACTGTGGCATTGGCTGCGCGGCGAAGATTTCAACGACGCCGAGCTCGAGCATCAGAAATCCATCAGCCAAAGCCATGTGCTGCCTCCGGAGCTGCGCACGAACGAGGGCTGCTACGCTGTGGCACACAAGCTTCTACACAAGGCCGCCATGCGGCTGCGCACGGCACGGCTGTGGACAACAAACGTGTCGCTGTCGATCAAATATGCCGTTGCCAAAGCCGATGCGCGGCGGGTGCACAACTCGGGTATTCCGCAAGCCGGCTGGTCGCACGGTACTACGGTGATCGAATGCCAGGACAACCAGACGCTGGTCGAGGCACTTGTTAAGCTCTGGAAGCTGCGGCCACAGGACCTTCAGCACCAGAAACCCTTCTACGTGGGCGTATGGCTGGGCAACCTTGTCCCGGACCACCTGCACACACTTAGTCTCTTCTCGGGACTCGAAAGCGAAACGCGGCGCACGCGCCTCTCGAGCACCATGGATGCGCTGAATCACAAATATGGGCTCGATACGCTGATGCCGGCGAGCATGCTGCTGGCCAAGGCAGCTGCGCCTACGCGTATTGCGTTTACGAGTATTCCGAATTTGTTTGAATAGTCCGAGCCCGCCCGATGTCGGTATCATTGGGTCGCGCTGAATTTCTGAGCCGGTGATGATCGAACTCGCAAAGAACAGAGCCGGAATTTACCTCGTCCTCTGGCTTCTTCTCGTTATCTATGCCGTTTCAAGAGTTCTGCAGGTCTTTCCGGGCAGAATTCCCATGCTTGCGGTGGTCGTACTACATGTCGTCCCTCCGGCGGTCTTTGCCCTGATTCATGGAAGCATGTTTCACCGGCTGCGGACCATGCTCATCTTTTTCGGCATCTGCCTGGTCACTGGAAATATCTTCGAGAACCTAGGCGTCCATACTGGTTTTCCCTATGGACCGTACTCCTTTACGAACCTGATGGGACCGAAACTCTTTGTGGTGCCTGTCTTTCTGGGGCTCGCATACGTCGGGATGGCCTATCTCTCGTGGACGCTCGCGCGGCTGATTCTGGGAGAAGTGAAATGTTCGCTCGCCGGCCTGCGCGTGGTAACGGTGCCTCTGGTCGCCGCTGTCATCATGGTCGCATGGGATTTCTGCATGGATCCCATTTGGTCGACCATCCTGCATGTCTGGATCTGGCAACGGGGAGGCGCATACTTCGGCGTTCCGGTGAGTAACTTCTTCGGCTGGTACGTCGCGGTGTATGTCATCTACCAACTATTCGCGCTCTATATTCGCAACCGTTCTGACCGCCTTCGCAATCGCTCGCTTGCTCCCGGCCTATGGCCGTCGAGCTATTGGCGCTTGGCCATCCTGTTCTATGCCGTCTCCGCAGCGGGCAACCTTCTGCTTGTGATTCCCCGTACGGGATTCTCGGCCGTTTTCGATGCCTCAGGAACCCAGTGGAAAGTGAGCGACATCACCGGTGCAACTGCCCTGAGTTCTATCTTCACGATGGGTGCGTTCGCCCTGGCTGCATGGCTGAGGCTCGACGCGCAAAGCACGAAAGAAGACCGCCTATCCGGCATTCCATTACGGGAGATTACGTCCTAATGATTTCGTCATAATGGACGCAGTGAGCCCGCTTACCACCACGTCGGCGCCTTATCGCGGTCGCCTCGCTCCGTCGCCTACGGGACTGCTTCACCTGGGCCATGCCAGCACTTTTCTCATCGCGGATGCGCGAGCGCGCGATGCCAGCGGCACGCTCATACTGCGCAATGAAGGCCTGGACACACAGCGGTCGAGGGCGGAGTTTTACCGCGCCATGCTCGAAGACCTCCAATGGCTCGGCATTCGCTGGCAGGAAGGTCCGGATGTGGGTGGATCGTATGGTCCATACTCTCAGAGCGAGCGCGGCGAGCACTATCTCGCCGCCTGGCGCGCGCTTTGCGACGGCGGATTCATCTATCCGTGCGGGTGTTCCCGGAAGGATCTCGCCCAGGCTGTCAGCGCGCCGCAGGAAAACGACGACGAAGGGCCGAATTACCCCGGCACCTGCCGACCGCTGCCCGGGGCTATTCAGAAAGACTACGCCGCTCCGGCTGGCGTGAACTGGCGCTTCCGGGTTCCCGACGGCGAAGCGATCGAGTTTAACGACGGTCACTTCGGCCGTCAGCAATTTGTCGCCGGGCGCGACTTTGGCGATTTCCTGGTGTGGCGGCGCGATGACATACCCGCCTATCAGCTCGCCTGCGTGGTCGATGATGCCGCAATGCGCGTCACCGAGGTTGTCCGCGGAGCAGACCTTCTCAAGTCGACGGCACGCCAGATTTTGCTCAATCGCGCCCTTGGTCTGGGGCCGGCAAAGTGGTATCACTGTCCGGTGATTGCCGATTCGAGTGGTCAGCGATTGGCCAAGCGGCTTGACGCCTTTTCGATCCGCGCTTTACGGGAACAAAGCAAACAGCCTGAGGACCTGCGGCGGATGTTGGCGGCGGTGTCGCCCGATTTATGCCGCTGATTAACGCCTCCGACTTGACTCTTGGTTCGTGTCGGCCCGGCAAGTCACGCTTTCGTCACCTGACCGCAATCGATTGTGACTGACCGCCGGCAGATAGACACGTGTCGCCGGGGGTGCAGTCTGCGTGATATCCTCAGCCCAACGCACGAATTATGCGAGTTCCTGTGACCAATTCGCCGTACTCCAGCTGCTGGCGCTCTCGCCGCAGTTGCTGGAACCGTGCGTTTGCGCGAGCGATCGCCCCTCGCAAGCATCTTCGTGTGCTGCCTACGCGCACGCGACCTAGTCTCTTCGGCAGCGACTAGTCGACGCTGCCCGCCGGCTGGGACTGCGCTCCCAGCAATACGCGCCTTCGACGCATCGGCGAAAGAAGAAGACTCTCTCTCAAGCCCCGTCTTAACCATTCAAGACCAGACGCACACCAGGCCCCAGCAGCCGGACAAACCGCCGGCACCGAAGGAGAGAAGCATGACCGCTACCACAACGAAATCCAAGATCTATGAGCAGTACGGGCCGAAACTGGTGACCGAGCTGCCCGGCCCTATAGCGCGCGCCACGGTTGAAGCCGATGACCGGCTTATCTCACCCAGCTATACGCGCTCCTATCCCATGGTGGCGAAGCGCGGCCGCGGAGTGCGCGTGGAAGACGTAGATGGCAACGAATTCCTGGACTTTGCCGCCGGCATCGCCGTGACTTCGACCGGCCATTGCCATCCCGAAGTGGTTAAGGCGATTCAGGATCAGGCCGCCGAGCTCATTCATATTTCGGGGACGGATTTTTACTACGAATCGCTCGTGACCATGGCGGAGCGGCTGTCGGCCATTGCCCCCATGCCCGGGCCGCATCGCTTCTACTACGGCAACTCCGGAGCCGAAGCCGTCGAGTGCGCCCTGAAAATCGCGCGTTACCATACCGGGCGCCAGAATGTGATCGCCTTCTTCGGAGCCTTCCACGGCCGCACCATGGGCGCGCTTTCGCTCACCGCGTCGAAGCCGCAACAGCGCCGCCGCTTCGCTCCGCTGGTTCCGGGAGTGACGCACGTTCGCTACCCCTACGCGTATCGCGGTTGTAGTGGCCCTCAAGAGGAAGAAGCCTTCGCCCTGGGCTGCGCGCGCTACATCGAAGAAAAGCTCTTCAAAACTACGCTCCCGCCCGAAGAAGTAGCCGCGATCTTCATCGAGCCCATCCAGGGCGAAGGCGGATATGTCGTTGCACCCCCCATCTTCATGCAGGAGCTGCGCCGCATCTGCGACAAGTACGGCATCCTCCTGGTGGCCGATGAGGTGCAGTCGGGAGCGGGACGCACCGGCATGTGGTGGGCCATCGAACACACCGGGGTGCAGCCCGACATCGTGTGCATGGCCAAGGGGATTGCGTCAGGCATGCCGCTGGGCGTGTGCATGACGCGGGCCGAGATCATGGACTGGAAGCCGGGCTCGCACGCTTCG
>CAYVSQ010000192.1:0-8477 GCA_964453815.1 uncultured Acidobacteriaceae bacterium | reverse complement strand
CGGATGTGGAAGCTGAAGGGCGGGCGCAGGTGGATAAGGCGCTGGCTGCCGGAATCAAACTATCGCACCTCGACAGCCACATGGGCACGCTCTTCAGCACGCGGGAGTTGTTTGGGGTCTATCTCGGACTCGGGAAGCACTTTCATCTTCCGTTGCTGCTTGCGAAAGATACTCGTGGAACGGGAGTGAATGTGCAGGTGCTGCCCGATATCAACCCGGAGGCGGTGGTGATAGACAGAGTGCTGCAAATGACTCCGGGTGTGCCAAAAGAGAAATGGTTCGAGCACTACAAAGAAATGCTGGGACCACTTCCGCCGGGAACCTATGAGCTAATCGTGCACCTCGCCTATGACGATGACGAGATTCGGGCGGCTACGTTCGACCATGCGGATTGGGGAGCGCAGTGGCGCCAGAACGATATCGAGCTAGTCAAGAGCGAGGAGTTCAGAAAGTTTCTGAAGGAACAAAACTTCATCCTTGTCACGTGGGCGGACCTAGCCAAGGCAATCCCGGCTACCGCGAAATAGGAGCCAAGCTTAGGGCTGATTAGAGGCTGGCGACGTCCTGCACGGAGCGTACTGCGACCACGCCGGTGTGAGAATGGGCTTCACGACTGCCCTGGAGCAGTCGAGAATCGCGTCGGAATCCCGTCCGCTTCCGTCTTAGGAGTGACCTGAGATTGTTAAGAAGTACAAACTCGCCCTGACTGCTATCTTGAAAAGCGTTTGACCTGATAGGTTTGAGGCCCGAAGGCGGTTCACTGACGAAAAAACGCTTGCGCTTCTCCAACTTCTGGAAGCGGGATTTACCGTAGTTAGTTACGAAAGCCCTACGCGGCGCAGAAGGTCCTGAAAGCGGGGGTCGGACCGGACGGGATCGAAGTCAGGATCTACTTTCAGGCGGGACAAGCCCGGATGGTGGCGCCTGTAGTAGTCGTCGAGCAGGCTGAATGCCAGGTTCTTTTCGCCTATCTGGACGTAGCATCGTGCGGCATCAAAGAGTGCGCCTGCTCTTTGATACATCTCCGCCTCTGAACGAAGAACACCGGGAAGTCCTCCCTCCCGATAAGCACGCTCAATCGTCTGTGCCTCTTCCGGGTCGGAGGCAGCGAGGCGGGTTTTGACTGCGAGATCGGCCATACCTTTATGGCGGTAGGCGCGCTCTAAAAAAATGGTGGCTGCGCGGTATTTCGGTTCGAGCTTCAGCGTCTCCTGAGCCTGCGTGATTGCCTGATCGAACTGCCGGGCATAGTAAAAGGCCTTCGCAAGATTTGCATTGATCAACGGCGAAAACGGGTCGACGGCTCGCGCGTGCTGCTGTTCGTTGATGGCTTCCTGAAAGCGGCCCAGCGTCAACAGGTAATTGCTGTACCACTGACGGCCCAGTGCATCATTTGGATCCAGTGTCAGGCCAAGTTGGAATTCTTTTTCCGCGTCTCGCCATCGCCATTCCTGCGAGTAGGCGGCTGCCATGGCAAAGTGTGCACCGGGCAGTTGATCGTCGAGTTCGAGCGCCTTCCGGGCCTCTGCCGTTCCCTTGGGCAAGTCTTCGGGCGGGAAGGCTTCCCAGCCCACACCGGCGAGGTAGGAAGCGGCCAATCCGACGTGGGCAGGAGCGAAGCCTGGATCTCCTTCGATCGCTTGATTGAAGTAGTCGACGGCCGTCTGCCAGCCCTCCTTCGTGTATCGATAGAACTCATAACGGCCTTTGAGATAGGCAACATAGGCAGTGGGCTTGACGGGCCGGGTGGAGTGCAACGGTTTGACGATGCTATTTACCTGCCGGGCAATGTCCGTGGCAACGTCTTTCTGCAGCCCAAGAACGCTGCTCAAATCCTGCTCGTAGCTCTCTGCCCAAAGATGTGAATCGGTCGAGACTTGGATCAGTTGCGCGGTGATGCGAACTCGATCGTCGGCGCGCTGCACGGTACCTTCGACCACAGCATCTACATTGAGGGCCCTGGCAATGTCCGTGAGGGTCTGGCGGCTCCGCTTGTAGTGCATCACCGACGTGCGCGAGACGATGCGTGCCTGGCTGATCTTGGCGAGGTTGGTGATCAATTCATCGGTCATGCCGTCGGCGAAATACTCCTGCTCGGGATCTCCCGAAAGATTTTCGAGGGGTAAGACGGCGAGCGCCGTGATTTGCGGAATGGATTGCGGGCGGTCCTGGAGCCACTTGCGGGCAACACCGAATTTTGCAGCAATAACGATGACCAGGATCAGCAGGAGGGTCAAAGAGGCGACGATCCAGCGAGAAATCTTCGAATGTCGCGGCGGCTGCTGCGGAACAGCCTGCTTGGCATCGGGGTCGTCATGTGTGACCGGCACAAGCAGTCGATAGCCGCGGCGAGGAAATGTTTCGATGAAATGTGGCTGCTCCGCGGAATCTCCCAGTGCCTCGCGGAGATGCTTCATTGCTTTGTTGAGTCCACGGTCGGCATCTACAAAGGTGCCGGGTGCCCAGAGGCGAGTGATGAGTTGCTCGCGAGTCACCAGTTCGCCGGGTGTTTCAAGCAGCGCGACGAGTAGCTCGAGGGATTGTCCGCGGATTGGGGTTCTCGTCCCGGCCCGGGTCAGTTCTCCGGTGCGCACATCCAGGGAGAATTGTTCAAAGCGATAAAGCTTGGGGGCGCCAACCGGGGGTTCCATGGCCTAAGTGCTGCGGTCTCCATCCAAGTTTACTGCCCCTTCCGGTCAGCCGTAAGGTGAAAGCTGCGTCAATCAGCTAACTGCTTCAGCTTGAATCGTCTGCCCACCGTTTTTCTGAATTTCACAGGGATAGTGCTCCCGCTCCCCCGGGCGTATCGGCAAGTAAAGGTTCCCTGGGAATGAAGATTCCACCGCAAGGGAATACGCCGGGAATTGCTTGCAATTGCGATGTCAGGCGAAAGTGCTGCATCGCCGGGGAATGTCTTCGCCCGGTATTTGAAAGGGCTTGCTGGTGGGGCGATGAGAAAAAGACTACTCACAATATCGGCTTCGGCGGGGATTCTTTTCGCGTCGGGCTGCGGAATCATTCCCAGAAATGACGGCGGAAATCCCGCACCCACAGTGGTTACCCGGACCTGGACATTTGAGAAATTCACGAACGGCAATGATGAAGCCGTACCTATTGGAAGCCCACACACGCAGATCGCCGGGGTGGTCAATGACAGTGTCGAGCTGGGTCCCCTTGCGGTAACAGTGAAGGGAGAAGACCTGAAGGCCAGGCTAGAAACCTTCTCGAACGAGACTGGCTTCACCTACTGGGTGGCCTCACAGGCTCCCTCGGGGCAGAAGCTGGAGGACGAGATCACGCTGGGCGGTGACGTGGACCTCGATCAGTACCAGTTCTTTCTAAAGCAAGATGGTCAGGCCTCCCTGAGATTCGTGGTCACCGAGGCAACTTTGGAGACTTTCGATGAACACAACAACCCGCCCGATGTAAAAGAGTGCGGGTGGGCCGGGCATTCCGCGTTTGACAACTGTGACGAGGTGATCGAAACCGTTCTTGAGCTCGGGTATGACATTTGCGGGCTGAATGCGGCAGGGGAGATCGACGACAACCTCTGCATCAACAGCAACCAGATTGAAGCTTTCCTGAGGGGCTGGCGCGATCATTGGATATTCACCGCCGGTTTAGGGGATGGCGCAGCCGCCGACTGCGTAGATCCAGTTCACCCGGAGTTCGGCGGCGTCCCCTGCATTGACTGGAGGAGGTCCAATTTCGACTTCGATCCAGATGCAGAGGGAAACAATACGGGGAGTCATGCCCTGGCGACATTGAAGCATCCAATTGTCGTTAATATCCCGATTGACAAAGTAGATGTAGGTCAGATTTTTGCCGTGAACATTGAAGCTACCAGCACTAGCTTCAATCACCGCCAGGGAGAAACGTACGCAGGGTCCAAATTCCGGGATCCGGCAAAGGTCGCCGGCGTCTCCATTGAGAGCAAGGGGCTCATACCGGTCAAGGCAAATCTGCCAAGGCTGCGTCGCGCGGTCATACAGCCGGCGCCGGCCTGTGGCGGTGCACTCGATCCCAGAGCGGGGACAATTCAATTTGCTGATGCCAATTATTTCAAGGCGGAAGTTCCGGGTCGTGGTGCTTTCATTTCCATCACGCGCACCGGAGGAACTAAAGGAGATGTAAGCGTGCTACTGAAAACGACCGACGGCTCGGCCCAGGCCGGGAAGGACTACGAGGCGGTATCGAAGGTCATACGTTTCAGTGACGGAGATGACATTGAACGGCTTATCCCCATAAAGATACTGACTGACAAAGAAATAGAACCGGACGAAACGATTCAGCTAACGTTGTCGGACCCGCGTGGTTGCGCGCAGATCGGTCCTCAGCCAACTGCAACGCTGACCATTCTCGACGACGATTCGCCGATCACTCCACCACCGACATTCACTATTGGCGGAAGCGTGACTGGACTGACAGGAACAGGTCTGACACTAAAAAACAATCAGAACGCGGATGAGATTCAACCCGGCAATGGTATTTACACCCTTCCCACCAGAGTGCCGGACGGGACGAACTATGACGTCGCGATAGTTTCGCAGCCAGCGAATCCCGCGCAGGTCTGTGTTCTGAAGAACGGCAGCGGCAAGATTGCAGCGGCTGATGTAACCAACATCGAGGTTGATTGCGTGACACCCGAGCCGGATGGCTCGCTCGATCCGAAATTCGGCAGCAGCGGTATGGCAACGTTCGCGCTTCCCGCGGCGAAGTCCGTGGCGCTGCAGAGGGACGGCAAGCTGGTGGTCGTGGGCGACATGACTCTGTCGCGCTGTAACCCCGACGGTACTGCGGATACTACATTCGGCGCAGGCGGCAAGGTGACGATCGTGGCGAATGGCGGCCCAGTGGATGCGATGGAAGCAGTCGCGGTCCAGAGCGATGGGAAGATCGTCGTTGCCGGGCATACTTCTACCCCAACATCGATCTTCGACGATTTCGCTTTGCTCCGCTTCAACACGGACGGCAGCGCCGACCCCAGCTTCGGCAGCGGCGGCATTGTGATCACCGATTTTGCGGGGAGTACGGACCGCGCCGAGGCTCTGGTGATTCAGCCAGACGGAAAGATCGTGGTGGCTGGGTTCGCGACGCGCGGGTCTGTCACATTTGCCGATTCAGATTTCGCCGTTGCCCGTTATCTGAGCGATGGCAGCCTGGACGGCGGTTTCGGCGGCGGCGGCAAGGTGACAACGGATCTGGGCGGCAAATCCGAGAGCGGATTTGGAGTGGCCCTGCAGACTGACGGAAGGATTGTGGTGGTAGGACGCGCGGCTCCAGATGGGGGCTCGGATCCCGACTTCGCAGTGGTGCGGTATCTTCCAAACGGGAGCGAGGATCCCTCATTTCCTGCAACTGCCTTCGACTTCTTTGGCGTCGGCGAGTCTGATGAAGCGCGAGATGTCGTAACTCAGAGCGATGGCAAGGTCGTCGTTGGAGGCTTCGCTCGCTTCCAAGGGACCTTCCGCTATGCTATTGCGCGGATGAACACCGATGGAACACTTGATAAGACGTTTGGTGGGTCAGGGCTGGTCAATACAGACTTCAGCGGACAGGATGACTTCGCACACGCCATGGCTCTGCAGGCGGACGGAAAGATTGTTGTGGCAGGCCAGGTATCCAATCGCGATCATGGAGACATGGGAGTGGCGCGCTACCTGCCGGACGGGACACTGGACGCAAGCTTTGGCAATGCCGGCGGGCTCACGCGCGTCGACTTCTTTGGAGCCATAGATGACGCGGAGGATCTAGCAATTCAGCCGGACGGGAAGATTGTTGCAGTGGGGTCGGCACAAAACGGATCCGGCGGCGGGTTGGCGATCGTGCGAATAGTGCCCTGAGGGGTCGCGCAACGAAAGGACTCGAATCAGCCATGCAAATAGCTGGCTGTGGGTCTCCCGGCATTTTCATTCTGGAAGCGCACGAACCGGGATTGCCCCATTCGAGAACTCCGATAGATCGCATTCGCGGACACTGGCTGACTATCTGTTGACCGATCCACGCGGCCCTTTCGGATGGCTGAGCATTTGATAAGTACGAACCAACGTGTCATCACTCGCCGGAATTCTGATGCTCAAGCGGTTTGCGGATTCCGTGTTTCTCGATCCGATAAATGAGTGTCTTGCGACTGATATCGAGATAACGGGCGGCGTGGGTTTGGTTCCAATCAAACTTTTGCAGAGCCTTGAGGATGAGTTCTTTTTCGATTGCTTCCAGGCTGATGCCCTGAGGAAGCAGGTCTATCTCGAGAGCATCGACGCCGGCTTTCTGCTGCCGCAGGAATTGTGGTAAGTCCTCAATCGTTATTTCGCTTCCTCGGGCCAAAACGACGATGCGCTCCACAACATTCTCCAATTCGCGCACGTTGCCGGGCCAGCGATACTGGACGAAATGCGACAACAGAGAGGGTGACATTATCAGGCCTGGTCGCTCGTTCCTCTTTTGGCTTTTGCGAAAAAAGTTTTGCACCAGATCTGGAATGTCTTCGGAGCGTTCCCGTAGAGGGGGTATCACAAGTGGAATCACAGCGAGGCGGTAGAATAGATCTTCGCGAAAGGTACCATCCTCAATCATCGCTTGCAGGTCTCGATTCGTCGCAGCGATAATTCGTACGCTCACTTTAGCCTTTTCTTCCGAGCCGATCTTTTCGATTTCTCCTTCCTGAACCAATCGGAGTAGCTTGACTTGAAGATCGGGCGACAATTCGGCGATTTCATCGAGAAAGAGGGTACCTTTGTGGGCAAGTTCGATTCTTCCCTTCTTGTGGGCGAATGCACCGGTAAACGCGCCTCGGGTGTGGCCAAAAAGTTCAGATTCAAGTAGTTCCTTTGGTATAGCAGCGCAGTTGATGGTGACCAGCGGATTGTCACGGCGGGGGCTGTTGAAGTGAATGGCTCGCGCCAATAGTTCCTTCCCTGTACCTGTTTCTCCCCGAATGAGCACTGTCGAATTACTGTGCGCAGCCCTCTCAGCCGTTTCCAGTACTTCTAACAAGACGTCGGAACGTCCGAGGATGTTCTCAAAGCCGTACTTTTTGTCGAGACTGAGGCGCAGAGTGCGCACCTGCTCCAACAGGCGGAGGTGCTCGAGCGCGCGACGCACGACCAACAACATCTCATCCGCGTGAACGGGCTTCGTGAGATAGTCATAGGCTCCCGCCTTCATCGCCTCAACCGCGGTTTCCACCGTCCCAAAAGCGGTGAGCATCATGATGATCGTCTGCGGATATTGCAGCCGAGTATGTTTGAGCAGCTCAAGGCCAGACATCCCCGGCATCTTCAGATCTGTAATCACGAGGTCAAAGGGTCGAAGCTGAAGGACCGATAGTGTCTGTTGGGCAGAGGCGGCAGTAGCAACCTCATATCCCTCCTGTTCCAGTTGAACCTGCAGTACTCTGCGCAGGCTGGGATCGTCATCTACTACGAGGATTCTGCCGTTCGTCATGTCTGGCCGTGCCGGAGAGGAAGGGATACGCGGACCGTTACTCCTTGGGGGGAATTGCGAACGATGGTCAGCGTGCCCGCATGTTGGCTAACAATCTGATGTGCTACGGACAGCCCGAGACCCGTGCCGCTCTCCTTGGTGGTGAAGAAGGGATCGAAGATTCGCTCCAGGTTCTCTTGGTCTATGCCGCCCCCCTGGTCATGAACATCAATATTGATGCCGGTTTCATTAGGCCCAGCTTCCAGTAACACGATACCGCCCTGGGGCATTGCCTGGCACGCATTCGTGACAAGATTGAGTAGGACCTGCTTCAGCTGCTCAGGGTCACACTCCAACATCGGCAGACCGGGCTGAATGTGTCTTCGTAACTCAAGCCGGCCCGTGTCACAAGCATTCCGAACCAAAACAATAACCGAGTCCAAGACTTCACCGATCTTCGCCATCTTCAGATCTGGTTGCCTTGGTTTGGCAAATTCGAGAAAGCTGGTGAGCAGGCGATTGAGTCGTTGGCTCTCCTTCTGGATAATGGCAAGAAATTCGCGCCGTTGTTCCGTGGATTGAGTCTCACGCTGCACAAGGGAAGCCGCGCCCTCAAGGCTTGCCAAGGGGGTCCGAATCTCATGAGCGAGACCAGCCGATAATTGTGCTAGGGCATAGATCCTCTCTGCGCGCTTCATCCTCTCAAAGTTCTCTTCTAATTCCCGATGCGCCTGGCGCAGTTGATCGCTGGTCCTCTGAAGGATCGCTTCTTGTTTTCTATGTCGATCCGTGAGCACTCCGGATAGCACGCCGACCAAGCAAAACATGCAGATCTCCAGTATCTGATCGAGAACGTCGACACGGCTTACCGTCCATATTGACGGCGTACCTATTGCGAAGACGACGCCCGCGAGCAGCGCAATTCCCAATCCGCCTCTCCAGCTCATGATTAAGCCTGCCAGTACAGTGGGGATGTAGTACAACCTCTGAATGACATAGATCCAGTGCATCTGACTTGGAACTGCCAGGTACTGCAAGGCGCCTAATATGAG
>CAYVSQ010000191.1:0-8380 GCA_964453815.1 uncultured Acidobacteriaceae bacterium | reverse complement strand
CATGCGCGCTGGTCTGGTCGGTGAGTATGTCGGGCACAATGCCACGCTGGATCAATTCCGGCAACACATCGGCGATATTTGCGACCAATCCCACGGAGATTGCATTTTTATCGCGTTGCGCTTCGGTAAGAATGGCAAGAGCTTCGTCGACACTCCATGCTATGTGGTCGCAGTAGCCGCTCTTGAGGCGCTTTTGAATGCGCTTGGCATCGACGTCGACACCGAGAAAGAGCGCGCCATTCATGGTCGCGGCGAGAGGTTGGGCGCCACCCATTCCGCCCATTCCGCCGGAGACGACTAGCTTGCCTTCAAGGCTTCCGTCGAAATGCTGACGGCCGGCCTCGGCAAAGGTCTCGTAGGTTCCTTGCACGATGCCCTGGCTGCCAATGTAGATCCACGACCCGGCGGTCATCTGCCCGTACATCATCAGGCCTTTGCGTTCGAGTTCGTTGAAGTGTTCCCAGTTGGACCAGCGGCCCACGAGATTGGAATTCGCGAGCAGGACACGCGGTGCAGCCTCGTGGGTGCGCAACACACCTACCGGCTTGCCCGACTGGATGAGCAGGGTTTCATCATTGCCGAGCGTTTTGAGCGTGCGCACGATGGCCTCGAAGGCTTCCCAGTTGCGCGCGGCTTTGCCGGTTCCTCCGTAGACGACCAGGTCTTCAGGACGCTCGGCCACTTCTGGATCAAGATTATTCATCAACATGCGGAGCGCGGCTTCCTGCTGCCATCCGCGGGTGTTCAACTGCGTGCCTCGGGGCGCGCGAATTTCTCGTTGGGCCAGAATCTCGGGCGTAGCGATCTCAGGCATGGTCATGTCCTCTCCAGCGATCAAATCTTCCTTCACGAATCTGCTGCGCGAGCTGGGCGATTTCGCCAGACAGCACACGGTCCTCCTTGAGTTGCGCGACGGTCTCCCGAACTGTGGCAGCGGCGCTTTCTACCTGACGCGCTGGCCTGAGCGGCAGCCGATATTCGAGGCCTTGCGCCGCGCAGATCAGCTCCATCGCCAGCACGTGCTCGGCGTTCGACACTACCTGCCGCAATTTGAGCGCCCCAGTCAATCCCATGGAGACATGATCCTCTTTTCCGCCAGATGTGGGAACGCTGTCGACACTGGAGGGATGCGAGAGGACTTTGGCTTCGTTCAAGAGCGCGGCGGCAGCGACGTGCACGATCATCAATCCGGAAGATAAACCGGCGGCGGGCGACAGAAATGCCGGAAGCCCCTCGTTGATGTCCGGATTGATTAATCGGTCAATGCGACGTTCGCTGATGCTCATCAGATCGGTCAGTGCAATGGCTGCGTAGTCGAGCGCCAGAGCCAGCGGCGCTCCGTGAAAATTACCACCTGAGAGGATTTCGCCGCCGTTCTCATCGCCACTCTCCGCAAAGATGAGGGGATTGTCTGTTGCCGATCCCGTCTCGATCTCAATGACCTCGCGTACGTGCGTCAACGCGCCGCGCGCTGCGCCATGCACCTGGGGGATGCAGCGCAGACAATAGGCGTCCTGTACACGAGGATCGTGATGCCGGTGCGACTCGCGTATCTCACTGTCCGCGAGAAGCTCGCGGAGATGCATTGCGGCCGCGAGTTGTCCTGCGTGAGGACGCGCCTCGTGAATGCGCGCGTCAAAGG
Source organism: uncultured Acidobacteriaceae bacterium (assembly GCA_964453815.1). Taxonomy (GTDB): domain Bacteria; phylum Acidobacteriota; class Terriglobia; order Terriglobales; family Acidobacteriaceae; genus Silvibacterium. The sequence goes on along the minus strand of CAYVSQ010000191.1, from coordinate 6,738 downwards.
CTGCCGGAGTGCCCATGAGGGCTTCGAGCGACATCGCTCCAGCAAGATCGAACAATTCGACGACACGAAGCGCGCGTTCGATCGCAAGGCCGCCCACGCCCGCCATCGCCTGTGTGCCGTTCAGAAGGGCCAAGCCTTCCTTGGCTGCGAGCGTCAACGGCGTCAGGCCTGCGCGCCCGAACGCTGTGGCCGCTCGAGTACGCTCGCCCGCGAAGAAGACTTCTCCTTCACCGATCAATGCCAGGGCCAGGTGTGCCAGTGGAGCGAGATCGCCGCTGGCTCCCACTGACCCGCGGGCGGGAATGACGGGATGAACGTGGTGATTCAGCATTGCCACGAGCGTCTCAGCCACTACAGGTCGCACGCCACTGAGGCCTTTGGCCAGTACATTGGCGCGCAGCAGAAGCATAGCGCGCACCTCATCTTCAGGCAGCGGCTCGCCGATGCCGCAGGCGTGGCTGCGAACCAGGTTGCGTTGCAATGCTTCCAGTTGATCGGGGCCGATACGCACGTCACTGAGCTTGCCGAAGCCGGTGTTGATGCCATAGGCCGTCTCTCCGCGCGCCACTACGCCTTCAACGATGGCGCGGGAGGCTTCCATGCGCGGATATGCTTCCCCAGCGATGGTGACGGAGCGGCCACGCACGGCGACTGAAGCGATTTGATTCAGTGAGAGCGAGCGGCCATCGAGTTCCAAAACTTCTTCCATTTGGATGATGCTAAGGATATGGCGGAAGACTGTACATGCACAATCCACGGAAGATGTGCCAGAATTTATAGTAAGCAAGTTCTATCGGGCGATGTCTTGATGGAAACAACGGAAAATCTCGATAATTTCGCTCGAAACCTTCTCGTAGAGTTGTCCCGCGATGCGCGGGCTTCCTACGCAGAATTGGGACGGCGCGTCGGGCTTTCGCCTACGGCTGTGGCCGAACGCATGCGGCGGATGGAGGAGAGCGGGATCATCAAGGGCTATACAGTCGATATCGATCGGTCTGCATTGGGGCTGCCCATTCTGGCCGTCATTCGGATGACGTGCGACGGAACGCACTATCATCCCTTTGTGAAATTTGTGAAGACGCTGGCTGAGGTGCGCATTTGCCACCACGTGACCGGTGGCGATGCCTTTTTTCTTGAAACCGCAACTCGCTCTCTTGAGGACCTGGAACGGTTGATCGAACGGCTGCTACCTTATGGCATCCCCACGACGAGTCTGGTCTTCTCGTCGCCTGTGGCACAGAAATCGCCAGATCTTTCGCTGATAAGAGGTGGAAAACAAAACGGGCGACCCGGAGGCCGCCCGCGTTGATTGGACTGGTTACAGCTACGACGGCTGGATGATTCTCGATCCCTTGAGGCCATAGTACGCAATGAAGAGGTAGCAGAGCACCGGCAAGATGAAGGCATGGTGGATACCGACGTGATCGGCAAGCACGCCCTGGATCTCAGGGATGAAGGCACCGCCCACGATGGCGGTGACCAGCAAGCCAGAGGCCTCGCCGGTGAGCGGTCCCATCTCCGCGATACCCAACGTGAAGATGGTGGGAAACATGATGGAGTTGAAGAGGCCGACCAGCAGAATGCTCCAAACGGCGACGTGGCCGAAGGCAAGCATCGATATCAGGACCAGTCCTGCGGCTACAACAGCGCAGAGGGCCAGCACCTTACCCGGACTAACCTTCTGTAATACAGCAGAACCGATAAACCTCCCTACCATGAGTCCGCCCCAATAGAGAGGAACATAATTGGCGGCAACTGGCGCAGACATCCCCGCTATATCCGGCTGATTGAAGTAGTTGATGAGAAAGCTGCCGATGGAGACTTCAGCGCCGACATAAACGAAGATTCCAACCGCGCCGAGGAGCACGTGCCGATAACGCCAGATGCTGTGTCCCTTTTCTCCAGCCTTGGTCGGGCGATAGTCTTTGGTTACGTCGAGGCGCGGAAACTTGTAGAGCGCGATTGCGAGACCCATGACGGCCAGCGCCAGAGCGATCGCCAGGTATGGAATCTTCACAGCTGCGGCTTGTTGAATCCGGTAAGCGTGCAGCGCGGCCGGTGAAAGACTCTCGGCATTTTCAAAGGTCTTGGCAGCCTGGCGCAGGATGAGCCAGCCGCCCAACGGCGGGCCGATCACCGTTCCCAACGAATTAAAGGCTTGCGTTAGATTCAATCGGCTGGCAGCAGTTTGCGGAGATCCCAGAACGGACACATAAGGATTTGCCGCAACCTGCAACGTGGTAATGCCCGCGGCCAGTACGATCAACGCCGTTAGAAACAGCGGGAACGAAGGCGCCATCGCCGCCGGAATGAATAACAGCGCACCCAGCCCCATCGTGAACAAGCCCAGCACCATCGTGCGCTGGTAGCCGATCCACTCCACCACCTTGCCTGACGGAACGCCGAAGGCAGCGTATGCGGAGAAGAATGCGAACTGAACCAGCAACGCCTGGGCGTAGTTCAGGTCAAAGACCGCTTTCAGGTGGGGGATCAGAATGTCATTGAGCGAGGTCAGAAATCCCCATGTGAAAAACAATGTGGTGACCATCGCGAAGGCGCTTCTGTAGCTGTTGCCGCCGGACGCCGCGGCGATCTTTGTGGAACTACTGACGTTGGTAATTGCCATTGCTTTTTAGCTTTCTCTCGTATTCCTGACATCTAATGCGCAGGCGCCAGGATTTTAAGCCGACTGCGGGGGGAAGAAAAACTGCCTTGGGAGATCATACCTGCTGAACCGTTTTTGGCTCGATAGAGTTCTGAAATTAAAGACCTGGCGCATCTTCCGTTAACATCAAGCTGGACTGTTGGCAACGCAAATGCTTCGACGTATCTTGCACGATTCATGAAACTTTCGCGCTCGGACTTCGTCTGTGAATGTAAGCCTGCCTGCCCACATTGCGCCGGGCGAGCTGACGAGAAATTTGATGGGATTTGTAAGAATGACAGTTGCATTCAGACTTGTCTGTGGGTTTGCACTTGCGAGTGCGGCACCCCTGCTTGCTGCCTCGGCCACTCCTGCATACGCTCAGACTTCGGGTACATCGAGCGCTCAGCCAACCAGAATTGTGGGCACGGTCACTGCTATCGACGGAAAATCTCTCACCATAAAACCTGACACGGGCGCTATAACGGCAGTCAATGTAGGGGATACCGCGCGCGTGCTCCGAACTGCACCAGGGGCAAAGACCCTTGCCGGTGCAACCCCCATTCAATTCAGCGATCTTTCTGTCGGCGATCGTGTACTGGCCGTTGTTGCGCCGGGAGCTAATGGCCCTACGCCGACTGCTACGACCGTCATCGCGATGAAAGAAGCAGATATCGCCCAGCGGCAGCAGGCAGAACAGATCGATTGGCAGCGGCGGGGTACAGGCGGCCTGGTAAGAGCTGTCGATGCTTCGGGGGGAACGGTCATGGTCATGGCGGCTACAAAAACGCTGGTCGTCCACGCAACACCGAAGACAACTATCCTCCGCTATGATCCTTCCTCCATCCGGTTTTCCGACGCCAAACCGTCGTCGCTCGATCAGATCCACCCCGGCGACCAGCTTCGTGCGCGGGGAGATCGGAGCGCCGACGGAGGTGAGCTGACGGCGGAGGAGATCGTCACCGGCTCATTCCGCAACATTGCAGGGACGGTCGTTTCCGTTGACGCGACGGCGAACACGGTCACGGTGACCGACCTGGTAACCAAAAAACCAGTGGTAATTAACGTGACTACCGACTCGCAAATGCACAAACTACCGCCCATGATGGCTCAGGGTCTGGCGGCACGGATGAAGAATCCGAGCGGTAGCGCGGGGGCAGGCTCGAGCGCAGGGGGCGATTCCAGCACAAGTAGTAATACTGCCCCGAGCGCCGCACAACCGCAAGGCGCTGGCTGGAGGCAGAGCGCGGGTGGCGGGAGCCAACGCAGCGGTGACCTTTCGCAGATGCTGCAACGTACGCCCGCAGTGCAGTTATCCGATCTTCATAAAGGCGACGCCGTCATGATCGTCGCGACACAGGGAACACCTGAAGCCGCAACCGCGGTGACCCTTCTTGCTGGCGTAGAGCCCATCCTCACCGCATCTCCATCCGCGAGCCAGAGCCTGTTTTCTGCCTCGTGGCTTGGTGGTGGGGGCGGGGCTGACGCGGCGGCGGGTACACCCTGAACCGTCACCCTATACCGCTAACACTGTTGTCTGGAGCCTTTTGGATTTGAAATTCATACTTCGCTACTTTTGTCTCTTGCTGATGTTGCCGTTATGCATTTCTGGCTCTCTTGTGCATGCGCAGACCAACACCGGTGTCATTCGCGGCACAGTCAGCGATCCCACCGGAGCCGTGATTCCGGGTGCGACAGTCAATATCACTACGTCTGACGGACATACGCTAGCGTCGGCGGTTTCCAATGCGAGTGGCGCTTATCAGACCCGTGGTCTTGCGCCTGGGACCTACATTGTGATCGTCACCGCGCAGGGCTTTGCACCTTCGACCTCAAGGGCTGTTACGCTCTCTGCCGGCCTGAGCAAGCAGTTCGACGTCAAGCTTGAAATTCAGGTGGAGAAGCAACAGGTAGTGGTGAACGAGGACACGCCGACAGTGAGCGTGGATCCTTCGAACAACGCCAACAGCCTGGTCATTAAGGGTAAAGACCTTGATGCGCTCTCGGACGATCCAGATGAGTTGCAGAATGAGTTGAATGCCCTCGCCGGTCCGGCGGCGGGACCGAACGGCGGCCAAATTTACATTGATGGGTTCACCGGTGGCCAGCTCCCGCCGAAATCCGCCATTCGTGAGATCCGCGTCAACCAGAATCCTTTCTCGGCCCAGTACGACAAGCTTGGGTATGGCCGAATTGAGATCCTGACCAAGCCGGGAACAGATAAATTTCATGGCCAGGTATTCGCGCAAGGCAATGCTTCGCAGTTCAACACCGGCAGCCCCTTCGCTACGAATATTCCTGACTATCACAGCTACCAGTTCAATGGCACGTTGAATGGTCCCATCAATAAGAACGCTTCGTTCTTTGTGAGCGCCGAGCGCCGCAATACGCAGGATGCCGCCGTTGTGAGCGCGTTTCGCCTGGTGGGTGAGATTAACGGCGATTTCGCGAACGGCATCTTCGACGTTCCTTCAGACTACGATACTGCTCCCTTCAGCGACTCGCTGGTAACGCCGCGTACCCGGACCAACGTAAGCCCTCGCGTCGATTTACAACTGGGTGCGAAGAATACACTGAGCGTCCGTTATCAGTATTACGGCAACACCAATCAGAACCAGGGTGTAGGCCAATTCTCTTTGAACTCGCAGGCTTACAACTCGTCTGCGACTGAAAGCACCGTCCAGATAAGCGACACCCAGATCATCAGCGACAGAATTATTAACGAAACCCACTTCCAGTTCCTGCGCGATTTTTCAACTCAGTCTCCAGTGAGCATCATGCCCCAGGTTCAGGTGTCTGGTAACCAGACATTTGGCGGCAATAGCGAGCAGACGATCAGCGACCACTCTCTGCACTATGAGTTGCAGAACCTTACAGAAATGGCGCTGAAAGCACATGCCATCAATTTTGGCGGACGCCTTCGCGTCAATCGCGACGCCAACACCGCCAACTCCAGCTTCAATGGCATCTTCACCTTTGGCGGCCACCAGTGCGCCGCTGGCAGCACGGGCTGTGTAGCCACAGATCCTGCGACGGCCTATGGCAACACTATTCGAGGCCAGGGGACGGGCCAGACGTTCGAGCAGATTCAGGCCGCCGGCGGTGGCCCGAGCCAGTTGAATCTGACTTTTGGCAAACCCAGCACCACCGTGACTCTTACCGATGTAGGTCTTTATTACCAGGATGATTGGAAGGTTCGCCAGAATTTCACTCTCAGCTATGGCGTGCGCTGGGAGTCGCAGAGTGGTATCGACAACAAGAATAACTGGGCTCCACGCTTAAGCTTTGCTTATGCCATAGGCGGCGGCAACAAGCCCCCCAAGACTGTGATTCGCGGCGGTTATGGCTTCTTCTACGACCGCTTTCCCATTGCGGAAATACTACAGGCTGCGCGCCTGAACGCGAGCGCGGATTCGCCACAGCAGGCAACAGTCATTCAGGCTCCTACCTGCTATCTACCCAATGGGATCACACCTGGCGATCTCGCAGGCTGCTCGCAGGCCGGTAGCACAAGCAGTAAAGCGGCGGTGTATGAGATAGCTCCAAACCTGCATGCTTCGATCACCGAGCAGGCTGCGATCGGTGTCGAGCGTCAGTTAAGCAAAGGGTCCACAGTTTCATTCACCTATCTCAACTCGCTGGGACGGCATCAGTTCATTACGCGCAATGCTAATGCTCCCTACTCGCCTACCTATGACCCGACAGGACCAAATATCTATCAATACTATTCAGGATCTGTCTTTAACCAGAATCAGCTCATCTCCAACTTCAACGCACGCTTCGGCAGGAATCTATCTCTGTTTGGCTTTTATACCTTGAGTTTTGCCAACAGCGATACCGGGGGCATCAACAGCAATCCCTCTAACTCGCAAAATCTCAAGCTCGACTACGGCCGAGCGGCGTTTGATGTCCGCAACCAGATGTTCCTGGTCGGTAGCTGGACGACGCGGTGGGGACTCCGCTTCAGCCCCTTCGTCGTTGCCGCTTCCGGCAAACCCTTCAACATCACTGTAGGCCAGGATCTCAATGGTGACTCCTTCTTTAACGACCGCCCATCCTTCGCGCAACCGGGCGACACCGACACCATCACGACC
>CAYVSQ010000190.1:0-2888 GCA_964453815.1 uncultured Acidobacteriaceae bacterium | reverse complement strand
TTCAACAGCTATTCGATGGTCACCTCCTCGATAAGGATTCGCGTGGATCGTCACACGTCGACCTGGCAAGCGCGAGGCCCAGCCAAATTATTGAGAACATTGGCACGGGGCAACGTAACAAGTGACGTCGTCCGGCTAAGTCATCTGTGCTGATTAACGTGAGTGTAATCGTTCATAAGCGTCCCGGATCTCGCCGTGTAAACATCAAGCTTGCTCTGGCCGACGATCACCTTGTGATTGACAACAGCTCGTGGGCCATTTTTCTCCTCGATATCCAAGCCTGAACCCCTACCCCACTCCTCGTCGAATTTTAGTCGCGCTCCCACCGCCCCGCACTATAATACTTCGTTACCAATTCAGCGCCTTCCCTCGACCATTGACTGAAATGGAGCACTCTATGAGGATGACTCAGCCATCTGCCGCTCTTCTCGCGGCCTCTTGCTTGTTACATGCCGCGGCGCAGTCGCCCCAATCCGATCCGTCCCTGACCCAGCTTCCGCACATCGACGTCACGCAAGTCGACACCTCCGCCAGCCCTTGCAACAACTTCTACAAGTACGTGTGCGGCAAAATAAATGCCGCCAACCCCATCCCGCCCGACCAGATCTTCTGGGGACCCGGTGTCGAGTTGCAGGAATGGAATCGCCAGGTCCTCCGCCAGATCCTCGAGAAGAACCAGGCCGCCAATCCATCCCGTACGCCCAACGAGCAGAAGATCGGTGACCTCTACGCCAGCTGCATGGACCAAGCGGGCGCCAACTCCAATGACTTCCCGGTCCTTCAGCCACTCCTTGATCGCATCAACGCGCTGCGCGACAAGCGCGACATCGCCGCTGTCCTGGCTCTCATGCACAGTTCATTCGGCGGCGCCTGGCTAGAGGACGACAACCAGACCAATGTCGCGCTCTTCGGTTACGGCCCCACGCCGGATTACCGCGACGTCAGCCGCGTCGTTGCCGGCGTCGATCAGGGAGGCCTCGGCTTACCAGGCCGCGATTTCTATCTCAACACCGATGCCGATTTCAAAAAGATCCGTGATCATTACGTCACATACATTCAGGCACTGCTCAAACTCGGCGGAGAGGGCCAGGACGATGCCGCAAGGGATGCAGCCACCATCCTCCGTGTCGAGACCGCCATGGCCCAGGCCCAGATGGACAATATCTCCCGCCGCGATCCCAATAAAATCGACAATCGTTACTCCCTGGCTCAGTTGAAGGAGCTGACGCCGGCGTTCGATTGGGACAGCTATTTGCACGGAATCGGCGCGCCGGCCGTGCCGCTATATGAAGTCTCAGCCCCGGAGTTCTTCCGCGCTCTCAACAAGCAGCTTACCGGCGAGGACATTGCCACCTGGAAGGCTTATCTGCGCTGGCACCTACTTCAATCCGCCTCAAATACCCTGGGCAACACCTGGCGCGATGCGTCTTTCGAGTTCCAGCGCGCCCTCTTTGGCCAGCCTCAACAGCCGCCGAACTGGCGCCGTTGCGCCACCTCCGTCGACCGCTATCTCGGCGAAGCACTGGGGCAGGTCTACGTCGCTCAGGTCTTCCCTCCGGAGAGCAAGGCGCGCGCCCAGAAGATGGTCAAGGACATTGAAACCGCCATGGGCCGGGACATCGACGCCGTGACCTGGATGCAGCCGGCGACCAAGCAGGAAGCCCACCTGAAACTGGCGGCAGTAGTCGACAAGATTGGATACCCGGACAAGTGGATCGATTACAGCTCCCTCTCCATATCCCGCGCCAGTTATCCCGCCAACGTCGAACACGCCACGGCCTTCGAACTGAAGCGGCAGTTGGCCTTTATCGGACATCCTCTCGACCGTACCCAGTGGCTGATGACACCACCCACAGTGGACGCCTATGAAGACCCACAGACCAACACCATCAACTTCCCCGCCGGCATCCTCGAGGCGCCCTTCTTCGATACCGCTTCAGACGATGTCCTGAACTACGGCGCGGAGGGTTCCGTTGTCGGCCACGAACTCACCCACGGCTTCGACGATCAAGGCCGCAAATTCGACGTGAACGGAAATCTGCGCGACTGGTGGACACCGGAAGACGCGAAGCAGTACGACCAACGGGGTTCTTGCATCTCTGCAGAGTACACCGGCCCGGTGCCCGGCATTGCCGGCGTTGAGCAAAATGGCAAACTCACCCAGGGCGAAGACACCGCCGACAACGGGGGCATTTATCTGTCCCTTGCGGCTCTCAACGAAGATCTCAAGCAGCAAAGCAAGACGCTTGAGGACAAGGATGCCCATGGTCTCACCAACCTGCAGAGGTTCTTCATGGCCTATGCAACCAGCTGGTGCGATCAGATTCGCCCCGAAGCGGCGCGCACCCTCATCCTCAGCAATCCGCACTCGGCCCCCTGGCTCCGCGTGAACAACGTGGTCTCCAACATGCCGGAGTTCCAGAAGGCCTTCGCCTGCAAAACCGGCGACGCTATGGTGCACGCCACCCAATGCCGCGTTTGGTAATGAACAGCACCGGCATTTGCATCTGCTTGGCAGCCTGAATGCAACGAAGAACCTGCGGTTCGGATCTCTGATCATCACAAGTTGTTGTTGTTTGCTGATCCCGCCTTATTTCCGCGTTGCCACAAAGCATCATCCGCCACGGCGCCTTACGGTGTGGGTTGAGTTGCAGTGAGGTTGAATGTCGCCGGAATCGCGACCCCCGTCGTGGTAGTTGCAGTCAGAGACCCGGTTGCTGTCGGCGTGGCCATCACTGAGGCATTCCCATCCGCATTCGTCACAGCGGGATTCCCGGAGAACGTCAGGCCCGCGCCGCTGAAATCGACGACGGCACCTGGAACCGGAACACCTCTCGCGTCCTGAACCAGCGCTACCAGCGGCATCTCAAACGGCGATCCTTCGACTG
>CAYVSQ010000189.1:0-4305 GCA_964453815.1 uncultured Acidobacteriaceae bacterium | reverse complement strand
GGTCTCGACCAAGCGGCTGCCAGCACTGTCCAGAGCTGCGCCGGAAAAAGGTGCACATGAACGATGTCATATCCGTCTATGACGTTGGCCAGGACAGCAATCTGTCGCGGCGAATATAACCTGTGCACGCCGGTGTACTGTAAACGGATTTGCTGGTCTACGAGCGAATGCTCGAGAGGACTGGGTCTTCGCAACAGCGCCGTGACTTCACATGTAACACCGCGTGCGCGGAACCGAGGCGCCATTGCCGTCAACATGACTTCGGCTCCGCCTCGATTCAGCGAATCAATGACGTGGAGTACGCGCATGATCCTGCCTTAGGAATGCCGCTACAAAGGGTGAGCTATCAGCTTGTCCAAGATACATCATCCGCCATGCTAGACTTAGAGCGATTTGGCGCCAGCGTTAGATATTTGGTAGAGGGCAAATGGGCGTTCCCGCCACCAGAGTCATCTATGACCGGATGCAGGCAATAGCTGCGCGAAATATCACTCGATATGCGCTGGTTGTCAGACTGGTTGCGGTCGTTTCGATCATCACGTCTCCTTTCTGGCTGGCTGCTCTCTTTTTCACGAGTCCCCAGGACTATTCCGCCACCTCCTCCCTTGTCTGCGTCCCCATATTGGCACTTGCTGGCGTTGTAGCTGTGGCGCATTTTACTCAGAGCGATCCGTATCTTCGGCGGCTATTGATGGCTGGCCTGGTGGCACACATGGCCGCTTCCAGCCTTTTTCTTTGGGTGGGCTTTTTTGTATACGGTGGGACTGTGGATGCATTCCATTACTGGACGGTGGGTTTGCAGCTTGCCGAGAAATTTCAAATTGCAGGCTGGACCGCATTTCAGCCGCCTTATTGGAGCACGAATCTGATCAACAACATGTGCGGAATTGTAACGCTGTTGATCGGTGACGCCCTGCCAACCCTCTTTATCGGCTCTGCGCTCGTTTCACTCGCTGGAGGGTACTTGTTCTACCGCGCGTTCACCATCGCGTTCCCGGACGGTGATCGATGGTTCTTCGGGCTTTTAGTCGTTCTATTACCATCACTTTTGTTCTGGTCCAGCTTTGTGGGAAAAGATTCCCTGATCCAGTATTTTATCGCGTTGACCGCTTTTGGATTCGCCAGGTTAACGCAACGGCCGACCCCGGGAGCTGTGGTCGCCTGCGCAATTGGGCTTGCCGGCGCCCTATTGATACGGGCGCATGTGGCCGCCATGCTCGCCATAGCGATGACATTTCCTTATGCTGTGGGCAGGCCAAGAGCCGGTGGCGCTAGTAGAGCAGCAAGAATCATTCTCGTTCCTGTGCTGTTAGGTGGTACGTACTTTCTCATAAGCCAGGCGCAAAGCTTCCTGTATTCAAATCTGAATACTGACGATTCGACAAGCGCCGTCCAGGAAGCGAACACGATTACCAAAAATAGCCAAATCGGCGGATCTGCGTTCAATGTAGGAACCTCTCTGCCGGTTCGCATCGCTGAGTCCCCTTTCCTGCTGTTTCGGCCTTTTCCATGGGAGATGCACAGTGTGGTGGCCCTTGCGGCTGCCGCTGAGTCGGTTGGCTGGATGCTTCTTTGCTGGTACCGGCGGCGCGAGATAAGATCGACGCTGCGGCATTGGAGAGACCCGTATGTAGGCTTCCTTCTGATGTACTCCGTGGCCTTCCTGATCACATTTGGAGGCGCGATCAGTAACTTTGGCATTCTGCTGCGTCAGCGCATTATGGTCACGCCTCTTGTACTCATGCTCATTTGTGCGAAGCAAAAGCCTTTTGTTCGAGAAGCTCCCAGATTGTCAGGAAATGCGCGGCTGGCGTCTTTTGTCGACTTGTCTCGATCTGCCGACAGGAGCGCGAAGCTTAGGAGTTGAACCGACATGTGCGGCATCAGCGGCTTTCTTGATCTGAGTTGTGCGAACTCGGCCAGTGAGTTACGAAACGTCGCGATGCGGATGGCCGAGACACTGCGTCATCGGGGGCCTAATGATGCCGGCGTCTGGGTGGATGCGGACGCCGGCATCGCCCTTAGCATGAGACGGCTGGCCATCCTGGACCTTTCAGCGGCGGGACATCAACCGATGAAATCGTCCAGCGGCCGTTACATCCTCGTCTTCAATGGCGAGATATATAACTACGAGGATCTACGAGAGGAGTTATCGCAGGGAGAGCAAGCCTATTCCTTCCGGGGAAGCTCAGATACGGAGGTGATGCTCGCGGCGTTCGAGATATGGGGCATCGAGCAATCGGTAGTTCGCTTCAATGGAATGTTCGCTTTTGCGGTATGGGATCGCGAAAAGCGGAGCTTGACTCTCGGGCGCGATCGCTTTGGAGAGAAGCCGCTCTACTATTCCAGAATCGGCGGCCGATTTGTCTTCGGTTCCGAGTTGAAGGCTCTGTGTGCTCACCCTAACTTCTCGAAAGAAGTGGATCCAGGCGCGGTGGCCCTTTTTCTTCGTCACAGCTGCATCCCGACGCCATATTCGATCTATCGCAATACCAGCAAGCTTCCTCCTGCAACTCTTTTAAAGGTCTCTGCTACAGATTTTGACTCGAGTCCGCACCCGTATTGGTCACTAAGTGAGGTTGTCAACGAGGCGGTCTCCGATTCCTTCGTAGGCAGCGAGCAGGAAGCAATAGAGCAACTCGATGGGCTGCTGCGAGATGCGGTTCGCATCCGAATGCGGTCAGATGTCCCTCTTGGTGCTTTTCTTTCCGGGGGGATCGACTCGTCCACTGTGGTGTCATTGATGCAGGCACAAAGCCCGGCTCGCGTAAGGACATTCTCGATAGGAAATCATGACAGGGAGTTTGACGAAGCCCAGGAGGCTTCGAAGGTGGCTCGCCATCTGGGTACGGAGCACACGGAGCTCTATGTAAGCTCCGACGAGGCTATGGCCGTGATCCCATCGCTGCCAAGAATCTACGACGAGCCATTTGCGGATTGTTCACAGATTCCGACGATTCTGGTTTCCCAACTCGCGCGGGAACACGTGACCGTGAGCCTCTCAGGTGATGGCGGTGACGAACTCTTTGGCGGATACAACCGACATGTATGGGCTGACACGCTTAATCGCCGCATCGATCATTTGCCGCTCATTCTCCGCAAATTTGGAGCCTCGGGCATCAGGACAATGCCACCGGATGGTTGGGACTTTCTCTTTCGAGTCTGCAATCCGGCAACTCCCGTGCGGTTGCAGATGCGGATGCCGGGATACAAACTTCACAAGCTGGCAGGTTTACTGGAAAGTCGGGACGTGCATGCTCTCTACGAGAGGCTGGTATCTCACTGGTTGGATCCGGCGGAGATTCTTCCGCAAGTTTTCGAGTCCAGAACACTCTTCTCTGGAAAGCATCATCAACGCCTTGGACACGCTGCCGAGGACATGATGTATCTGGACACAGTGAGTTATCTGCCTGACGATATCCTGGTAAAGCTTGACCGGGCTACGATGGTGGTGGGTCTCGAGGGCCGAGTTCCGCTGTTAGATCATCGTGTGGCAGAATTTGCGTGGAGATTGCCGCTGTCCATGCGGATCCGTCATCGGCAGGGCAAGTGGATTCTACGGCAGGTTCTTTACCGTTACGTGCCGCGCGAAATGGTGGATCGTCCAAAATCGGGCTTCGGCATACCTCTGGCAACGTGGCTGCGCGGGCCGCTTCGGGACTGGGCCGAATCGTTGCTCGCAGAAAGCCGTCTCCGGCAGGATGGATATTTCAATTCCGCTCCGATCCAGAAGATCTGGCGCGAACACCTCTCAGGGAAAACAAATTGGGAATACCATCTGTGGGACGTCTTGATGTTCCAGGCATGGCTGGATGAAAGCCGCCGCAAATCCGATCAGTCGTCTAGCCATGCCGAAGGTATCGCAAATTTAACTATGGGAAGCGCATGAGCAGTCAACGCATCAATGTTCTGCATGCCGTGACCGATTCGATGAGCACCGTTCTGATGCGCGGGCAGTTAGCTTATTTGAAGGCGGCTGGCTTCGATCCTGCCCTGTTGTCCAGTCCCGGCAAAGAGTTGGAGGAGATCGGAAGACGGGAGGGATATCCCGTCTTCGGAGTAGCGATGAGGCGAGATATCTCGCCCTTATCCGATTTGCGATCTTTGTTTGAAATCCTGCGGCTTCTCCGCCGAATCAAGCCGGTCATATGCAACAGCGGCACTCCAAAAGCCGGGCTATTGGTAGGGCTTGCCGCCTGGCTGACTCGCGTGCCCTGTCGCGTATATACCCTTCGAGGACTGCGCCTGGAGACTGCAAAAGGCGTGAAGAGGATGATCTTAACGATCACAGAAAGAGTGGCCTGC
>CAYVSQ010000188.1:0-6311 GCA_964453815.1 uncultured Acidobacteriaceae bacterium | reverse complement strand
TTCGATCAGTCGCCAAGAGAATACCTCCATCTGTCGAGTAATCCGCCGATCAGGTTGCGAACCAGCTGCCAACGCGCAGTGTGCAGAGTTGATCGCTTTGCCTCATGACCACTTCGGCGACACAGGGCCGGTGGGTGGAGGCGCAATCGATGGCGTCGACACAATCGAGACTCAAATGGCCGACAATGACTTGCCCTGCGGAAGATCCTCGGGAAGGTCTCCAACAGCAAGTACAAGGACGACACCTTGATTTTTGTTATCGAAGACGACGCACAGGATGGACCCGACCATGTGGACGCCCACCGAACCATTGCCTACGTGATCGGTCCCTACGTCAAACGTGGCGAGGTCGTCTCGACGCGCTACTCCACCGTCAATACGCTGCGCACGATCGAAGACATTCTGCACCTCAAGCCGATGGGGTTGAACGATGGATTGGAGCCCCCGATGACGGATGTCATTACGCGCGATGCGAAGCCATGGCAATACACTCCGATTGTGCCAGCCGTGTTGCGGACCACACAGTTGCCGCTTGACCCGCGACCTCGGCAAACGCATTGGCCGAAACCGTGCGGATCAGGGCGTTCGAACGCACAGCGCACGATGCCGCATATTGGGGCGAGCAGATGCAAGGGCTGGATTTTTCCCGAAGCGACCATGCTGCCCCGGAGCGCTTCAACCGGGTGCTTTGAGCAGGATTGAAGGGAGAAGGTGTGCCTTATCCGGTCGTCCGATCAGGACGCAACTTGCGTGCAAAGCGCGAGCAGCTGTTGAAGGTCCATTGAAACCGGAGAACCTCTCTTTTCAGGCATGCCTATCGAGAGCTTGCACAAGAATGGCTTGCAGTTGCCCGCTGGCTTCTATCCCATTTGCATTTGGATTCCGCATTGTTATGTTGACTTGTGCAGGCTTGTCCGCGGCAAGCTCAGCTTGCGCGAGGCTTATGATTCGAGAATTATCCCGAGTAGCCTTACTGTCGCGAAAGATCCTGAATAACCAAAAATTAATTGGTCTGGAGACGACCCCTTCATATCGACCGTGGTAGAAACCTATCCGTCGAGACTCCCTGCTCGGGGTTCGCCCTAACCCGGCCTAGGTTAAGAGGTGCAGTTTCAGGGAGTTCTTCCGAAGGAGCATTTCTTGTCCTGCAACTCAACGGTGATCCTGGCAGCTCACGTAACCCCATCACCTTTCACCACCGCCCGGCTGAATGATGGAGAATCCCTATGCAACGGAATCATGTCCTTGAAGGTAGAGTTGTCGCGGGCATACTGTACGCAAGTGTGCTCCTGGTCATGCCTTTCGCCTCTGCGCAGTTGAACAGCGGTGAACCTCAGATCCTCAGCACCGGCCAGCGCATCACACCGCTCGCACCCCGCGGTTCAAGCTTTCAGGCCCTAAACCCAGGCCTTGCCGACAATCCCGAATACACTGCCGGGCAGGCCGTACAGACTGTTCTGAGCCCGGACAAGAAGACGCTTGTCATCCTGACCAGCGGTTACAACACCCAGGCCAACCCAACGTCGGGAGCCTCCGATCCGGCAGATTCAAACGAGTACGTTTTCGTCTTTGACGTTTCCCGCCCAACCGCGGTGCAGAAGCAGGTCATCCAGGTTCCGAATACCTACAACGGCATTGCGTTCAATCCGGCAGGAACCGAGCTGTTTGTCGCCGGCGGCGTCAGCGACAACGCACATGTATATGCGCCCGTGGGCGGCAAGTGGACTGAGGAAACGGGCTCTCCGATTGCCCTCGGCCATCTGGCGAAGGCGATACCGGCCATCGATCAACTCGGTGGCCTCGGCCTGGCGATCCAGCCTGAGGCTGCCGGACTGGCGGTGACGGCTGACGGGCAGAAGCTGGTCGTCGCCAACTATGAGAACGACTCAATCAGCGTGCTTACCAAGGGGCCGGGCGGATGGACGGTTTCCGGCGAACTCGATCTGCGTCCCGGCGTGATTGATCCAACGAAGACCGGCGTGCCTGGTGGCGAGTTCCCCTTCTGGGTCGCTATCAAGGGCAACGCAACTGCTTATGTATCGAGCATCCGTGACCGTGAAATCGATGTCGTCAACATCACTGGTGCACCCACCCTTACGGATCGCATCGCGCTTCCCGGCCAGCCCAACAAGATGGTGCTGAACAAGGCGCAGACCCAACTCTTTGTCGTGCAGGACAACAGTGATTCCGTCGCTGTCATTGACACAGCCAACAATAAAGTGCAGGCCGAGATTAAGATAACGGCTCCTGTTGATGCGTATGCCAACCGGAAGAATTACAAGGGTGCGAACCCTAATAATCTAACTCTATCTCCCGACGAATCGACGCTCTACGTAACCAACGCCGGTGAAAATGCGGTTGCAGTCGTTCATCTCAGCAGGTTCCTCAACAACAGCCGCGTTACCGGATTGATTCCCACCGGCTGGTATCCCAATTCGGTCTCAGTTAGCCGCGACGGCGGGACGCTTTATATCGTGAACGGGAAGAGCGCGGCCGGCCCGAATCCGCAGGAGGAAACCGGTACTGCGAATCAATACATCTGGCAGCTCACCAAGGCTGGATTCCAGACTGTGCCTGCCCCCGGCGAGGAAGAGCTGGAGAGGCTTACTTCCAGAGTGCTCGAAAACGATCACTTCTTCCCCGACCTCAGACCTGAGCAGCAGGAGACGATGGCGGAGCTTCACAGGAAGGTCCACCACGTGATTTACATCATTAAGGAAAACCGCACCTACGATCAGATTCTAGGTGATCTCGAGGTTGGAAACGGCGATCCCAGCCTGACCATGTTTGGGGACGCCGACACTCCGAACCTTCACAGGATCGCGCGCAACTTCGTTGACTTTGATAATTTCTATGACACTTCAGACGTGAGCGGAGACGGCTGGCCGTGGTCCACTTCGGCCCGTACTACGGACGTAATCGAAAAGGAAATTCCGGTGAACTATGGCGTTCACGGCGGTCTCTCGAATGATTCGGAGGGCACCAACCGCAACGTCAACGTCGGTATCGGCAGCATTCCGCAGCGCGTTGCCGCCGACCCAGCTCTCGTCGTGACTGGTCCGGGCTTCACTCCTGATCCCAATTTGCTGCCCGGCACCGCGAACGTTGCGGCTCCTGACAGCGATGACGATAAACCTGGCGAAGGCTATCTCTGGAACTCTGCTCTCAAGGCCGGCCTTTCGGTTCGCGACTACGGCTTCCTCCTCGATATCGTTCGTTATGAGGCGCCGCCGTCTCTTGGAGGCATCCCGGAGATTCCTGAGCCGGCTTTGCTGACTCCTCCGGTGCAGGTCGCCTACTCGACCAACCCGGCTCTGACCCCCCACACAGATCCGTACTTCCGTGGGTTCGATCAGAGTTTCGCTGACTTCTTCCTCTATACCGAGTGGAAGCGGGAGTTCGACGACTACGTGTCCGGCAAAAACCTGCCGAACCTCACGCTCCTTCGCCTTGCGCACGATCACATGGGCAACTTCAGCACTGCGATCAACGGTGTGAACACGCCCGAGTTGCAGGTTGCAGATAACGACTATGCCGTCGGCCTCGTGGCTGCGGCTGTCGCGAATAGTCCCTACGCCAAGGACACGCTGATCTTCGTCATTGAAGACGATGCTCAAGATGGTGCGGATCATGTCGACGCTCATCGCAGCACCGCGTTCATTATTGGCCCCTACGTCAAGCACGGCTTTGTTGACACGACTCGCTACAACACGGTCAGCATGATCCGGACCATGGAAGATATCCTCGGGATTCCACATCTCAACCTGAACGACGCCCACGCGCTGCCAATGGCAAACGCCTTCGACACGAGGCAGAAAGAATGGAACTTCAAGGCGACGCCGTCGGAATATCTGGCCACTACCACACTGCCGATTCCAGCGTCGGCGTTCAGCCAGACGTCGGTGAAACTCAACTGGCATCCGCTGCATGACGCGACATGGTGGACAGCTCAGACAAAGGGCATGAACTTCGCAGTGGAAGACCAGCTCGACACACCGAAGTTCAACCACGTTCTGTGGGAGGGGACGATGGGAAACAGGCTATATCCAACCACTCGCAGCGGGCTTGATCTGCGGGCCAATAGGGCGCAATTGCTGAAGAATTGTCATGATCAGCAAACCGTTCAGCCTCAGTTCTCAGAGAAGCAGCAGGAGAGTTCTCCTCAGGTTGCAGCGGCTGGCTCCTCAAGATAGTTTTTGTCCACGGAAACAGGGAGGCGGGCCACGCACCCGTGGCCTCCTTCTCGCCATCTTTCCGACAACAAAGCCTGCTTTCGAGGCCGGGATGCGTTTGATTCGTCTGTTTGTCCGCAGGTCTTTCGTTGCGGAGATTATCAGTCTGCTTGTTTGCCATGCGGCACAGGGCCTCGCGGAGGTTGACCGCGCGGCATTGAAGGACACGGTCACTGATTCCCCGGGGCGCATTTTTGCCGTAGACGCATGTCGCAGCAGTGCACAATACAACGGGGTTCAGAAACCCACTTTACAGTGAAATCGAAGTTCACCCAACTATTAACAATCCTATTAGGCGCCTTTAACAATTGCGGGCCTATAAAGACTTCGCTCTCAGTTTTCCTAAGTACTTGGCATCCAAATAGCCGGATCCTCCGAGATCTTCTGGAGTTCGACGCTAGGATCGCCTCCTTGTTACTGATCGGTAGTGCAAATTTGGTTCATCGAGGCCAGTAAGCGTATGTTCCGTCCTTTCCTCCCCCCATCCGCATTTACCCTTTCCGTCGCGGTGCTTATTTGCTTTGCATCTCAAGCCTTCGCTCAGGTTGACCGCGCGGGATTGAATGGGACGGTCACTGACGCCTCCGGGCGCGTTTTGCCGCAGACGCATATCACAGCAGTTCACGATGCAACGGGATTGCGGCGGGAGACCACATCCTCCTCCAGTGGAAGCTACGACATTCCCGAGTTGCCGGTAGGTATCTACACCATCACGTTTAGCCATCAGGGCTTTAAGGAGCTCACATTCATCGATGTTCAGCAGGTGATGGGCCGCACCCGGACCCTGGACGCGACCCTCCGGGTATCAGGCGGTCAGGAACGGGTGGAAGTGTCAGCCAGTTCCGAGCAAATGGACAAGACTTCCGATGCGCTCGGTGTCAGCATCAGCAAGGTGCAGGCCAAAGAACTGCCGCTCAATGGCCGCAACTGGGCCAATCTCACCGCGTTTCAGCCCAGCGCCGTCGACACCGGGGGCAGTAATCAGCGTTCGATTCGATTCGCCGGCCGAGGGCGTGACGACGACAACTTTACCTACGATGGCATCGATGCCACCAACATCATCAACCAGCCCCAACAGCCCTATGTTCGTCTGGCGATTCCCCTCGACACAATTGACGAGTTTCGCGTCGACTCTGTGCTCTCCACCGCCGAGGTCGGCGCAACGGGAGGCCCGCAGTTAGCCGTAACTTCGGCCTCGGGCACGAACCAGTTCCACGGCAACGCTTTTGAATACTTTCGGAATAATGTCTTTGACGCTTCGCAACCTGTTCCTTTCACCACGACCCCACAGCCGCCTTTTCATTTGAATCAGTTCGGAGGTTCCATCGGCGGACCGATTGTGCGCGACAAGACTTTTTTCTTTCTTGCCTATGAAGGCTACCGTCAGAACTGGGGTTTTCCGCTGCTCGGCTATGTTCCCAGTGCCGCGTTCAAAGCCCAGGTGGCCGCGGATTCCCCCGTACTCATCCCAATTCTCAATGCGTATCCGCAAGGCCAGACTCCGACCAGCAATCCAGATATCAATGAATTTACGAGTAACGGCAGGCAAATCGTCTTTGAAAATTCCGGCATGGTCCGCCTCGACCAGCACTTCACAGAAAAGACCACGGCATTTGTGCGATTCAACTACGACCGGGCGGTCAATACGCAACCCCTGGCCAGTTCCGGCTTTTATCTTCTCGACCTGCAGCAGCTGACCTCTTCTCCCGTGAATGGCGAAATCGAACTCATGCATATTTTTTCCCCGTCCCTGCTGAACGAGTTGAAGTTCGGTTTTAACCGCAGCACCGCCGACACTTACGACATCAATCAAACGGGGATACCCTACGTGATCTCGGTTTCCGGTTTTACCAATCTGAATAACAACAGAGTAAGCATCGGCGTGGGCAACTCCTTCTCCTACATCGATAACCTGACGTGGGTAAAAGGCCGGCACACGCTCAAAGCCGGAGTCGAGATTCGGCGCATTCAAATGAACCAGGGGAACACCGAAGCTGGAACGGTCACTTATGCCTCCCTCCCGGCCTTCGCTGCAAACCAGGTAAGCACGGCTACTCTGAATGGTGCCCTGCCGATCAA
>CAYVSQ010000187.1:0-3388 GCA_964453815.1 uncultured Acidobacteriaceae bacterium | reverse complement strand
CCTTAGATTGAATCAAGCCATTAATGTTTAAATTTCAATAAGTCCACTTATGAGCCCGTAAACACCTACCAAGGCACCGACGATTGCAACGGCGAAGATGACTATGTCCCCGGTCTTGAAGACCTTGGCATTTTGTTCGCGGCGCGCCCAGATGTACAGCAGCGTCCCGGGTCCGTAGAGGATCGCCGAAAGCACGATGAATTTCATGCCTCCGGCGAAGATCATGAAAGCCGTATAAACCACCGCGATTAAAGCGACGATCAAATCGCGCTGCCGACCCTCCGGCTGTGTCTCGTAGGATTCACCCCCCTTCGAGAGTTTGAACCCGTAAGCCGCCACGAACAGATAGGGGATGAGCGACATCGCACTGGTGAGATTCAGCATCAGCGCGAATGCGTCTCGCGACCAGTACGTGGTGATAACAATAAGTTGAACAACGATGTTGGTCATCCACAGGGCCGCCGCAGGAACACGGTTCGCATTCTCCGTCGCAAAAATTTTTGGCATGTCTTTGTTCTTCGCCGCAGCGAAGAGCACTTCGGCGCAGATCAGCGACCACGCAAGGTAAGCCCCAAGCACCGAAACGAGAAGTCCGAGGCTGACGAAGACTGCGCCCCAATGCCCGACCACAGCCTCCAGCACGGCCGCCATCGACGGCTGGCGCATGCCGGCAATATCAGCCCGGTGTAGCACAGCATACGGGGTCAGGGTTACGAGTACCATCAGGCCCGTGACACCGATGAAGCCAGCGATGGTGGCCACGCCTACGTCAGAGCGTTTCTTCGCATAACGCGAGTACACGCTCGCACCCTCAATCCCGATGAAGACAAACACCGTGACCAGCATCGTGGCTTTAACCTGCTGGAACAGGTTTCCCGTAAGATCGCCCCCATAGAAGTTGCCGCGGAACATGTCGGCTTTGAATGCAAAGATCATAATCACGATGAAGACGAGGATCGGAATGACCTTCGCGATCGTCACGATGGTGTTGAGGGCCGCGGCCTGCTGCACGCCCCTCAGAATCATGAAATGAAAGAGCCAGATCCCGATCGATGCGACAAGGATCGCCACTACCGTGTTGCCATCTCCAAAGACCGGGAAAAATGCCCCCAGCGTCGCCTTGATCAGCACCCAGTACGAAACGTTGCCGATGCAACTTCCGATCCAATAACCGAAGGCGGAAAGAAAGCCCGGGTAATCGCCGAAGCCAGCCTTGGCATACGCGAACACACCAGCGTCCATTTCGGGTTTGCGTTCGGCGAGCGATTGGAACACACGGGCCAGCATGTACATGCCGGTACCCGCGATAAGCCATGCGATGACGGCGCCGAATGGGCCAGTGGCACCGGCAAAGGTACGCGGGAGCGAGAAGATCCCCGCTCCAACCATTCCGCCTACCACCATCGCAGTCAGTTGCATGAGCGACATCTTCTGCTCAGTCTGGTCAGTCGAAGCCATGCCATTCCTCCTGAAAATAACTTTTCACTTACATTGGCTACATACCCCCGCGAAACAGGTCTCTTGGATCATCGGACACCTCGGTCCGGCCCTGAGTTGGAGGCCAAATCGCACCAACTCGGCCAGTGATCCCGTCCCAAGCTCGATCATTAGACGTAAGCGGCACCCGTTACCCTGACGCACGTCACAGACATGATAAAAAAATTGGCCCCACTACAGTACAAGCTCCCACTCCAGGCCCCCCGGCCAAGGCTTCTGCCTGCCTTGGCACCACGCCACTTCCACGGGCGCCTTGGGTCACAAACAATACCAGAAAAAAGTGTTAGAGAACAAATGACGTTGTTTGGGTTGCTCGTGGTTTGCGGCTCCGCGGCGTTGGCCTTTTTTTAGTCTCGACTTTCTTCTGTTTCGTCGGACACAACGAGAATGCAAGTTATGTTCCAGTCGACGAAGAAATAGCTCTCACCCTTATGACTGCACAGTAAAAATCCGCGCAGTGCTCAGCACGATCTACATAAAAACATTCGCTGGGACTTGATTGAGTTACGCAGTAAGACTTTGGTCGCATTGACTCCTGCTACCTGCTCAAGTAAAAATCGACAGCGTTGCCAGCTTTGCTTTGGCATGTCAGCTACCAAAGTAAGAATTGGACTACAATTTTCTCGCCGGTCCCGGCCTTTGAATAACGCTCCCGTGTTTACGGAATGTGGAGTTATCTGACAGTTTTGCGAGTTGATAGTTCTGCGAGCCTTTTCAGCGGAGCTGCCTGAAAAAGGGAGGCAACGTTATGGCTGACGAGCCCCTCACGCCGCGCGGTATCAAGGAACCATCGTATGCCGACGCGATCATTCCGGCGGTTACTCTTATCGTCTTGATCGCAGGGGCTGTCTTTCTGTTTGGGTTGGACGCTCTTGACGGTCCCATACAGGTAGCGTTGATTCTCAGCGCGATGCTTGTTGCCCTGATCCTTCTTAAGAATGGTCACTCCTGGGATGACATCTCCAAATCACGGCAGGCCGCAGTCGCATCCGTTACCACCCCGATCTTTATCCTGTTTGGTATAGGCGCACTGATTGGTACCTGGAACATGTCCGGCACGATCCCGACTATGGTCTATTACGGCATCCACCTGCTCCATCCAAATTATTTCTATGTCGCTTCGTTAGCCATCTGTACGGCGGTATCGCTCGGTACTGGGAGTTCCTGGACGACCGCAGGGACGATTGGCGTGGGACTGGTGGGACTCGCACCGATGGTCGGGGTATCACCAGCGATCACTGCGGGAGCTGTCATCTCGGGCGCCTACGTAGGGGACAAAATATCCCCCCTTTCCGAGACAACCGTCCTGACAGCTGAGCTCGCGCACATCGACGTGTATACGCACATCCGCGCAATGCTTTGGTCAACCGTACCTTCCTTCCTCGTTGCTGCCATGGTGTTTACATTTCTAAGCCTCCGAGAGGGCAGCATCGTTCACAACGTCGACACCGGGAGCGAACTCTATAAGCTGAATCAGCTCTTTTGGATTACGCCGTGGAACCTGCTCCCGCTGATCGTTCTGATAGGGCTCTCGTATCGCAAAGTGCCAGCCTCGCTTGCCATTCTCGCCGCGGCGCTGCTCGCGGGCATCATGGCGGCGATTCTGCAACCTCAGGCCGTATTGCGTACTGTCAGTGATTCGACGTTTTCTACACCGCTTCTATACATCAAAGGTATTTGGATGGCGATGGCGACTGGCTATCATGTGAATACGGGTGTCAAGGAGCTGGACAGCCTTCTTTCACGCGGTGGGATGGCCAGCATGCTGAAGACGCTCTGGATCATCATCGGTGCGGTGACCTTTGGCACATTGCTCGAAGAATTCAACCTGCTTTCCAAGCTCTTCAATCCGATTCTTGAACGCGCAAAAACCACGGGACGCTTGATTGCA